>DAHUYK010000069.1 GCA_027315245.1 Vulcanimicrobiota bacterium | reverse complement strand
GCATGCGCGTTCGCTTTGCTCACTACGCTCGAGATGACAGTCGCATGCGCGTTCGCTTTGCTCACTACGCTCGAGATGACAGTCGCATGCGCGTTCGCTTTGCTCACTACGCTCGAGATGACAGTTGCATATGCGCTCGTTTCGCTCACTACGCTCGAGATGACGGTCGCCTAGCAGCGTTCGCGCGGGGACGTGATGAACGTTACCGCGCTTTGATCTCGGACAGCGTGTGAGCGAGCGTTCTTGAAAGCTCGTCGTATGCGCGGCGCATGTCCGGCGTCGGCGCGGCGTCCGCGCTTTCGACGGCCTGCTCGAGAGACTCGAACTCGCCTTGTAACGACGTGAGGCTCGCGAAGTCGTGTGGCGGCGAGCCGACCGAGTTGTCGGGGCTGCCGGCTGGCGCTGCACCGAGAATGCGCGGATTTTTCGTCTGCCGCTTTCCAGTCGCGATTTGCGCCAGGCGCCCTCGTACCGCTTGCGCGAGAGCGTATTGGGCACGAAGGTCGGCGTCGCTCGCGGCGATGCGCGGATCGCGCAGGACCGTAACGGTTCGCGTGTACGTGCGGCCGCCGTGCGTGAGGCGTACGACGTAGCGCCCGGGAGGCACGAGCGGCCCGCGATCGTTGGAGACGCGGAAGTCCCAGAGGAATCGATGTCCGCCGGCGGTTGCCTTGGGAACGGGATGCTTCGTCGCCCACGACGGCGGGAAATCGAGGCGCATCGCGTTGACACGCGGCGCCGGACGCGCGCTCGACCACGAGCGCAACAGATGTCCGCTTTCGTCGTAGATCGCGATGCCGACGCTTCCGGCGGTCCGCACGACGTAGTCGATGACCGCGCCGATCGGCGCGTCCTTGCTCTGCGGCTCGTCGGGCGGGAACGGCGTGCCCTCGTTGTAGTCGATGTGCCGCAAACGATATGCGTCGGCGATCGGGAAGAGAAACGCGCCCGACCGCGATGCCGTCGCATCCCCCATGTGCCTCAAGCGCGACATGTCGTCGAGGATGTAGATGCCGCGGCCGTGCGTCGCGATGACGAGATCGTTTCCATGCACGTCGATGTCGCGCACCGAGGTCACCGGAAGGTTCAGCTGCAGCGACTGCCAGGAGGCGCCGTCGTCGAAGGAGATCATCATGCCGCGCTCCGTGCCCGCGTAGAGCAGGCCGCGCACATAGGGGTCAGCGCGCACGACGTTGACGAAATCGCCATATGGGATGCCGCGAACGATCTTCGTCCATGTGTGGCCCCCGTCATGGGTGCGATAGATATACGGCGCGTTATCGTCGAGACGGTGCCGGTCGACGGCAATATACGCCGTTCCCACGTCGAGATGCGAAGCGTCGATGATGCCGATCTTGCTCCATGCGGTCACACCGCTCGGCGTGACGTTGCTCCAGTGCGCGCCGCCGTCGTGCGTGATCCACACGTAGCCGTCATCGGTCCCCGCCCAAACGGTATTCGCCTCCAGCGGCGACGGCGCGATCGCGTAGACGACGCCGTGCCGCGTGAGACCGTTGTCGTCGGCGCGCGTCACCGCGTCGAGATTCGGAAGCGGTGGCGTGTGCGCGCGCGATAGGTCGGGGCTGATGATCTGCCACGTCTTGCCGCCGTCGCGCGATCGAAAGACGTCCTGCGTTCCGAAGTAGATCGCATGATCTACCGCCGAGATGGCGAGCGCGACCGTCCATGTGCCACGCCAAGTGTGTCCGGGATACGCCAAGGTGGGATCGAGGTTGCGTTCCCAGCCCGTCGCAACGTTTTCGTAGGTGATGGCGCCGCCCGCGAAGTTCGAAGCCGAGCCGTAGACCATCCCCGGGCGGAGCGGATCGGCGAAGATGTAGCCATCCTCGCCGCCAGCATCGATGGGGTGAAAGTCCAGCGCCGTCATCGTGCTGTAACGGCCCGTGCTCGGCATCGCGACCGCACCGGAGTCTTGCTGCGCCGCGTAGACCCAGTACGGAAACCGGGAGTCGGTGCTCACGTGATAGAGCTGCGCCGTCGGCTGATTGTACCAAGAACTCCAGGTTCGAGCATCATCGACACTGACCGCGACGCCTTGATCGCTGCCAAGGATCATGCGCGTGTCGTCGCTGGGATCGATCCACAACACGTGAAAATCATCACCCGTTGGATCGCCTTTGATGGCGGTGAAGGTGACGCCTCCGTCCGTCGAGCGATAGATCGAAGTATCCATGACGTAGACGGTATTTGCGTTCTGCGTGTCGGCGGTGATGCCGCCGAAGTACCAGCCTCGCTGCCAAAGGCGCACTTGCGCGCTCGTACGCCGCCACGATGTTCCGCCGTCGTCGGAGCGAAAAATGCCTCCCGCGCGCGCACCGCTATCGACGACGGCGTACGCACGCTGCGGATCGACTGGTGAAAAACTGACGCCGATGCGGCCGACATGACGAGGGAGCCCGCTCGTGACGTGCGACCAGTGCGCGCCTGCGTCGTGCGTGACGTACAGGCCGCTCGATGGGCCGTTCGACGGCGGGTAGACGCTCCACGGGGGCCGGCGCGTCTGCCACAGCGCGGCAAGCAGCGTGCTCGGATCGTGCGGGTTCATCGCGAGATCGACCGCGCCCGTGTTCTCGTTGAGATAGAGCACCTTCGTCCAGTGTGCCCCGCCGTCGCTGGATTTGAAGACACCGCGCTGCGTGTTCGGGCCGTATTGATGGCCGAGTGCGGCGACGTAGACGATGTTCGCATCGTGCGGATCGACGACGATGCTGCCGATCTGTCGTGTGTCGTCGAGGCCCGCGTGCGTCCACGTGCGTCCTCCATCGGTGCTTTTGTAGACGCCGTTTCCCTGCGCGATGTCCGAACGCATGTCCGCTTCACCGGTGCCGACGTAGATGACGCGCGGATCACTGGGAGCGACGGCAATCGCGCCGATCGAGGCGGCGTTCTCCTTGTCGAAGATGGGGCGCCAGGTTCGGCCGGCATCGTGCGATTCCCAGACGCCGCCATCGACGGCGCCGAAATAGAAGTGATTGGGCTGACCGGGTACGCCGGCGACGGCGATCGCACGACCGCCGCGAAACGGGCCGATGAGACGATAGTGCAAGCCACCAAAGTAGCTCGCCGGGATGGCCAAGGCGGGTGCGGCAGCGATGGTGGCAATGCACGCCGCGACAACAACGGTACAGATGAGACGTCGCATGCCCTAGTCTTAAGGGATGTTGCGTCAACCGCCTTCCGGGAGCTCGCTAGCGCGCGGGCGAGCCGGCTACGACGATGAACATGAGGCCGCCGACGACGCTGAAGGCGAAGAGAACGAGGAAGACCCAAACCCCCGCTTTGAGCAGGCGCTGCCGGCGCGCACGTTTCGAGCGCGTTTCATGACGTACGCTCACGAGCTTTGCGCCGTTCGCTGCGGCAGCGGAGACCACAGGCGCTCCAAGTTGTAGAACGCGCGCTGCTCCGGTGTGAACACATGGACGATGACGCTTCCCAGATCGATGAGAATCCATCCTCCGTCAGCATAGCCCTCGGTGCGCACCGGAGGGGCTCCCGATTCTTGGGCAGCTTTTGCGATGGCTTCGGCGATCGACCGGACTTGAATGCGCGAGCGTCCGCTCACGATGGCGAACGCGTCGGCGAGGATCGTCCGCTCGCGAACGTCGATCGCCGCGAAGTCCTCGCCCTTTTTGTCGAGTGCGGCGTTGCGCACGATATCCATGAGTTCCGGCAGCGTTACGACCTCCGACTTCCTCTACTCTTCATTCTTCTACCCCGAATGCGCGCGCCGCGGCCAGGCACTGCGGCGCGACGGGCAAACCCCGCCGGTGCAGATAGCCGATCGTCGACTGGAGCGTAGCGCGCATTCCCGCGGCCATGTCGTGCTGGGCCAGCTCCCACAAGGCTTCACGCTCCGCGAAGCTTCTCCCGGGCTCGAGTGAGTCCGCGAGATAGACCGCGCAGTCGAGCGGCGACATATGCGCATCCGCAAGGGTATGCTTCGCAATGGCGGAGAGTATTTCCGTGTCCGCGAGGCCAAACCGCTCGCCGGCCAATGCGGCGCCAAGCGGCGCGTGGAGCAACACCGGTGAGGCGCGTTCCGCCTCGCCGATCGCCATCCCTCGCCGCTTGCACTGCTCGAGCAAGCGTGCCGGCGGGTAGAGGCGCGCGATGTCGTGAAGCAGCCCGGCTAAGCGAGCCTTCCGCGTGTCGGCGCCGTAGCACGCTGCCAGAAGCTCGGCGCAGCGCGCGACCCGCACGCAGTGTGCGTAGCGATGTTCCTGACCGATCTCGACACGCACCCTACGCGCGACATTGTGGTATGTCAGCGTCCGCAGCCTGCCTCACGCAGCGCGGCGATGCGCCGGCGGTAGAGTTCGCTCTTGAGATTCCCGGCCCACATGATGAGAGCGCTCTCGTCGTTGTCGCTGTAGTACCCTTTGCGCGACGTCACGGTCGTGAAGCCGTACTTGCGGTAAAGCCCCTGCGCAACGGTATTGCTTTCGCGCACCTCGAGCGTCATCCAGGAAGCGCCCTGCGTGATGGCCTCGTCGACGAGTCGCAGGAGCATCGCCTCGCCGTAGCCGCGTCCGCGATGCAACTCCGCCACAGCGATCGTCGTGATGTGCGCATCCTCGAGGATGGCCCAGATGCCGCCGTACGCAACGATCTCAGCCTCCATGCGTCCAACAAAGTAGTGGGCGAGCTTGTTCGTGTTCAGTTCGTTATAAAAGGCATCGGCCGGCCACTGCGTCGGAAAGGCTTCGCGCTCGATGTGCATCACCGCGGGGACGTCGGATTGCGTCATCGGCTCGATCGCGAGCGGCGCATCATGGCGCCTGCCGACATTGAGTTTCAACCCTTCCTCCGTACGGTCACGGCGGGCAGTTCTCCGTAGTCGGGACGCGCCCCGTGCAGATTCGCCACCGGAAGCGTCGCCGGTGCGAGCAGCGCGGCGACTGCTGCGGCGTTGGGCGGAGGCGGAAAACACTGCACGACGATACCGCGTTCGGCGAGTGCTTCGCGTACGTCCTCTGCGTCGCCGAAGAGGGTCAGCGTAGGGATGTCGCCGCCGACCAGACGCTCAACGACCGTCGGTGCCTCCCCACAGGCCGTGGCGACGGAGCGCGCGTCGCGAAGGCGCGCACAGACGACGTCCGGGCGCCCGCGAACGACTGCGAGCGCTCGTCCCACATCGCGCCCGCCTTCGACGATATCGTACGATGAGATGGCGACGAGCGGCCTGCGCCACGCGAACGCGAGCACCTTTGCGTACGACAGCGCGATACGTACGCCCGTAAAGCTTCCCGGACCGATGCCGACGGCAATGCGCTCGACCTCGTTACCCGCGACGCCGGCCTCTTGCAAGACCGTTGCGACGAGGGCGAGCCCGCCCTCGAGCGCCCGGTGCGCGTCGTCGCTGCGTTGTACGGCAATCGCTCCGTCACGCGCTATCGCAGCGCTGAACGCGCCGAGCGCGCCGTCGAGCGCGAGCGTCGTCACGGCGCCGGCGGTACCATCCGCACCCGTCGCGGCTCGTCTCCGGCGCCTTCGATCTCGATCTCCCAGCGTCGCGCGGGTAGCAGAAATGCGGCGTTGCGCCACCACTCGACAAGCGTGACGGCGTCGCCCGCAAAGGCGTCCTCGAGCCCCAGTTCGAGCGCGTCCCGAGCGCTTTCAATGCGATAGAAGTCGAGGTGCTCGATCGGCGGATCGCCGTCGTAGCGGTGACGAAACGTAAACGTCGGGCTCGATCCTTCGTCGCGGTCGTGCCGCGCACGCACGATCGCACGCGCAAAGGCCGTTTTACCGGCGCCTAACGGCCCGTCGAGCGCGACGACCTCGCCGGGACGGAGCGTAACGGCGAGTTCGGCGGCCACGGCGTCGAATTCCGCTTCGGTCGTGCAAGTGCGTTCGAGCGCGGCGTCGAAGAGACGGTCGTCAGGTTTCATGAACAACGATATCGTACAACAGGTCAACGTCGAAGACGAGATGCGGGAGAGCTATCTCTCGTACGCCATGTCCGTTATCGCAGCGCGCGCGTTGCCCGACGTGCGAGACGGTCTGAAGCCGGTCCAGCGGCGAATCCTTTACGCGATGCGCGAGATGGGATTCGATCCCTCCAAGCAGCATCGCAAATGCGCCGGTATCATCGGCGAAGTGCTCAAGAGCTACCACCCTCACGGCGATGGCTCGGTGTACGACGCGCTCGTACGGATGGCGCAAGAGTTCACGCTACGCTATCCGCTCATCGACGGTCACGGAAACTTCGGTTCGCTCGACCCGGACCCGCCGGCGGCGTACCGTTATACCGAGGCACGCCTCGCCCGGCTGGCACTCGATATGCTCGCCGACATCGACAAAGAGACCGTCGGATTCGTCCCCAACTTCGACAATCAGAGCACCGAGCCGAGCGTCCTGCCGGGGCGACTGCCCCAACTGCTCGTCAACGGTTCGAGCGGCATCGCCGTCGGGATGGCGACGAACATTCCGCCGCACAACCTCGGCGAGATTTGCGATGCCATTGCAGCGTTGATCGACGATCCCGCGCTCGACGACGATACGCTCTTGCGGATCGTCCCCGGCCCCGATTTCCCGACCGGCGGAACGATTCTTGGGCAGGAAGCCATACGGGAAGCGTATCGCACCGGGCGCGGTTCCGTAACGATTCGCGGCAAAGCCGAAATTATCGAAGATCGCGGGCGGCACAAGATCGTCATTACCGAGATTCCGTACCAGATATACAAGAATCGCATCGTCGAGGCGATTGCGGAGGCGCACGCCGAGAAGCGCATCACCGGGATCGCCCGCCTCGACGACGAGTCGAACCGCAAGGGCATGCGCGTCGTCGTCGAGCTGCAGCGCGCAGCGACGCCGAAGGTCGTACTCAATCAGCTCTTCCGCCACACGCCGCTGCAGGCGAGCTTCGGCTTCAACATGCTCGCGCTCGTGCCCACGGGCGACCGCCGCTCCAACGGCAGCGTCGCGCTCGAGCCGCGGGTGCTCACGCTCAAGCAGTTTCTCGAAGCGTTCGTTGCGCATCGCAAAGACGTCGTTACCCGCCGAACGGCCTATGACCTCGCCAAAGCCAAGGAGCGGGCGCACCTGCTCGAGGGTTATCGTATCGCCCTCGACAACATCGACGAGGTCATCGAGATCATTCGTGCCAGCAGCACGACGGACGAAGCGAAGACGCGGCTTTCCAAGCGATTCTCGCTCTCCGACGTGCAAGCGCAGGCGATCGTCGACATGCGTCTGCGCACGCTTACCGGTCTCGAGCGCCAAAAGATCGAAGACGAGTACGCGCAGATCATCAAGACCATCGCCGAACTCGAAGACATTCTGGGCAGCCCGCGCAAAATCTCAGCGATCGTGAAGAACGAGACGCTCGACCTCAAGAAACGCTTTGCCGACGAGCGCCGCACGCTGATTCTTCCAGCGGAAGACGAGTTTTCCGTCGAGCAGCTCATTCCGAACACCGACGTCGTGGTCACGTACACGGTAGGCGGATACATCAAGCGGGTCTCGGTCGACACGTTTCGCACGCAGAATCGCGGCGGCCGCGGCGTCATCGGAATCGCAAACCTCAAACGTGAAGATATTGTCCGCAACTTCTTCACGACGAAGACGCACGATCACGTTTTGTTCTTCACGAACAAGGGGCGCGTCTACCGGCTGCGCGCGTACGAGATTCCCGATACGACGAGGCAGGCGCGCGGCACGGCGCTCGTCAATCTGCTCACGCTCCCGCCGGGAGAAGAAGTGAGCGCGGTCTTTCCCATCGACACGTTCGAAGGCGAGAAGTATCTCGTTATGGTCACGCGTCGGGGCGTCATCAAGAAGACGAAACTTGGCGAGTTTGCAAACGTGCGGCGCAGCGGGCTCATCGCCCTTAACCTGGACGAAGGCGACGAACTGCTCGCGGTCGATCTCTCGAACGGTTCGCGCGACATCATCCTCGGTACGCTACGCGGTATGGCAGTGCACTTCAACGAACGAGGCGTACGCCCCATGGGGCGCAATGCGCGCGGCGTGAAAGCGATGACGCTCGAGGAGGGCGACGAAATCGTCGCCATGGACGTCATCGAAGATCACCGCCGCGAAGTGCTGCTCGTCACCTCGCTAGCGTTCGGGAAACGCACACCCATCGAAGATTACCGGCACACGCAGCGCGGTGGAAAGGGCGTCAAAGCGTTCGCAAAGGAACGCGAAGACATTGGACACGTCATCGACCAAGTCATGGTCGCTTCCGACGACGAGATCCTCATGATCACGTCGGCAAATCAAGTCATACGCCTCAAGGTCGCGGATATTCGCAAAACAGGGCGCTCGGCCAAGGGTGTGCGCTTGCAGCGTCTCGGAGAGGGCACCGAGGTCATCGCCGTGACGAATCTCGGCAAGCAGGCAAAGCAGATCACCGACATCACGGGCGAGCCGCAGCAGACCGAGCTCTAGGATGCGGCGTCTTGCGTGCAACCAGGACACCGATGCCGATGGTTGTAAGGGACGATCATGAGTGCAGTGGATGAAGTGACGCAAGCGACGTTCGAAAGCGAGGTGCTCAAAAGCGCCGAGCCGGTACTGGTGGATTTTTGGGCGCCCTGGTGCGGCCCGTGCCGGATGCTCGCTCCTGTCGTCGAGAAGGTCTCGCAGAAGTTCGCGGGCAAGGCGAAGTTCGTCAAGCTGAACACCGACGAAAACCCGAGCATCACCGGGCACTACGGCGTCTCCGGTATTCCTTGCCTCATCCTCTTTAAAGGCGGCCAGATCGCCGATCGCATCGTCGGCTATGTGCCCGAGAACACGATCAGCTCGATGCTCAGCAAGCACGTCGCATAGCGAAGGGAGTCGAGGGAGAGCGCAGCACTCACGCGAAGCGGCGCGAGATGCTTGACCTCAATGCCTTACCGAAGGCCGAGTTGCACGTTCACGTCGAGGGCACGTTCGAGCCCGCGTTGATCTTCGAAATTGCCGAGCGGAACGGCGTGCGGCTACCGTATTCGGGCGTCGATGCGTTACGCGCTGCATACGACTTCACAAACCTCCAGTCATTCCTCGACGTCTACTATGCCGGTATGAGCGTCCTGCGAACAGAGCGCGACTTTTACGATCTCGCGATCGCGTATCTGCGCCGGGCAGCGTCGCAATGCGTCAGGCACGCGGAGATCTTCTTCGATCCGCAAGCGCACCTCGCGCGCGGGGTCGCGTTCGACGTCGTCGTCGACGGCCTCGTGCAGGCGTTGCTCGACGGCGAGCGCGAGTTCGGCACGACCTCGCGCCTCATCATGTGCTTTCTGCGCGACCTTCCGGAAGCGTCGGCGATGGACGTGCTCGATCTGGCGCTGCGCACACGCAATCGCGGCCGCATCGTCGCC
>DAHUYK010000035.1 GCA_027315245.1 Vulcanimicrobiota bacterium | reverse complement strand
ACTGCCGTTATCTCAGCCGTGGACGAGGTTGTCGATCAGGCGCGCTATCGCGTGCACCATGCGCCCCACTGATAATGCGCCCCCTCGCCCCCATGCGCGCCACGCTGCACGGCGCTACGCAGCTGCGCGATCGCGTAGAGCTTAGCGCTTAGATCGCCAAGACGCCTTGCGAGGCTCGCAACGCTGCCTCGCAGCTTGGAGACAGGCACCTCGCGTTACCCCGCAGCTATGTGCTTTGTGCTTCGCCATCCGCGCGATCAGGCCGCCAGGGGGCCCGTTTTGGAAGCGATCCCAAAACGCCGCCCCCACCCCGCGAGGCTTTTTAGCCCCTTTGAGCCATAGCACCCTAAGCGTTCGGCGATCGACGACGCAAGGGCGCAGAGCTACGCGGCTGCTACGCGATCTCAGCTCATAGCTCTTAGCGATCTCGGCGCAAAAGCGCGAAGCGATCCCGGCATCTGCGCGCAAAGCGCCAAGGCTCTACGCGCTCTCAGCGCAACGCGCGATGCGCATCGCGACTTCGCAGTGCCATGCAGCGTGGCGCGCATGGAGGCGAGAACGTTGTTCCTAACTACCGCCTGCGCGGCCAAGGCGCGACAGCACGTTGAGGTCGCCTTTGAATGTAACGCCACGTCTGCGCGCGCGGGCCAGAGGCTCATTCGCTAGTAGAACTCTTGCCACTTCGGGAGCGGGTCCAGCAAGAATCGCATCCGGAGCGGCGGCGTCGCTGCCGATGGCCGAGCGAACGGCTCCCTTTCCGATGTGAAGTGTTACAGCGTCTTCGGCAGTTCGAATCTCTAGCGTGACCGGGGGCCGCTTTGGCGCCTTGTCGAGGAGAAACAGCTCCGCGGGCAGGCCAATCCAATGGCCGCGGATTTCATCGGAGGAACTCGCTTCCGCCAGCAGTGGCGCGCCCCATCGCCCAAGTTCTCGCAGTACCGGACGCAAGGCCTGGCCGCGTACGGTGAGAGAGTAGAGCGCCGTAGCGACCGGTGGCGGCGCTTCTTCTCGTTCGACGATCCCTGTGATTTCAAGCTCACGCAAGCGTTCTGCAAGCAGGTTCGAGGCAATGCCTGGGAGTCCAGCGCGGATTTCGGTGTAACGAGCTCGGCCACGTGCCATCAGCTCGCGCACGATGAGTAGCGTCCAGCGATCCCCAATGAGATCGAGGGCCTTGGCGAGAGCACAGAATTGTCCGTAAGAGCGCATGGCCCTAATTATACAGCACTTTATTTTCTTGTCAATGAACTTGACTTTATCAACCTGTTCGATTACCCTCCCCATATAGATTGAAGGAGGGCAAGATTTATGCAGACGACGTGCTCAAATCTCAAGTCGCTAGCCGCGCGTTACATAGAGGCGGTGGGATTGAAGGAGTATGCTGCTGTCGAGGCTATTCTCTCGCCAAGGGTGTCATTTAACGGCCCGTTCATGAAAATCGACTCCGCACCCGCGTTCATCGCTGGGTTGAAGCGGATGGCGCCGATCTGGGAGGGCAACGAGGTTCGGACCGTTCTCGGCGACGCTGAGCAAGTTTGCGTGTTTTACAACTTCGTGACAAACACGCAGGCAGGCGCTGTGCCTTGCATCGAGTTGCTCACGTTTGAGGACGGACGGATCGCAAAAGTTGAGTTGTTTTTCGATCGTGCACAATTCGCTCCTGCACAAGAAGCACTCGCAAGAAGAGCCGAACCGTGATCTCCTCGCTCGGGGCGCGCGTGCATCTGCTCGTGCGCCCTAACCATCGAGACGCGCTGATTGCGCTCGTTCGAGACGTGCTCGGCTGCGAAGTTCGCGAGCTGAACTCTGGGCTTCGTTTTCCAATCGCGTTCGTCCCATTCCCCGATGGCAGTGGATTTAGTGTCGAGTTCTCAAGGGAAGCACCCGAGGAGTCGAATGGGACGTGGATCGAATTTCGAGCGAGTGACGTCGTGGGTGTTCACGCCAAACTGCGTGAGGCCGGCCTTTCCAGCTTTCGACGCCCCGGTAGCTCGCACGAGTACTTTCGATTCCCGGGCGGGCAAATATTCCGCATCATCGATCTTATGTATCGCGGACCATAGGCTATCAGTGGTCACGTCATCGTATTGGCGTTTGCGCATAGGCAGCGACTGCGCTGGTGAGCGAGTTCATCCGGCGTGCTTGCAGTGCCAAGCGAGAATACCGGGAGAGCCATGATCCTAAGCATGACGGCCACGTCCGGAGGCTGGGAGATTCTCCGAGCGGCAGTTAGGCCCTCGGTCGAGTTTCGGAGCCGATAGCTCCCAAGAGTTTGGCCTGATTCCTGGGATGCGGCATGCGCCCAGCACCACACCGCCTTGAGCGTCGTGAGCGAGAATTGTATCCTCGCTAGAATCAATGCGTGTCGAAGTCGTTATGCGGTGTACCTAGAACCACCGCAACATAGGCAGAATGATCGACCGCCACTCCATCGGGACTGCTCCCCGCCGCGAATGGCGAGCCCGCCACAGCTGTGAGGGCGCCGGTCGTTGCGTCGATCTTATAGGCCGAGATGCCTCCACCTGATTGGCAACGTAGGTGAACTCCGGCAACGGCGGAGGCGGACGCAGACCACACAAACTACATATGAAACGCGGCCCGCAACCGACCAGAGCGATCATCGCGAGACCGAACGTGGTGGCGCTGATCAGGGATTTCATGGCGCACCGGTTAGCGCGCGCCGGTACGCATCCTCAGTCGCATTCGATGGGCGGCAGCCCAGACCGTCCAGGGCACGCAGACAGCGTTGATAGCTGCTCGCAACGCCCGCGTTGTTTGCGGCAGCAGCGTGCAGTGCGATAAGCCGGCGGTACGCTATCTCGTGAAGGGGGTCACGCGCGATTGCTTCCTCACAAAACTGCAAGGCCATTTCGGTATTCCCAGTAGCGTCGTATATCTCCGCAAGGGCATCGATCGCGCGCATGACGAGAGCGGCAATCTGGCTGCGTTTTCGAACCAACCACGGTCGTTCTTCTGCAGGCAAGAGTTCTTGGCTGGCAATCATATACGTCGCCAAGGCCCATCCGTAAGCGGATCGCAAATCGTTCGTCCTGCGGAGCCGATCCGCCCGTTCCATGTCGGCATAGGCCGTCTCGAGATCGACCCACACCCCGGCTGGCAGCGCCAAGCGGACACCCCCACCGATCGTATCAACGCGGCAGCCGGCGACACCGATTTGCGCGAAAAGCGCTCGAATTTTGCTCAACAACGCGGAGAGAGCTCGATCGCAAGCTGCGGGCAGATCGTCGCCCCAAATTGCTTCCAGCAACTCCGCGCGCGGGACCGCTCTGTGCCGTTCGCAGACAAGATAGGTCCAAGCGAGGCGCCCCTGACGGCCAGGAAACGTGGACTCTGAGAACAGCCGGGCGCCCGATTCGATGCACGTCCGACCGCAGACGTAGACCCGAACTAACACCGTGCAAACCTTTCCCCAACTATTCCCCAACGTCATTCCAACCGGCTTGCTCTATACTCCTTCGGTAGGAGGGGTCAGTATGGAAAAAGTGATCAAATGCGATTGCGGCGTCATCATCCAAGGGGGGAATGATGACGATCTCGTCGTGAAAGCACAAAAGCACGCGCAAGACGTGCACCACTTGGACTTATCGCGGGATCAGCTGCTGGACATGGCCAGGCCAGCGTAGCGATCGCCTCTCGAACGGCGTCGGTATATGAACCGAATGACGCGTATCCATTCAAAGGCCGCCGGCCCGGTTCCGGCTAGCGACGCCATGTTGAAAACCGATCCGAACCGCAGGCCGTACTGCGCGGGGTACGCACCCTCGATGAGACCCACGAAGGAAAGGTCGTTGATGTTGATCTCGCTACCGATGTCGCGATTGAGCTCCTGACTTAGTACCGGGGGCCAGGTCCCACCGCGGTCCTATCTCGAAATGAATCGCGTGACGCTGCGGAAGATTCCCGCGGGCCTCGCACTCGGCTTGCTCGCCTCGCTTACTGCGCATGTGGCGCTGTATGGCAGGCAACACGCCGTTGGCGGCGCCTACCATGCCCTGCTGATGCAGATCAGCGCAGCGGCCGCGTTGGCGTTTATCGCCTTGCTCGGAGCCGTCGCCTGGAGGCAGTCCCGCCACCTGGCCGGCAGCCGTGCACTTGCTGCCTCCCTTCGCGAGCGGCTTCCCGGCCTCGGAACCGTCGTGACGTCGGCTGCCGCGTGGTACGCCGGTGTGGAGGCGATCGAACCGCATCACGCCGGTGCGTCGGGGTTCGCTCTGGTCGCCGCTCTCGCCGCGGCGTCGTACGCCGTACTGCGCCTGGCTCGCGCGATGGCGGACGCGTTCGCGCATGCGGCCATCGCGATTTCCCGCACATCCTTTTCGCCGCGCGTACCGGCGTGGCAACGTCGTCCACGCGAGCGCGTCATCGCTCGTCATTCGCTCCAAGCGCGCCATCGCTTCGCGCGCCCTCCTCCGGTCGCAGTAGCTTTCCCGCGCGCGTAATCGCGCGCAAAGCACTATCATCTCCGACCGGGAGGGTCCCTTTGTCCCGCTTCATTGCGACGCTGGTCGTCGCGCTTACATGCATCCTTCTGATGCGTTCGACCGCTCAGGCACACGTCGTCTGCGGAGATCGCATCTTTCCCACGACGCTGACCATGGACGACCCTGGAATGAGCGACGAATTCTCGCTGCCGACGCTCCAGTTCACTCCGACACCGAACGGGCAAGTCAACAGCTACGGATTCGAATGGGATAAGACCATTACCAAAGACCTGGGAATTGCGGTCAATGGCGATTATCTCGCGCAAAGCAGCCCAAGCCGGAACGTAGACGGATGGGACAACATCACGGTGACGCTCAAGGATCAGCATCCCTGCATCGACCGCTATCCGCATGAGGAATTCGTGTGGTCGGTAGGCCTGATACGCCTGATACCCGGAACCGGTTCCGGGCAATTGCGGAACGCCGGTGCAATCGCGAACGTCGGTAGTACCGCGCCGACGTTCTACTTCGGCAAGGGTTTGGGCGCTTTGACAAACGGCTATCTGCGCCCGATCGCGATCACCGGCGAAGTGAGCCGCGTTTTTTCCGATCGGCCCAACGCCAGCCCGAACGCGTGGAGTTATGCGGCGTCGCTGCAATACTCCATGCCCTACTATCAGCAGAACGTCAAAGCGCTTTCCATTCCGCAATTCTTCACCCGCCTGACGCCACTCGTTGAGGTTGCGATGACCAGCCCGGACGCCGGTATCACGACAGGCACGATCGCGCCCGGCGTTCTCTACGATGCACAGTCATGGCAGTTGGGCGCCGAGGCGGTAATCCCAGCCAACAAGGCGACGTGGCAGATGCAAGGCATCGGGTTCATCGTTCAATATCACATGTTTCTCGATACGTTCTATAAGAGCTGGTTTGGGAAACCTCTCATCAACAAGAATCTTTGGAGAAAATAGTTATGCGTTTCGTCGCTACTATGGCTGTGCTGCTTGCAATGATTATCGTTCCCGTAGCGGTTCGGGCGCACGCGTTCCTCGACCATGCCGATCCGGCCGTGGGCAGCACCGTACCGGCCGCACCTGCCGTCGTGCACATTTGGTTCACGCAAGAGCTCGAGCCAGCTTTCAGTTGGATACAGGTCACCGATAAGACGGGAGCTGCCGTCAGTGACGGGCCGTCCGCGATCGATCCGACCAATAACCAGGAGATGGACATCAAGCTCAAGCCGTTGCCGGCAGGCACGTATACCGTGAAATGGCATGCGCTCTCGGTCGATACGCACACGACCCAAGGCGACTTCACGTTCCAAGTCAAGGGAGGCTAAGGCCATCGATCCGCTCTTATCCTCGACGCGTTTCATTCACTACACCGCGTGTGTATCGCTGGAAGGCGTATTCGTATTCTGGTGTCTGATCGCATGGCCGGCGTTTCGTCGAACGCAGACGTCGTCGGCGTCCGCAGAGCGGCTCGATCGGCGGCTCCTTGCGCTCGCGTGGGCGAGTCTGCTTGTCGCGCTCGTAAGCGGCGCCGGTTGGCTGATCATCGTCGGGTCGAAAATGAGTGGCACGCCCCTTAGCTCGGTCGTGCAGGGCGGCGTCCTCGGGATCGTCTTAACGCAAACGCACTTCGGCATCGATTGGTTGATACGCGCTGCGCTCATCGTCGTTATCGCGTTGTGCCTGGTCGTGCAGGCGCGAACGCGCGAACAGGCGGCGGGCTGGGTGGGTTTGCTCGCGGCTTCGGCGTTCATTGCTTCGTTGGCATGGGCGGGGCACGGGGCGGCGACCGAAAACGTGCCGTTCGACGCCATCCATGCACCAGCAGACATCTTGCATCTGCTCGCCGCCGGTGCGTGGCTCGGCGCACTCGTGCCGCTCGTGATATTTCTCACTCAGGTATGGCGCGATAAGAGTCCGCAAGCAGTTGCGGTTGCACGAACGGCGACGCTGCGCTTCTCGGTGCTGGGTCTCACGAGCGTAGGAACGTTGATCGTGACCGGCGTCGTGAATACGTGGTTCCTCGCCGGCAGCGTTCCGGCGTTGATCGGGACGCTATACGGTCAGCTTTTACTGCTCAAAGTAGCGCTCTTTGCAGCGATGATTGCCGTGGCGGGCATGAACCAGCGCCGGCTTCTACCGTGTCTCTCCGACAATGCAAGCCAACCCGGCCTCTGCCTGCAAGTGATTCAAAAAGTGCGCCGCAACGCGTCGATCGAGGCAGCTGTCGGTGTACTCGTCCTTGCCATCGTCGGCATCATCGGCATATTGCCGCCCGGCCTCCACACCGAGCCGCGCTGGCCGCTCCCGTTCCGGTTCGATCTCGCCGAGGTTACCCCACGCGGGCAGACAGTTTTCGAGGTCGCGGTTATCGCCTTCTCGCTTTGTCTGGTGGCCACGATTGTTATTGCCGAGAGAAGACGCTACCACGCAATGACCGCGTCCGTCCCATTGCTGATTCTTTTCGGCTTCGTCAGCTGGGTTGCGCTGCGTCCGGGGATCGTGCATGCGTACCCAACGAGCTTCTATGCGTCGACGCAGCCGTATGCGGCACCATTTATCGCTAGCGGCGCGCCGCTTTACGCGCAGAATTGCAGCGTGTGCCACGGAGCCACCGGTCGTGGTGACGGCCCCCTTGCCGGCAAGCTTCCAATTCGTCCCGCGGACTTGACCGAGCCGCATCTGTTCGCTCACAAAGTGGGCGAACTCTATTGGTGGGTAAGCCACGGGCGCGACAATGGGGTCATGCCAGGCTTCGCCGACAAACTGACTCCGGAGCAGCGGTGGGATCTGATCAATTTCGTGTTGGCGCGGACGGCCGGCGATCTTTCGCAACAGACGGGTTCCCAAATCAGCACGACGGCAGCCGTTCCATTTCCGGATTTTGCATTCGAGCAGAACGGTGCGCAAAATACACTGAGCCAGATGCTGAAGAACGGACCGGTTCTGGTCGTCTTGTTCGCAACGCCACCAACTGCGCGACTCGAGCAACTGGCGAACGTGCAGCCGCGCCTTACGGCTGCGAGTTTGCGCGTCGTTGCAGTTGGGCTTGGCTCATCAACCGGCAAGGCACCCTTGATCGTCGACGTGGCGCATAACGTTCGTACTGTGCTTGCATTGTTCCGATCGTCAAAGGATGGCGGAGAGACGGAGCTGATGCTCGACCGAGGCGGCAACGTTCGCGCGCGGTGGACGGCAAGCGGACCGGGCGGCCTTGCAGACCCCCGCACACTCGTCAGCGATGCCGTGCGCGTGAAGAGCATTCCCGTGGCGGCTGCAAATCACGCCGGCCACGGCGGATAAGCACCGCTTCGGCGAACTCGGCGGCGCGCGCCGTAAGGGTACAAACTCGCATCTACACGCGCCCGCCTTGTTCTATTGCGTCATTGAAACAAACTTCGTCGGCCGAAGTATTCCAGGCAAATGGAGCGCACGGCCGATAAGACCTCGCATCGCTTGGAAGGCTACCTCGTAGCTTTCTCCGTCCTCTTCGCGGGCGCGTATCTCGCTTGGCAAGCCACGCATGGCGGAGTGGTGAGTCATCACCTGCTCGACCAGCGCAGTCTGCCGGCAATCTCGAATTGGTGGGGGCTAGGACTCAGTCCACTGGTCGCGTGGCTTGCGGCGCGGTCAGTGCGCCGGCGCGCAGTCGTCGATAGCAAAGCGCTCGCCAAAGCCGCCGCAGGGGCTGCAGGCGCGCTGCTCGTCGGTGTTGCACTGTCGATAGCGTTCGCGATCGACAGCAATGGAAATGCTGTATCGTATATTTTCCTCGCCGCGCTTGCGTCGGGACTCGTGCTCCCCACCTATCGTGCAGAGTACGTTTTCGGCTTCGCAATCGGTATGTCGTTCGACATCGGCCACGTGCTGCCGACCGTCATCGGGTTCGTCGCAGCGGCAATTTCGGCGGCGTTCCACTTCTTGGTACGGCCGGCTTTTGTTTGGACCGTTCGCCGCACTTGGGAACTGCCGGGTCGTCGCATACGACCCTAGAGCGTGACTCTGGTCGTCAGCCCTATCCTGCGTTCGGCCGGAATGCGGAGGTCATCGTAAAAGGCACGCCGTTCGGGTCAGGCGTGAGGAAGACCATCGTGGCTGCCGCCTCTCGAGTCGAGGCCGAGTATGTGGGCGTCGCTTCGGCGATCGAGACCGATCTCCGAAGTCTGCGTTTAGACGCTTTCGGCCTTTGAGCCATGTGAATGGGATCGTGCTCAGCACGACGCCGATCGCGATCGGCAGCCAGCCGCCGTCCAGAATGCAGCGAGCGCGCGCACGTGCCGACGCGTTCGGCGAGGCGGGACGCGGCGGCTCGTTCGCGCATTGCATCCTTGTGAGCCTCAGAAGAAAAGTTCCGGCGATCACTGCGTTCTTCTGGATCGTCAAGATATTGACGACGGCCCTCGGGGAGAGCATCTCCGATTATCTCGTCTATTCGATCAATCCGTACGTCGCGGTCGGGCTCGGGGCGCTCGGGTTTGCGGTTGCGCTGGCGCTCCAGTTCCGGGCCCGGACGTACAACGCGTGGGTGTACTGGTTCGCGGTGACGATGGTCGCCGTCTTCGGAACCATGGCGGCGGACGTGACGCACGTTGTCCTTGGCGTCCCGTATCTCTACTCGACCGCGTTTTTTGCGTTCGCCTTGCTCCTTATCTTCGCAGCGTGGTGGAGAGCCGAGAGAACGCTCTCGATCCATACTGTCAACACGTCCCGGCGCGAAACGTTTTACTGGCTTACCGTCGTGGCAACGTTTGCACTGGGAACCGCGACGGGAGACATGACGGCGGTAACGCTGCACTTGGGGTATCTGGCCTCGGGCGTCCTATTTACCGCGCTCATCGCGTGTATCGGTCTCGCGCGCTACGCCGTCGTCGTGGTCGCGTCGTTCGAACGTCATCGGCTTTCGCGCAATGCCGTCTTCGCGTTCTGGGCAGCATACGTGCTGACGCGGCCGCTCGGCGCGTCGTTTGCCGACTGGACCGGAAAGCCGTTATCGTTCGGCGGTCTGGGCTGGGGCGACGGCCGTGTTGCCGGCGTGCTCACGATCTTGATCGTCGGATTCGTGGCGTATCTTGCCGCGACGCGTATCGACGTCGAGTCAAGCAGCGGAGCGTTAGTCGAAGAGCGACGCAAAGGTAGCGGCCGCCAAGCGTGAGAACGACACTTCCCGTGACCGCCATTATCGCTGCCGTCGCGCAGTGGGCCCTTCTCGTCCCAGCGCTTCTGGTTGCGGGAACGATCGTCGTGCGCAGACGCTGGCGCATCGACGTGACGGAAGCGGTAGTCGCCGGCATTGCGACGATCGCTTTCGTCAAACTTGCGGGCGCGCTGCGTTTCGAGCAGCGCCCGTTCGTGCTCGAACATCTGCATCCACTCGTGCCGCACGCGCCGGACAACGCGTTCCCGTCGGATCATCTTGCTGCAGCCGGTCTCGCGTTCGCGTACCTGTGGCCTCGGTCGAAGCCTCTCGCGATCGTCGTGCTCGTCTTCGCAGCTGCCATCGGCGCGGCGCGCGTGCTCGCGCACCTACACTGGCCAGTCGACATCGTCGCCGGTTTCGTCATCGGCGCCGTGGTCACCGAGCTGGCGAGAGCGGTGCTTAGGCGAACCTCGCTACGAGGACCGCAACGTCGTCACGCCACCCTGCGCCGGAAAACGTAGAAGCGTCGTCGACGATCGCGTCGACGATCGCCGGCGGTTCCTCGTCGCGTGCGCGGCGCACCGACTCGAGCAGGCCGTCGATGCCGAAGAACGCGCCCGCGGCGTCTCGCGCTTCCGTGATACCGTCGGTCGCGGCAATGAGCAACGACCCGGGCCAGAGTTCGACGCTCTCTTGATGAAACAGGTGGTGCTGGTCGTCGAAGACACCGATGAGCGGCGACGTCGGCGTCAGCACCTGCGGTTCGCTGTGCGGATGGACGATGAGCACCGGCTCGTGCCCTGCCGATGCATACTGAAGGAGCCGGCGCTTCGCGTCGACGATGCCGAAGAAGACCGTCGCAAACGACTCGATCTGCTCGAAGGAACAGTTCTCTAAATAGAGCCGGTCCATCGCGCGCATTGTCTTCTCCGGCGTGAGCCCGTGCGACGAGTATGCGCGCAGGCCGTATTTGATCACGGCTGCATGGATGGCTGCTTGCGTGCCCTTTCCCGAAATATCCGCGATCGAGAGCGCGACCGCGTCGTTGTCGAAGCGGTAGACGTCGACGACGTCGCCCCCGGCGTGCAAGTCGGCGAGCCGATAGGCGACGGCATACGAAACGCCGGGAATGTTGCGATCGCCCTGCGCGAAGAGGTGCGCTGCCAAAACGGAAGCCGCTTCGATTGCGCCTTCTCCGTTCGTCGGCGTTAGGAGCGTCGTGGAATCGGATCCTGGAGCGAGATCACTGCGCTCCTGGTGCGGTACGTTCAGCGCGACTGCAGCGACCTCATGGTGGGGCTCTTTCATGTTCCCAATCTTAACGAGCGGCCGCACTAGCTCGTCAAGCTGAGCTAGCGCTTTGCCACCGTGTGCATTCCATCTCTTCAGCGTGTTGCGAGAAGTGCCTCCAGCCCGCCTGCTTCGGTGCTGCAGCTACGCATCTCTCCGCCGCTCTGCTCCGGAAAACGGCGTGCATGCGGATCGTGCGTGCAACTCGAATTCCCGTGGCCGAGCAGCGACTGCATCATCTGCACGAGCTGTTGCATCATGCCGGTGAGATTCGTGAGCATGCTGCCGAGTCCGAGCGCGCCGAAAGGCCCATCGTTGAGCGCGCTTGCGCCGTCGCTGAATCCGGGCATGGTTTCGCTCCACGGCAGCATGGAAGAGACGCCGTCTCCCGGCATCGGCACCTCTCCCGGTGCGCCGATCTGCGAGGCGCCGTACCCTCCCAGTCCGGATGCGCCGAAGGTCGTGTCTTGCGGTTCGTAAGGCTGAACGTACATGTGATTACCTCCATCGTTCGCGCTCCCATCACGACGAGGGCGGCATGTGACAAGGGGCAGGCGAGTATATCCAAGAAGCGCGGCGCCGATGAGCGAGACACAACGCGCGGCCATTGGGCGGCTTCAAGAGCGGTTGAACGCCGTCAAGGAGCGTCTTTGACGATGCCGGGAAGCGGCGGCGGCTAAAGGAGCTCGATCTGCGCGCCGGCGCGCCTGAGTTCTGGGAAAATGCCGAGGCCGCGCAGCGCACGATGAAAGAGGCCGCGCTGCTGCGCGAGGAGATCGCCGCCGGAGACGGCGTCGCGGCACTGTTGAACGAGGCGCGCGAGATGCTCGAACTTTTCGCCGGCGACAAGGCAGCCGAGGGCGAAGCGGACGAACTCGTCGCGCGCGCCCAGGGCCGTCTCGAAGAGATGGAGATGGCCGCGAGCTTCAGCGGCGAGTTCGACGCGCACGGTGCGATCGTAAGCATCAATGCGGGTGCGGGCGGCGCCGACGCAGCCGATTGGACGCAGATGCTCGCGCGCATGTACCTGCGATGGGCCGAGAGCAAGGGCTTCGACACGAGTGTCGTCGATGAATCACCCGCAGAAGAGGCAGGTTTGAAGTCGATCACGTTCTTCGTGCGCGGGCGTAACGCGTACGGTATGCTCGAGAGCGAACGCGGCGTCCATCGGCTCGTGCGCATCTCACCGTTCGACGCCGCACATCGCCGCCACACGTCGTTCGCAGCGGTCGACATCGTACCCGAGATCGAAGCCTCCGAAGGCCGCGTCGACATTAAGCCCGACGACGTGCGCGTCGAGACGTTCAAGTCGGGCGGCGCAGGCGGACAGTACGTGAACAAAACGGAGTCCGCGGTGCGCGTCATTCATATTTCCACCGGCATCATCGTGGCCTCGCAGCAGGAGCGTTCGCAAGCGCAGAACCGAGACGTTGCGATGAGCATTCTGCGCGCGCGCCTCGTTCAACGCGCGGCCGAAGAGCGCGACCGCACGCTCGCCGAGCTGCGTGGCGAACGGCAAGCGAACGAATGGGGATCGCAGATTCGCTCGTACGTTTTGCAGCCGTACCAGCTGGTGAAGGATCATCGCACGGGCATCGAGACCGCAAGCGCGCAGAGCGTCCTCGACGGCGAGATCGATCCCTTCATGTGGGGCTACCTCCAGCGCAGACGCGCATGACGAACGCGCCGTGAGAGACCGGCTCGTCTGGCTCGGCGTTCTGCTCTACGCCGCGCTCTTTACGGCGCTTGGCGCCATCAAGTACGCCGGCCATCACAACCTCGTCGATTTCGGCATCTTCGCACAGACCGCCGCGAGCGCGTTTGGGTGCTTCTGCAATACAATAGAAGGAAGCCACTGGGCGTATCACTTTTCGCCCATCCTGTTCCTCGCCGGCGTTGCCGTTCGAATCGCTCCGTCGCCGCTGACGCTCATTGCATTGCAGTCGATCGCGTGCGCGCTCGTTGCGCCTCCGATTGCCGCGCTCGTCGCGGCACGCAGCACGCGGCATGTGGCGCGTCTGGCGGCGCTCGTCGTCTTCTTGTATCCGCCGCTCGCTGGGCTGGCCTTCGGCGATTTTCACGAGAACGTCTTCGCGGCGGCAGCGATTGCGTGGATGCTTTGGGCCTTCGACAGCGGACGATGGCGCTTGACGCTGCTCTTTGCGCTCGTTGCGATGAGCGTCAAAGAGGACCAGGCGCTCTTTCTCGTCGTCGCCGGAGCGCTGGGCGCGTGGCGCTTTCGCGGAACGACGATGGGGCGGACGGCCCTCTTCGTTGCAGGCGCGGGCGCGGTTGTGCTGGCATGGTTCTACGCCGACATTCAGCCGGCAGCAGCTGCGGCGGCACACTGGGCGCCGCAGCGCTTTTACGCCTGGACGCCGGCCGACGTGCGGGCACTTTTTTTCGGCGGCATCCTGGAGCGCCTCGGGTTTCTCGCGCTCGCGTTCGTGCCGCTCCTCCTCTTGCCGTTTCGTTCGCGCGCGCTCTGGCTGGCGGCGGCGCCGCTGGCCGAAGTGCTCTTCTCGCGCCTGCCGACGACGTACACGATGGGTACGCACTACGCCGGCGCATGGCTCGGCTACGTGCTCGTGCCGTTCGCATTTGCGGTGCGCGCCCTCCCGCCGGCGCGGGCGTCGCGGCTGCTCTTCGTGGCCGCGGCGCTCTGCGCGCTCGAACTCCTCGTCGCCGACCCGCTGCACCCGGGGGTGAACCTGCGCCCGCCCACGGCCCGCGACGCCGCGCTCGAGCGCTTTGCGGCGACCTTGCCGCGCGATATGAACGTCGCTACGCAAGAGGAAGCGTATACGCATCTTGCGCTGACCGACCGCAATGCAACGCTGCTGCCTGAACTGCCTGCGACGCCGCTGCACGCCTGCTATGCGCTCGTCGACGACGATTTTCCAGCCTCGCCGCGCTTGGTGGAGTACGGCGCCGCCTTGAAGCGGCTCGTCGCGCGCGGCGTCTATACGCTCGTGCGTCGCGACGGCGCGATCAGGCTCTACGGGCGGACGTCAAGGTTCGGAGCGCCGCCGCGCTGCGGTCCGGCCAGCCGCCTTCGATCGTAAGCGCTTCGTGAGGGCAAGCCCACGGATACCAGCGCGCGATCTGTCGCTCGAGATGCCGCATCCTGGGGAAGAGCGCGACGGCCGGCGTTCCCACCATGCCCGCAACATGCGTCGCTCCCGAGTCCGGAGCGACGAGGGCGCTGGCGTCGGCGATCGCTTGTTTCCACGGCTCGAGCGACGGGAAGCGTTCGACTTCAACGCCGGTACGTGACATCACCGCGTCGGCGAAGGCGCCCTCGGAGTCCGAAGCGATGCAGCGCAGTGAAAACTCACGCGCGATCGTGAGCACGAGTGTGGCAACGTCTTGCATGCTCGCGCCGAACTGCAGCCACTTTCGCGTCACCTGCAGCGCGATACGATCGTCGCGCGCCACGTCGCGATCGAGCACGAGCGGCCGAAGACGCGAGAGATCGCGCGTCGGGTGTGCCTCGCCGATCAGGTGAGAGCCGAGGGCAAAGAGGATCTCACATTCGTGCCGGGGCGCTGCGTCGAGCGCTGCCGCGCGATAGATCGTACGCGTGAGCAGGGCGCGGACCCACAGCGTTTTGAACGGCTTGCGCAGACCGTTGGCGAAGCCGACACGCCGTGGCGCGCCGATGCGCTGCGCGAGCAGGTATCCGCTCGGGTCTTCGGTGGCGACGAGCACGTCGCTGTAGTCGCGTGTGCGCAAAGCGTCGCCGAAGGCGTCGATGTGCGCGCGGTTCGTACGGCTGTTCGAGCGCAGGGCAAAGGGTGCGGCCTCGATGCGCCGCCCGGCGCCGGATGAGAAAACGGCCGCAGTCTGCTTGCGCAGCACGATGTCGACAGGGACGTTTCGCGCGTGGAGCGCCGCCAGCAGCGGCGTAAGCGCGAGCGCGTCGCCGATGCCGTCGAGGCGGATGACGAGCACCGATGGTGAACAATGCGGCATGCTCGAAACGAGGCTTGCGTGATCGAGAACGTCGTGACCTTCGACGAGCCGAAGGACTATCGAAGCCGCCGCGATTTTGGCTGCGTTTCGGGAACGGCATCGCGTCCGCGCAACATGCTGCGCTCGACGTTTCGCAGCCTCGGGATGCTCATCGGGCTTGCCCCCGTGGAGTCGCTTTCGGAGGCCGACGAACTGCGCGCGCCGGCACTCGAAGCGCTTTTGCGTAACGCAGGTGAGGTGGGCGCGAATGCGGTCGTCGGCGTGCAGTTCGCGATCAGCGAGGACGAGGGCGCGTGCAACGTTACGGCGTACGGCCGCGCCGTGGAGCTGGAAGCGATCGCATGACCACCCGGGAGCAGACGGAACGCGCGCGGCTGCTCGCGGAGGCAGCGCGCATTGCATCGGCGTGCCGGAAGTGCGCGATCGGCGGGGAACGGCGGAACAACGTCTACGGTGAAGGCAATCCCTGCGCTCGGCTCATGGTCATCGGCGAGGGCCCCGGCGAAACCGAGGACAAGCTCGGGCGTCCGTTCGTCGGCCGCGCGGGCGAGCTGCTCGACAAGATGCTCGCGGCGATTGGACTCTCGCGTGAGGACGTCTACATCTGCAACATCGTGAAGTGCAGGCCGACACTGCGCACGCCCGGCGGTCTGCGCAATCGTGCGCCCGATCCGATCGAGATCGCCAACTGCAGAGCCTTTCTCGACGAGCAAATCGCGGTACTTCGTCCGGCGCTCATCCTCGCGCTCGGCGCGCCGTCAGCGAAGTCATTTCTCGGCCCGGCCTTTGCGATCACGAAGATGCGCGGGCGCTGGTACGAGGGCCCGCATGGGATACCGATTATGGTGACGTTTCACCCCGCGTACGTCCTGCGCCAAACGGGCGGGGAGATCAACGCGGTGAAGCGCCTCGTCTGGAACGATCTCAAGCAGGTGCGGGCCAGGCTCGACGAGCCCGCACCTGAGCCGCCGATCGAGCAAGCGGGCCTCTTCGAAGGCTGATCGCCCTGCCGGGCTCGTGCCAAGGCGTGATACAATCCCCGCCGTGACATCCGACCCTCGTGCGCTTTGGCTCGAAGCGCTCGCGCGACGTGCGGGCTTTCCAGGCGTCCAGGCCCTTTGCGATGCCTTCGGCCTGCGGCCGTATCGTCTCTCCCAGCTGTACCGTGCGGCCGCCAAGGAGTGCGTGAGAGCACTCGGCGATATCACCACGCTTCCGAAGGACCTGCGAAACGCCATGGAGAGCAGCGGCGTACGCGTCTCTTCGTTGGAGCCGGAGACGATTCAGAAGTCGCAGGACGGCAGCACGCGCAAGGGACTCTTTCGCCTGAGCGACGGCAGCGAGGTGGAGGCCGTCCTCATGGAGCATCGCGGCGATCGCACGACCATCTGCATCTCGTCGCAGGCAGGCTGCGCGTTTGCCTGCGCGTTTTGCTCGACTGGGCAAGCGGGGTTCACGCGCAGCCTGAGCGCCGTCGAGATCTTCGATCAGGCGCGGTTCTTTGCGTCGCACGTGTTTGCTCGCGGCAAACGCGTCACGAACGTCGTGTTCATGGGGATGGGCGAGCCGTTTCACAACTACGACGCGGTGATGGGCGCCGTTGCGCTCCTCAACGATCCGCAGGGCTTCGGCCTGGGCCACCGTCACATCACGGTGTCGACCGTCGGCCTCGTCGACAAAATCGATGCCTTCGCGCAGGAAGGCATTCAAGTCAACCTCGCCATCTCGCTGCACGCGCCCAATGACATAGTGCGCGCGAGTATCATGCCGGTGAACCGCCGGTACCCCGTGGCGGATCTTCTCGCGGCATGCGAACGCTACGTGCAGCGTACGCACCGCAAAGTGTTCTTCGAGTACGTGATGCTCCACGGCGTGAACGATTCCGATGCATCTGCCCGCGAGCTCGCCGCGCTCATGCGCGGACACCTCTACCATGTGAATCTCATTCCGTACAACGCGACGCCGGACGCTCCGTTCGCAGGCAGCTCCGACGAGCGCATCTGGGCGTTCGCAAAGATGCTCGACAACGCCGGCGTGCCGGTGACGGTGCGGCACAACATGGGTCGCGACATCGCCGCCGCCTGCGGACAGTTGCGAGCGGAAACGCAACCGAAGGCTCAAGCAGCTGTGAAATAACGAGGCGCCGCATTACTGCGGCGCCTCGCGCGTTTCGATGTGCCTTGCCGGCGTGACACATACCGAGCGTAGCATATCTGCGACGACTTCGCAACAACGAGATTGTCGCGGCTGGAGCGCCCGGGAATCGAACCCGGAACTGTGCGGTGTCACGCCGACAGTCGATACCATCGAAGCGCCCCAGCGTTTTATCAATCCCTCGCAATCGTGGCCGCCGCGGCTGGAGCGGCCGGAATCGAACCCGGGGACCCCTTCCTTGCGGGCCGGCGAAGGGCTGTGGGGGTAGAATATGGCAGGTGAAGCAAGCGTGGCCGTGAAGGTTCCAGCCCGTTGTTAGAAGCGCTCGCGCTGGTCATTTTGGCCAACATCGTCCTGGCCTCGCGCAGTCTGCTCTTCGTGCTCGGGTCGCGTAACGAAATCGACACGCGCGAGGCGAAGAGCGATTTGCCATTTCTCTCGATTATCGTTCCCGCTCGTAACGAAGCGCGACAGATCGAGGGATGCATCCGCACGCTCCTCGCGCAGCGGTACCCGACGTTCGAAGTCATCGTCGTGGATGACGAGTCGACCGACGAGACGCACGCAATACTCGAAGGCATTGCGGCGCAGGACGCGCGCTTGCGGGTGTTGCGTGGAGCGCCTCTGCCCGCAGGCTGGGTGGGTAAGCCGTGGGCGCTCGTTCAGGGCGAACGGGCGGCGCGCGGCGAGTGGTTTCTCTGTACCGACGCCGACACGATTCATCATCCGCTCGCGGCGTCGTCGGCCGTGCAGGCCGCGCTCGAGCGCGGCGTCGACGCACTGAGCCTTCTGACGACGCAAGAGATGAAGTCGTTCGTCGAGCGCGCGCTCATGCCCGGAATTCTCTGGACCATCGTGCTTGCGACCGGCCCGCTTTCATCGGTGAGCGACCCGCGCAAGCGTGCCGCCATTTTCAACGGGCAGTATCTTTTGCTCTCGCGCGCTCTCTACGAAGCGACCGACGGTCATGCGTACGTTGCGAACGAGATCGCCGAAGATCTCGAGTTCGCGCGGCGTCTCAAACGCGACGGCCGCTTCCCCATCGCGCTCATGGGAGCAAACAACCTCGTGAGCACGCGTATGTACCGCTCGTTCAACGAAATCTGGGGAGGGTTCGTCAAGAACTTCGCGCTCGGCATGCGCGACCGCACGGTTGAGGCGGTCTCGGGTATTTTTGGACTGTTGTTGATTTCGCCCATCACGCCGCTCGGTATCCTAGCGCTCATGGCTTTTCGCCAGTGGACGCTTGCCGCAGTCCTCTTCGGTGCTTTCGCCGTCGCTTTGATTGCGTCCGAGGCGGGAATGCGGCGCGCGCGTTTCCCGGCAGGATCTGCAGCATGGCTGCCCGCAGGATTCGTCGTCCTGCTCGCGATTTGCGCGACGTCGGTTGCACGGCTTGCAGGATCGACGGGCGTCGACTGGCGCGGGAGGCGTTACAGCCGGGTCCTGCGCCGGAGTTGAGCCAAGCGCCCAGCATGGACGAGATCGTCGCGCTGGCAAAACGGCGCGGCTTCATTTTCCAATCGAGCGAAATCTACGGCGGCATCGCCGGCTTCTGGGATTACGGGCCGCTCGGCGCGGTGCTGAAGCGCAATGTCAAGAACGCGTGGTGGCGTGACACCGTGGAGCTGCGCGACGACGTCGTCGCGTTCGATTCCTCGATCGTCATGCATCCGTCCGGTTGGGAAGCATCCGGGCACGTCGCCGCCTTTCACGACGTCATGGTGGATTGCAAAACGTGCAAGCACCGCTTTCGTTACGATCATCTCGAGGACCGGACGCACTGCCCCGACTGCGGCAGCTCGCGATCGTTCACCGAGCCGCGAAACTTCAACTTGATGCTCAAGACGGCGATTGGGCCGATGGAGGATACGTCGGCGCTTGCGTACCTGCGCCCCGAGACGGCTCAGGGCATCTTCGTCAACTTCAAAAACCTCTATCACACGGCCCGCACGCGGCCGCCGTTTGGCATCGCGCAGATCGGCAAATCGTTCCGAAACGAAATCACGCCTGGAAACTTCACATACCGTTCGCGTGAGTTCGAACAGGCGGAGCTCGAGTATTTCGTGCCGGACGACGGAAAGGACATGGAGGCGTTTGCGGCCTGGGTCGAGCGGCGTAAAGCATGGTATGCAGCGTACGGCATTCGCTCCGAACGGCTGCGCTTCTACGAACTGCGGCCCGAGGAGCGGCCGCACTACGCAAAGGCGGGCGTCGACGTCGAGTACGCGTTCCCGTGGGGATGGGGCGAGCTCGAATCGATCGCGCATCGCGGCACGTATGACCTGGAAGCGCACATGCGGCTCTCGGGCAAAGATCTGCGTTTCTTCGACGAGGCGACGAAGAAGCACGAGACGCCGCTGCTCATCGAGAGCTCTGCGGGCGTCGATCGCACCGCGCTCACGTTTCTCGTCGACGCGTACGAACGCGAACGGAGCGTCGACCCGAACGGCAAGCAGACCGAGCGGATCGTGCTGCGTTTTCATCCTTCGATCGCACCCGTCCAGGCCGCCGTCTTCTCGCTGGCGCGCAATAAGCCCGAGCTCGTCGAGCGGGCGACGGCGATCGAGCAGGGCCTTCGCCCGCACCTGCGTACGCAGTACGACGAGGGCAACATCGGCCAGCTCTACCGCCGCCAGGACGAGGTTGGGACGCCTTTCTGCGTGACCGTCGACTACGAAACGTTAGACGACGCAACCGTGACGGTCCGCGAGCGCGACTCGATGCGCCAAGAGCGCGTCGCAGCCGATGGTCTGCAACGGTATTTAGAGGAGAGAACGTGAGCGTGCAAGCGAAGACGGACACGAAGCAGATATACTTCTTCGACGAAGGCCAGACGTCGAAAGACCTCCTCGGCGGAAAAGGCGCAGGGCTGGCCGTCATGACATCGGCCGGCCTTCCCGTTCCCCTCGGATTCACGATCGCGACGCAGGCGTCGCTGAAGTACTACGAAGACGGCAAGACGATTGCACCTGCGCTTCTCGACGAGCTCGACGCCGCGCTCTCCGAGCTGGAACGTTGCACTGCAAAGCGTTTCGGAGATGCGAACGATCCGCTCTTGGTCTCAGTTCGCAGCGGCGCGAAGTACTCGATGCCCGGCATGATGGACACGATCCTCAATGTCGGGCTCAATGACGAGACGGTCGAAGGCCTCGCGCGTCTCACGAACAACGAACGTTTCGCCTGGGACGCATACCGCCGTCTCGTCACGATGTACTCGACGACGGTGTTCGGTATGGAGAAGCACGATTTCGAGGAGATCCTCGAGCGGTACAAGCGCGAACTCGGCGTCAAAACCGACCCCGAGATCGATGCCCCGGCTTGGAAGCGGATCGTCGCAGAGTACAAACGCCTCGTGGCGCAGCACGCGAAAGCGGGCTTTCCGCAGGAGATTCGCGCGCAGATCATCGGTGCGGTCGAGGCTGTCTTCAACTCGTGGAACTCCAAGCGCGCGATCGATTATCGCCGCTTCAATCGTCTCTCCGACGACCTCGGGACCGCGGTCAACATCGTCCAGATGGTCTTTGGAAACATGGGCGACGACTCGGGGACCGGCGTGGCATTCACGCGCGATCCCAACACGGGTGACCCGGCGCTCTTCGGAGAGTATCTGCGCAACGCGCAAGGCGAAGACGTCGTAGCGGGCATTCGCACCCCGGAACGCATTCGCGATCTGGAGCGGTCGCAGCCGCAGATATACAAGCAGTTTGTTGAAATCGCACGGCGTCTCGAACGCAGTTACAAAGACGTGCAAGACATCGAGTTCACCGTCGAACGCGGCAAACTCTACCTCCTGCAGACGCGCTCGGCAAAACGCAGTGCGGAGGCAGCGGTGCGCATTGCCATCGACCTCGTGAGCGAAGGGCTCATCGACAAGCGAACGGCCGTTACTCGTGTCGAAGCACGAGCGCTCGACCAACTCTTCCATGCTCGCATCGATCCGAACGAGAAGTTCGACGTGGCGTGCAAGGGACTCAACGCGTCACCGGGCGCAGCGGCGGGGCGCGCCGTCTTTACGGCCGACGATGCCGTTGCGTGGAAGGAGCGCGGGGAGCGCGTCATTCTCGTTCGAGTTGAGACGACGCCCGACGACGTGCACGGCATGATCGCTGCGGAGGGCGTGCTTACGGCAAAGGGCGGTGCGACGTCGCACGCTGCTGTCGTGGCGCGCGGCATGGGCAAGCCGTGCGTTGCCGGCTGCGAAGCGCTGCACATCGATCGTCGCAGTAAACGCGCGTCACTCGACGGCGTCGCGTTCGGCGAAGGCGATTGGATCACGATCGACGGCACGACCGGGAACGTCGCGCTGAGCAGGCTTACGTTGATACCGCCGCCCTCGCAGTTGCCGGAGCGTCTCGCGATGCTTCTGTCGTGGGCCGACGCGGAGCGACGCATGCAGGTATGGGCGAACGCGGATACGCCCGACGATGCACGCAAGGCGCGTGAACTGGGCGCGCAGGGGATCGGTCTCTGCCGCACCGAGCACATGTTCATGCAGCAAGACCGCTTGCCGGTCGTGCAGGAGATGATTCTCGCGAACACGCCTGAGGCGAGGGCGTCGGCGCTTGCCCGGCTCTTGCCGTTTCAACGCGAAGATTTCGTGGGAATTCTCGAGGCGATGGCGGGCGTGCCGGTGACGATCCGGCTGCTCGATCCGCCGCTGCACGAGTTCCTGCCGTCGCTCGAAACGCTGCTCGTCGAGACGACGGAGCTGCGTCTCACGAAAGGCGTCGACTCCTCCGAGTACCAGAAGCGCGAGGCAGTGCTCAAGCGCGTCCAGCAACTGCACG
>DAHUYK010000018.1 GCA_027315245.1 Vulcanimicrobiota bacterium | reverse complement strand
GCGGCCGAGCGCGTTGAGCAGCACCTGCTGCTCAACCACCCGCCGCTCCATGCGAACGCAGCGTTCGTTATGTTTCTCGCTGCGCGCCGCTACGACGTTCTCGGGCGAGAGTATCAGATTGCGCACGAGATAGCGACGCAGTACTATGCGCCGTCGTATCGCGACCTGCTCTGGTCCGTCTACTGGATGTGGGAGCTGCGCGACGACTTCGAAGGCCTCGCGCCCCTCTACGAACGCGCGTGGAGGTACGAGAGCAGGCCGGGGCATCTCGCAGCAAACCTCGAGCGCTACCATCTCGCGGCGCAGCGGGCGATCGTACGGGCCGACGCGCTCGAACGTGTCATTCACGAAGACTTCATCGAAAAGAGACCGCTGCCGCCGCTCGACAGCGTCATCCCGACGCCCAACCCGTGACCGCGGCGTTCGTTCTCGCCGTCTTTGCCGCTTTTGCGGCGCTCATGTACGCGCGCAAGATGCCGGCAATCGTCGCCGTGCCGCTGATGGCCGTGCTCATGGCGCTTGCCGCAGGCGTGCCCGTTCCGAGACTCGGCGGCATCGTCGTCGACGGCGCCGGAGCGCTCTCTCGCGCCTATGTCGCCGTCATCTTCGGCGCGCTCCTCGGCCGCGTGACCGTCGATACCGGCATCGCGCGCGCGCTCGTCAACTTCGCCGCAGAGTACGGCGGTGAGAATCCGTTTGCTTTCGCCCTCGTGCTCTGCGCGATCGTCGCGCTGCTCTTTACATCGCTCTCCGGCTTGGGTGCGATCATCATGGTAGGCTCGATCGTGCTTCCGATCATGATGACGAGCGGCGTGCCGCGGACGATCGCCGCGACGCTCTTCCTCATGGCGTTCGCGCTCGGGTTCATCTTCAATATCGCGAACTGGACGTTCTACACGACGTTCTTCGGCGTCACGGAGCAGCAGATGGTGCGGTACGCCGTCGTCCTGGCCGGTATCGACGCCGTCGCACTCGTCGCGTACGCCGCGTACGCCTTCCGGCGTGAGCGCGGCTACGCGACCCTGCAGGTTCCCGATGAGCGACGCGCAGGGGGCGTTCCGTGGTGGTCGCTCGTGACGCCGGTTCTTCCGATCGCACTCTACTACGCCGTACACATGGATGCGACGCCGGCGTTCGCCGTTTCGGCGATGTTCGGCGCCGTGACGACGCGCCCGCGCGTTGCGGTGCAGACGCTCGTCGCGGCGGCCATCCGGGGTCTCGAAGACGTCGCGCCGGCGGTCGTGCTCTTCATGGGCATCGGCATGCTGCTCGTCGCAACGAAGGAACCGCAGTTCGCTGCGGCACTGCATCCGCTTGTCGCGAGCGACTGGGCTCGCAATCCACTAGCGTACGTACTCGTCTTCGGGCTGCTCAGTCCGCTCGCGCTCTACCGCGGACCGCTCAATCCGTTCGGGGTCGGGATCGCGGTCTTCACGGTGCTCTTGTCGGCGCACGCTCTCGCCCCGCTCGCGCTCGTTGCCGCGGTCATGGCGGTCGTGCAAGTCCAGAACGTCTGCGATCCCACGAACACACAGAACGTCTGGGTCGCGACGTTCACGGGCGTGCCGATCGTCGAGATCACGAAGCGTACGCTGCCGTTTCAAGTTGCAGTTGCCGTCGCCGCGACCGTTGCGGTCATTGCGGCGACGCAGCCGCTCTTGGGCGCGCGCGACTTCGCGGCGCTCGTGCCGCCGGCGCTCGCGCAGGGCGCGTTGCAGGGCATGGAGGCGCCGCGTGCTGCCGCGGATCGCGTGGCGGTCGGTGACGATGGAACGCCGTTCGGGCGCGCTGCGGCGAGCGCCGTCATCGCAATGCTCCAGACCGGCGTGCCGCACGCCTTTGCGTTACGCGACGATCCGAACGAGAGCGACTGCTCCCGCAAATCCTACGCCGCCTATGTACGGGTGACGACGAGTGAGTTCGCACTCATCGAAGGAACGGATCTCGACGTCGGCCTTACACTCTACGACTGCGGCGGTTGGATCGTGAACGAGTGGCACGACCACGAGGTTCTGGCAAAGCCGAACGCCGCCGACGCTCGGGCGCTCGCACAGCAGGGCGTCATCCGATGGGAGACGTGGGCCGCGGCTGTGCCCGGCATCTCCGGTGACCTCTACCGGCTCGGCGTCGCGATGTCGCCCACCGACGCGCCGAGCTACTTCTTCACGCTCTTCAAGAGCGACGATGGAAACATGCGCGCCTACGTGCGTGCTGGCGGGCCGGCATACGCGGCCGGCATGCGCACAGGCGACGTGGTCGAGAAGCTCGACGGACTGGACTGGTGGGAGTACGGCACCTACCAAACGGAGCTGCGTGCGTACGACGGGAAGCCGCACTCCTTCGAGATCGAGCGCGACGGCAAGTCGTTCGAGGTCGATTTGGCCTCGGTGCAGCCCTTCTCGCTGCGGCCGTGAGCGGCTTACGCGTGGGCGTCGACGTCGGTGGAACGTTTACCGACGTGGTCGCGATCGACGCAGCGACGCGCAGACTCGTTGCGAGCGTAAAGATTCCCA
>DAHUYK010000006.1 GCA_027315245.1 Vulcanimicrobiota bacterium | reverse complement strand
CGGTGAGCCGGCAGCTGACGCACGCCGTCGATGTCTACACCGGGTACAGCGTGCAGAACACCGGCGATTACTATCTGCACGGCAGTTACAGCGTCTCGTCGCCGATCATCAACGGCATCTACGATCCCGGATTTCGCGCGTTCAAGGGCGTGGCGACGCAGCGAATCTTCACCGCGGCGGCGAACTGGGTGCCGAGCCCCGAGTTCACGCTCAGCCTCACCTTCCAGCATCACGACGACTTTCCGATACCCGTACCGGGCGTCTTTCCGCTGCCGCCGCTCGACCCGCTCGGCCAGTTCATCTACACGAACTGGCTCGGGCAGCCGCCGAACCAGTTCACGCCGGAGATCCATGCGTCGGTGACGCGGCATCTCGCGCTCACCGTGGCGCGCACGTACTACTTCGGCTATGCGTCGCTGAAGTGGAGCCCCGCGGTGCTCGTGGTACTCACGCCGCAATGAAGCCGCTCCTCGCCGCGCTCGCGGCCCTTGCACTCGGCGCACTCGCCGTCGTGAACGCAGCAGCGCAGGTCATCGTCGTGACGGGCCAGATCCTGGCGTATCAGCAAGGCTTCGTCTTCTTCACGACCGGCGACGCGTTTCGCACGGCGCCGGGCATCGCCATCACCGATGCGAAGAGCGGAGCGAAAAGGGCGTTGCAGCCGGCCCCGCGGCTGTTTGCGCGCGCGACATTCGACGCGCAAGGCGAGATCGTCGCGCTCGCGCTCTCGCGCGATCCGCTGCCCGCCGAGGGAAACTTCGACGAAGTGCACCGCTTTGCCGTCGCTCTTTCATCGCCCGTTCCCAATCCGGATCTCGACCATCCCGCGCCGTCGAATCTCGGCACGCGATCGGTCGAAGGCTCTGGCCGTCCGGTGGTCGTCGTGTTTCAAGTGCAGGTGCCGCCGAGCACCCCGCTCGACGCGTCGGTGTACATGACGACGGACACGAGCGGCTGGAATCCGCAGGCAATTCCGATGCAGCGCATCGACGCGATGCACTTTCGCGTCGTTGAGCGTCTTGCCGTCGGAACGATCATGCACTATCTCTACACGCGCGGATCTTTTTCGTCCGAGGAAAGCACCGCCGGCGGCATCGATCCCAAGCCGCGCGTCGCGCGGGTCCGCAACGTCGACAGTCAAGTCTACAACAACATCGTCTATCGGTGGGCGGATCAGAACGTTCCCGGCCAACTGCTGCAGCCCAACGTCTTCCCCACGCCGTTCAACCCCGCGCCGTTCCCCAATCTTCCGCCCGGCATCCACACACCGGCCCCGCGCCACCCGTCATCGCAAGCGTAGCGCCGCCACCCCTGTCATCCCGAGCGAAGTCGAGGGACCGCCACCCTGTCACCCTGAGCGTAGCGAACGTGGTGAGCGAAGTCGAAGGGCGGAAGTAATCTTTGCGCAGCAAAAAGATTGGGCCGCTGACGCGGCCCTTCCAAGCTTTATGGCGAGCACGATGAGATGAAGCGGCGGTTCGACTCCGCTCGCGCTGCGCGCTCCCTTCGCTCTCCATGACACGCGGGGTCGCGAGAAGACAGCATGCCTTGCCGTCTGATGCGCCCGTCGGTATCCGGTCTTTGATGAAGTTGTACTACGTTTACATGCTTCGATGCTTCGACGGCACGTTCTACGTCGGCATGACGAACGACGTTGAACGCCGCGTAGGTGAGCACCGATTCGGTCTCGACCCGGATTGCTACACGTATAATCGGCGGCCGCTAGTTGTTGCCCACGTGTCGGAGTTTCAGTGGGTTCAGGAAGCCATCGCATGGGAGAAGCACGTCAAAGGCTGGAGTCACCGCAAGAAGCGGGCGTTCGCGGAAGGCGCTTGGGCAGACCTCAAGCGCTATGCACGCGGGAAAAACAAGAAGCGTAGCTGATATGGTATGTGGCCCGCCGCCCTTCGACTTCGCTCACTACGTTCGCTACGCTCAGGGTGACAAAGGCGGTACCTCGACTGCGGCGCTACGCGCCGGAGTTTATCCTGAGCGTAGTCCCCAAGGGGACGGAGACGAAGGGCTCGGGATGACAAGGTGGGGCGTTACGACCGTTCCACGTCGCTGATGAGATAGATCGGGCGGCCCTTCACTTCTTCGTAGATGCGCCCAAGATATTCTCCGAGAATGCCGATGCCGATGAGCTGTATGCCGCCGAGAAAGATGACCGCGACGATCGTTGAGGCCCACCCTGGTGTGTACGCCGGAGGGTTGAGGTTGAAGAGCTTCGAGACGATGACGATGAGCGCGTAAACAAATGCAACGGCGCTTGAGCAGAAGCCGAGATATGATGCGAGGCGCAGCGGCGCGTCGGAAAATGACGTGATGCCGTCGATGGCAAAACGCACCATCTTTGCGAACGGGTACTTCGTGACGCCAGAGTGCCGCTCGTCGCGATCGTAGGGCACGCCGACCTGCCGGAAGCCGACCCAACTGACCATGCCTCGCAAAAATCGGTGCCGCTCCGGCGATCGTTGCAGCGCTTCCACCACGCGCCTGCTCATCAACCGAAAGTCGCCCGTATCGACCGGAATGTCGACCTTCGTCATTCGGCGCACCAGCCGGTAAAAGAATCGCGCCGTCAGCACTTTGAAGAGGCTCTCGCCCTTGCGCGATCGGCGAACCGCGTACACGACATCGTACCCGTCGCGCCACCGCGCGACGAATGCGTCGATGAGGTCCGGCGGATCTTGCAAGTCGCCGTCCATGAGAATCACCGCGTCGCCGGCAGCCGTGTCGATGCCCGCGGTCGCCGCAAGCTGATGCCCGAAGTTGCGCGATAGATTCACGGCGACGATGCCTTTGCGCGAGCGCACTTGGTCGTGCAAGCGTTCGAGCGTCGCATCGGTGCTGCCGTCGTTGACCGCGACGATCTCGTACGACGGAGCGCCGGGCAAGCTCACGAGAATCGACTCAAGGCGCTCGAAGAGCGGTGCGACGTTGCCTTCTTCGTTGTAGAACGGAACGACGACGCTCAGGAGGGGACGCTGCTCCATCGCGTGCGCATTCGACGTGCACTGGGCGGAACCCGCACGATGAACGAGAAGACGAATAGTGCATGCTTCGCCTCTGCGTCGTCACGCTGATCATCGCCGCATCGCTCGTCGCGTGCAGCCGCTGGCACGCCACGACGCAGCCGCGCGCCACGCGATCGCCGGCTCCGGCGCCCACCGCCTCCACGCGGCGCCCCACACCGCAGGCACTTGCTCCCGCGACACCTCTAGCGAGGCGACCGCCGGTGCACTCACCCTCTCCTGTGCCGGCCGCGCCGACGCATGCGCCCTTTGCCGCGACGCTGCCGTTCCTCATGGTGACGCCGCAGCCGCGGCCGGCTCCGCAACGCTCGTTCACGACACTGCCGCCGGTTCCCATTGAAGCACCGGATGTGTTCCCGCGCATCATCGACGTCATCATGCCAGTGCGTTCCGTGACAGGTGGCGAGAGCGTCACCGGCGACGTCATCGCATCGTCAAACGTTGCGAGCGTCGAGGTTCGCATCGCGAACTTCGCACGCCCGATGGAGAAGATCGCGCCGGGCGTGTTTACGTTGACGCTCACGGTGCCCAAGCTACCGTTTTTTTTGCGCCATCGTACGTATGCGCTGAGCATCACTGCTCGCAATACGCGCGGCGACGCGGTGACGCAGACGATCGCGATCCTAGTGCGCTAGCGGCGGGCGCCCCTCGACTTCGGCGCTACGCGAGCGATGACAAACCCTGTCATGGTGAGCGAAGGGAGCGCGTAGCGCGAGCGGAGTCGAACCACCGCCTCATCTCATCGTGCTCGCCATAAAAACCACGGAAGGACCGCGATAGCGGCCCGTCCTTTCTTGCGCCGCTA
>DAHUYK010000005.1 GCA_027315245.1 Vulcanimicrobiota bacterium | reverse complement strand
AACACGGCGATCAACGAGTTCTACCTCCGCCCGGTAGATTACTGACCCCAGCATAGCGCACGCACCCTGTCATCCCGAGCGTAGCGATTCCGCAGGAATCGCGAAGTCGAGGGACTCACGAAAGGAAGAGCATGCGAGTCTTCTTTCCCGTCAGTCTCAATCTCGTCGGGCGCCCGTGCCTCGTCGTTGGAGCAGAAGACGACCGCGAAGCCATTGAAAAGGCGCATGCGCTCGAGGAAGCAGGCGCGCAGGTGCGCCGCATTCATCGCGGGGACGATGTGCGCGAAGCAGACGTCGCGCAAGCATTCTTCGTCATCTCGACGCCGCAAGATGAGGCGCTGTCCAAGCGCCTACGCGGCCTCGCCGACACGCATCGCACGCTGCTCTGCTGCATCGACCAGCCGGCGTACGGCTTCGTCGCGATGGCGGCGATTGCGAAAGCCGGGCCGGTTCGCATTGCGGTCTCGACTGCGGGCTTGGCGCCGCGCGTCGGAAAGATACTCAAAAACGCCCTGCAGCGCGCCATGGACGCGCGTTTCGAGCGCTTCGTCGGCGCACTTGCGCAGCGTCGTGCGGAGACGCGCGACGCGCACCCGCTTGCGCAAGAGTCCGACATTCGCCGCGCGGCCGCCATCGAGGCGGCCAGCGGCTTCGAAGCAACGGTTACCTTCGCGTATCCACCGTGGTTCGGCGACGGCTAACCTTCCGCTTCGGCGTGCTCCTTGAGCAAACGGAGATTGAACGGCCAGCCTTGGCTGTAGCCTGCTCGTTCCTGTTCGGTCGGGAGTCCTGAGTGCGTTACCCGAACCGTGCTGACGCCGTCGCGTTCGATGATGTCGAAGCGCACGAGGGATTCCTCTCCGCCCCACGACGGATTCCATGTGAACGACAAGACCGATGGAGGCACGATCTCGCGATACACGCCCTCGACGGTGTGCGGTTGACCGTAGGCGTCGAGCTGCATCACGTACTTGCCGCCGGGGCGTAAGTCGGAGTCGACGTGCGTCGTGCGCGCCCGCCCCTTGCCCCACCACTGCACGCGTTCTTGCGGGTCGGTGAGCGCGCGGAAGATGCGCTCAGCGGACGCTTTGATCTCTGTCTCGATGACGATGGAGTCGTCAGTGCGGTTCATGGATTCTCCTCGACGTAGCGTTTAAGGTTATGAAGTTCGCGCTTCCAGAGCCGCTCGTAGTCCTTGAGCCACTCGCTAATGTGCGAGAGCGGCGCCGGGCTCAGCTCGCAGAACCGGGTCGTGCCCCGTTGCTGCGTGCGCACGAGCCCGGCGCTGCGCAGCGTGCGGAGATGCTTGGAAATCGCGGGCCTGCTGAAGGGGAAGTTCGCGGCGATCTCGCCGACGGTCAGCCGCCCGCCGCGCAGGAGCCCGAGTATCTGTCGGCGCGTCGGATCGGCGACGGCGCGGAAGACCGCTCCCGAGGGCGTGTGGGTAACCATTTGGTTACTGTAATGTAACCAAATGGTTACGTTATGTCAAGTGTTGCAGTGGGTGGTCCTTTAGGCGGACTCGCCCATGGCACGGAGGAGCCGCGCGCTTGGTACAAAAGGGACACCCCTAGCTTACAAGCTTGCTTTGTTTGCCGTACGCTTCATTTTCGATGGAGGAAAGAGTCTGTTTATGGGACGGTGCGTCGCTTTACTCGCAGGGATCCTATTGTTGTTTCCAATGGCCGCGCAAGCGCAGAGCACGACCACGGCAACGATAAATGGAACGGTGCGTTCCTCGTCCGGGGGGCCGCTTGCCGGCGCGCAAGTCGTCGTCAGCGGACCGGTCACACAGTCGACGACGAGCGACGGCCAAGGGCACTTTGATTTTCCGAGCTTGCCCGCGGGCGTCTACCGGCTCGACGTCAACAAGGGCGGCTACGCGTCTGCATCGATCGCCGACATCGCATTGGCGTTCGGCTCCACGACGCCGGTGACCGTAACGCTGCTTCCGGCATCGCTCAGCTCGCTTCGCACGATCGCTCGCGTGTCGACGACGGCGAGCAGTTCCATCAACACGGGGGCTGCGCAGGAGACGATCCAAACCCGTCAGCAGTACCTCACGCTCGCCAATCCGCAGATCAACAACGTCATTCAGCGCATACCGAACGCGGTCGTCGAGCACGGCAGCTCGTCGCCGAACACCTCGATCTCGCTCGGTGGCACGCAGCCGTATGAGACGCAGATTCTGCTCGACGGCCACCCGCTTTCCGCGGGCCGCTACGGCGTCTGGTTCTCTCAGTTCTTCAGCTCATGGCTGGTTGGAAGCGTCGAAAGCGAATCCGGCCCCGGCAACACGACGCCCTTCGCGGGATCCGCGGTGGGCGGCACCGTGAACATCTTGACGCCAGGCTTCACGCGCGACACGAGGTTCAGCATCAACGATGGTATCGATAACTTCGGGTCGCAATCGTACGACATCCTCACGTCCGGCACGGTGGGCGGCAAGTTGCAGTACGTACTCGGTGCCGGATATGCATCCAATAACGGGCCGTACTACCTCCACTACGGCTGCACGGTGAAGCCGAACAGTGCCGCCCTCGACAACAAGCCCGGCAGCACCGGCATCATTCAGTTCTGCGGCAATCTGAACGGGTCGCTCTTCACGAAAGGCGAGCTCGTCAAGTTCCAATACAACTTTTCACCGGTAACGTCGTTCGAAGTCGGCTTCGTCGGCTCTCAGTCAGGCTACCAGCCGCAAGGAACGGCATATGGACAGTATGCCGCCAACATGCTCATCACACCGTGTTTGACGGGCGGCAAGATATGCACGAACCCGTTTGACCCGCAGTACGTCGGCAAGACGATCAACGGCTATATCTTCTATCCGGGTTCGAACGTCTACAATAACCAGCCGCTGTTCACCGGCGAGTTCCGAACCGCGTTCGGAGACAACACGCTGCTCATTCGCCCGTACGCCGGCAACATCGCTCGCATCATCGATGGCTCGGGCGAAATCAACTATCCCCAGTTCTACTATCCGACGACTGCAGGCTCACGCACGTGCACGGCTGGCCCGAACTACGGCATCGTCGGGCCCGCGACCGGTACGGAGACCGAGTGTCTGCAAGGCCCGTTCAGCGTTCTCGAATCCGACAAGCTCGCCGGCGGCACGATCACGCTCGTCCATCCGATGGGAGCGAGCTTTCTCGAGGCCACCTACGATACCCACAGCGATAAGACGTATGCCTACTACAACAGCCCGGCCGACGTCGTCGTTCCGAACACGACGTCCCGTTTCAATACGCTTTCGCTCGTCGGTGAGTTCGCATTGAGCCAGACGTTGACGTTCAAAGCTGGGCTCTACGGAACGAACTGGGATCTGAACGGCGTTCAGGCCGTGCCGCTTGCTGGAGGACGCACGACGACCGCGGCACTCAATCGATCGTTCGATCATTTCGATCCGCATCTCTCGCTCGTCTATCAGCCGCAAGGCAGGGCGTCGTACCGATTCTCGTGGGGCACGTCGGCGACGTATCCCTACGCATCGCTCGTCAGCGGCGTACCGTTCATCACGCGTGGATCCGCAACGGCACCACTGGGAACGTTCACGCTCAAGAATCCCCTTCTCAATCCCGAGGTCGCAAGCGAGTTCGATCTGGGGATGGATCGCGGCATTGGGCAAGGAGTCTTGAGCGTCGATCTCTCCGACTACCAAATCCACAACGTCTTCGAGACGATCTCCACTCCGTCGACGTCGCCGCTCTACTCGTTCATCAACGAGCCGGTGAACATCGCCGATCTGTCGGTGCAGCAAGCATCGCTGCGGTATAACTACCAGCCGCCGATCGGCCTCGGATTCTTCGTCTCCGGTGCGCTGACGCGCTCGGTCGTTCAAGGCGTCCCGCAGCAGTTCTTCACCTCGCCGACCGCCTACGTGCAGCCCGCGAACGGCGTGCAGCAGTGCAGCAACGGCGGTTCTGAAGTCTGCATCCCGTATCTCAAGGCGTACGCTGGACTGCAGTACCTCACACCCGATCACACGTACTTCCTGTTGGATGCCGATTTCGAAGGCAAGAACAACACGTACAACCTGCCGCCCTTTGCGTACTTCGACTTCGCCGTACGCCACCCGGTGACGAGAACGCTCGACGTTCAGCTTTCCGCGGAGAACATCTTCAACATCGATACGTACGCGAACTTACCCGAACCCAACGCGGGCATTCCGCAGATCGGCGAGTCGTCGACCGGACTGGGGAGCATCCCCGCGCCGCTGATCCCAGCGCCCCCGCAGACGTTCCGTCTCGACTTCGAGTACCATATCGCGGGGCACTAGCCTATAGCGGCATCGTGAGCGCCGGAGGCGAATCCGGCGCTCCATGCCGAGGGTCGAGATCATCGCGGTGGGGACCGAGTTGCTCTTGGGGCAACTCGTCGACACGAACTCGCCGTTCATCGCGTCTCGTCTCGCGCAGGCGGGCGTCGACGTGTATGCGACGCACGCCGTCGGTGACAACCGCGCTCGCATCGCCGCGGCGATAGACGCATCCCTGTCGCGCGCCGATGGTGTCGTGACGAGCGGCGGGCTGGGGCCGACCGTCGACGATCTCACGAAAGAGGCCGTCTGCGACGCACTCGAGGTGCGATGCGTGCCGCACGCACCAACGCTTGCGCGCATGGAAGCGTTCTTCGCGTCGATCGGCCGGCCGATGCGCGAGAACAACCGCAAGCAAGCCGACATCCCGGTGGGGAGCGTCGTGCTCGAGAACGCGCGTGGCACCGCGCCCGGCTTTATCGCGGTACGCGCCGACGGAAAGTTCGTCGCGTGCATGCCCGGCGTACCACACGAGATGCGACCGATGCTCGACGAACACCTCATCCCGTACCTGCGGCAGCGCTACGGCAGCCTCCCAGGCGTCGTGACCCGTGTCCTGCACGTGACCGGCCTTGGCGAGTCGGAGATCGACCATCGCATCGACGATCTCTTCCGCAGCGCCGAGAACCCGAAGATCGCGATTCTCGCGCACGCCGGTTCGTGCGACGTGAAGATCATGGCGAAAGCGCCGGCGCGCGAGCAAGCCGACGCGATGATCGCGCCGTTGGAAGAAGAGCTTCGCGCGCGTCTGCGCGGACACGTCTTTGGCGCAGATGGGGAGACGCTAGCGGAGCGGGCGCTCGCGCTGCTGCGCGAACGCGGATGGCGCTTGGCGACGGCGGAGTCGTGCACCGGCGGGCGTATCGCCGCCGCACTGACAGCCGTGGCCGGAGCATCGGATGTCTTCGCTGGTGGCGTCGTCGCGTATGAGAACGCTGCAAAGAGTGCGCTCCTTGGCGTCGACAGAGCGACGCTCGCCGCACACGGTGCCGTGAGTGAGGAAGCAGCCCGTGCGATGGCGCGCGGCGCGCGCGAGCGTTTCAGCGCGGTCGCGGCGCTCGCTGCAACGGGCGTCGCCGGACCCTCGGGCGGTTCCGACGAAAAGCCGGTCGGACTCGTCTGGCTCGCTGTGGTGACGCCTAGAGGCGAGCGCAGCGTGCGGCTTCAGCTGCCCGGAGGACGCGAAGAAGTCCAAGCCAGAGCGGCCCAGGCCTCGCTCAGCCTGCTATGGGGAATAATGCAGGACCGGGAAGCGAGCCCCCAGCCGTCGTAACCGCGACCGTCCTACAAGGAGCCACCTTCGATGCACCGTGCCGTCCTTCGCCTCATCGCGCTTTTCGCCATAACGTCGCTGCTGTACGCATGCAGCGGTGGAGGCAGTGGGGGCGGTGGAGGCGGAGGCACGCCGCCGACGACACAGCCAACGGTCCAGCCGTCCCCGCTCTACGCAAACTGTGCCGGTTCGGGGAGCACGCCGTCGACGGTTGCCCAGCGTCGCATCGCCGCGCCGAGCTTTGCGGTGCTACGCCATCCTCCCTTCCGTTTTACGCCGCCCAGCGCGGGAGCGCCGTCGCTCATCGCGGTTACGTACGACGCCGCGTCCGTAGCGAGCGCCGGTGCGCAGATCGCAGCCGGCGAAAGCCGCGCCGGCGCACGCTTCGTGGGGCAGGAGCGCTTTTCGCATGCTGGTCTCATCATGCGCGTGCTCGCCGTCCCCCCGCAGCAGGCCGCAAGCATCGAAACGCGGCTGCGTGCAAATCCGGGCGTGCAGAGCGTCGGCGTGGTCGACGCGCGACGGTACCTCACCTCGGTGTCGCATGCGTACTTTTCCAACGATCCCTACTTCGCGGGCTTCTCGACGACGGTCGCTGACACGGCAGAAGACGGTGCGGGTGCGACGCCGCCTCCGGCCACGTACCACGTGGCGCCGTACGAAGAACGCGCCGACGTTCCCGGGCAGTGGGGCATGCACGCCATCTGTCTCGGCGATGCGTTCGAGTACAGTCAGAGCGGCAACGGCAGCGGCATCACAAACGCGAACGCGCTCGGCTCGAGCGCGGTGAAGATCGCGCTCATCGACACCGGTGTCGACATGACGCATCGCGAGCTCAGTTCGAAGGTTGCGGTGTACGAGCGATTCGTGAACTCGACCGGCCCGAACGCGGGAACGGCGGGTCAAACCGACCAATGGGGGCACGGAACCGATACGGCTGGCATCGCAGGTGCCGACATGAACAACAGTCTGGGTTTCGTCGGCTCCGGGGGTAACGTGACGCTTTACGAATACCAAGTTTTCCCGGTTCCCGACAGCAACTGCACGAATCCGAACACGACCGATCCCGCCTGCAGCGCAAGCACGGGCGACATTGCAAACGCAATTGAAAACGCGATCTCTCGGCACGTGAACGTAATCAGCATCAGCCTCGGGGGATCGTGTCCGGATGCAACCGACGAACAGACCGCGATCGAAGACGCGGTCGCCGCGAACATCATCGTCGTAGCGGCTGCCGGGAACGACGGCAAGAACAGTATCGACGCGCCCGCCTGCGACCCGAACGTTATCGCCGTCGGCGCGACCTCCCTCGCCGACGGTCACGCCAACGGCAGCGGCAACAGCAACGGCAGTGCCGCATCACCCTACGAGTACGTCGCCTCGTACTCGAACTTCGGATCGCCGGGTGAAGAAGCGGGGAGCCCGTCGGCGTGGGGTATCGTCGCGCCGGGCGGCGACGGAGCAAGTTCGAGCGACGCCGACGACCTGCATTGGATCGAAAACATCTGGACGTCGACGCCGTTCTCTTCCCAAGACGCTGGGAATTGCACTGGCGACTATCCGAGCGACACCGGCGCAACCGATTGCCGCATCGCCATAGCAGGAACGTCGATGGCGACGCCGCTCGTTGCCGGTGCGGCAGCGCTGATCGTCTCAGTGAACGCGGCGTATCAGAGCCCGACGGCAATGAAGCAGCTCTTGTGTGAGACGGCAGACGACATCCGCGATCCTCATGAAGGCTGCGGCCGCCTCAACATCTATCGCGCAATGGCAAAGGCACTCGGAGATCCCATCCAGCCGTAGGCCGAGCGTGGCCACGAACGCAGTCAACCTGAGCGTAGCGCCGAGCCCTGTCATCCCGAGCGTAGGCGCGTAGCGCCGCAGTCGAGGGACGAGCATTCGCGTCGGTGGTTCGACTTCGCACTCGCTGCGCTCGCGCTTCGCTCACCA
>DAHUYK010000004.1 GCA_027315245.1 Vulcanimicrobiota bacterium | reverse complement strand
GCGCGGCGCCGAGCGGCGTCACCCGCTCGCCCGTTCCCTCGACGAGTGCAGCGGAACCCGCGAGGAAGAACGGAACGTCGGAGCCGAGGCTCCGCGCAACACCCAGCCAATCGATCGCGGGCATTGGACCGAAGCGTCCTTGCATTGCCGCGAGGAGCACGGCTGCGGCATCGCTCGATCCGCCGCCGAGGCCCGCCTGCTGCGGAATGCGCTTCGAGAGCGTCAGCCGCGCGCAAATGTCGCGGCCTGCTGCGTCTGCGACCGCTCGCGCGGCGCGAAGCACGAGGTTAGCCTCGCCGTCCAGTTCGGGTGTCGTGCATGCGAACGTCAAGCGATCGGCGGGTGCGACATCGATCGCATCCGCGAGCGAGAGCGGAACCATAACGCTGCGAATTGCGTGGAAGCCGTCGTTGCGCCGCCCCAGCACTTCGAGCGTGAGGTTGATCTTGGCCGGTGCGCGAATACCGGGTTCCATGGGGCCGAGCTACGACGCGCAGCACAACGAATACTGTGCGTACGTTCTCTCTGAAGATCAGACGCCGTACGGCCTGCTCCTGGGGAACTATAAAACCTACGCCCAGTCGACGGCGAAGGGCGGCGTGCGGGGGCTCTGGGACGCCGACACCGACCGCATCATCTTTGGAACGCACCAAATCGCGTACCGCTTGCGCGACGGCCGCCAGACGCTCTTTCCACACCAGATCACGCGCGAGTTCACGTTCCTGCCCTACGCGCAGCTCTCCGAGTTCACGCTCGAGAACCGGCTGCATGTCACCGAGGCATTCTACGTGCCGCACGGTGCTGCGTTCGATCGCACGGTCTCGTTCGCGGTCGACGTGACGCTCTATAACGCCGGGGCACAAGGCGTCGAGGTGAGCCTCTTTCCGTGGGCGCTGCTCGTGGGCCAGCGCTTCTACGGCGAGCCGGAGCACGAGGTGCATGCGCGTGTCGCCGGCCGTTTCATCTGCTCGCGCAATATGGAGACCGGGGGCGAACGCTGGTGGGGCGGATCGCGCGAGCCGGCGGCGGTGAATCTGTCGCTGCGAGAGCAAGTGCTGCTGCAGCACATGCGCCGCGGCGGCCTCGTTCCAGGCATCCAGCGCGAACCCTTAGGCGAAGTGACGCCCGAGGAAGCCGAACTCGTGAGCCGGCGCATCTTCGGCGCGTTCGAGTATCGTATCGCCGTCGCTGCCGGAACACGCGAGTCGCTGCGCCTCGCCGTCGTCTATCACGCCAGCGGGACCGAGAAGAGCCGCCCGGTGCTCGAAGCGCTGCTGCGGGATCCACGTGCGCTCCACGACACGCAGCGCTACTACGCCGAACGGTTGGCCGACGCGCGATTCATGACTCCGTCTCCGCACATCAGCCGGGGCGTCGTTTGGGCAAAGGCAAACATGCTGCGCATCGTCAAGGAGTATCCGCACGGCTGGGGTTCGACGAACTCACCGCCGTCCGACATCCTCGTTTCGCGTGACACGTCGTGGTTCGTGCACGGCTTCGATTACTTCTGGCCGCAGTTCAGCCGCGACGCCTTGGACGTCTTCAACCGTTTTGCCGACGAAAACGGCCTCATGATCGAGTACGTGCGAGGCGTGAACGGATATAAGACGTCGTACGATCTCAACATCAACGACGACACGCCGCTGCATCTCATCGCGATGCTCCACCACTATAATGCCACGCTCGATGACGCGTGGGCGCGAGATCACCACGAGCTCGTCGTTCGAATGGCCGACTATCTGCTCTCACAACGCGACGCCTACGGATTGATCTTCTGCAAGGCGCAGGGCGTCGACATGTACGGCATCTCGTCCTGGCGAAACATAATTCCCTACTACACGCTCGACGGCGCCGTCACGGAGATCAACGCCGAAGCGGTCTTTGCCCTCGATGCCGCCGCCATGCTTTCTGCGGTCGTCGGCGACCACGAACATTGGGAGCGCTACGGGCAAGAAGCGCAGGCGCTGCGCGCGGCGATGATGAGCCAGCTCTACAACGACGACACGCACGCGTGGGTGCTCAACTACGACCAAGACCGAAACTACCAAGACAACTTCACCGCCGATGAAGTGTTCCCGGTGCTGTTCGACGTGGGAACACGCGAGCAGCGCTGTGCGATTCTCGCGCGCTTGCAAGAGGCCGACTTCGTCACGCCGATCGGCCTGCGCACGATCTCGACGGCCGACTCGTGGTACTTCCCGTCGTACGGATATGGTTTGCTCGGCGGCGTCTGGCCCGATCTCACCCTCTGGTTCGCCGTTGCCCTCGCCCGCTGCGGCTCGACCGACGAGGCGGTGCGCTATCTCGGTGCCATCTACGAAGCGATGGAAGCGGGCAGCCCGCGCAATACGGTCCCCGGCGAGTTCGCGGAGTGGTTCGATGGCGGTTCGCTGAGCAATCGCGGCATGTACCTCTCGCCGTGGACCGGCGCGAAGTACCTCTGGGCGGTGGCGGAGACCATCGGCGGCCTCGACGGCTACCGCACGAGCGGGCGACCCCATCTCGTGCCGCTGCGCCCGAAGGGCTGGCACTGGATAGCCGCAGTTCGCGTGCATTGGGGCGGCCGCCGTTGTACGTACGTGATCGATTTGCGCAACGACGTCATCTACGGCGACATGCCGGAGCTCTCGGCCGAAGAGCCTTTCACGTGCATCCACGCCGGGATCGACGTGAGCGATGAAGTTCGAACGTCGCCGGTCGAAGTCGGGGCCGTGGCCTTTGAGGATCCGCATGGCGCGGTACGGGTCTTTCTCTGCAACCTGAACGACTGCGCGCGGGACGTCGCCATCGAGTTTCGCGGCTACTCTGCGAAGGTCGAGCTTGCCGCGGGGGCGCTCGACGAGGTGCACTTCATGGGGACGCCGACCGACCGCCGCGCCAGAGCGGCGAAGCTCGACGTCTTACGCCCGGCGCTCGGCCGCATCAGGGCTTCCTTGAGAAGAAGCGTCTCCCCGTAGCGGCGAAGGGAAGCCCGTCCGCCTTATGGAGCCTTCTAAGCGTTTCGTCACGGTTGTCTTGGCGCTCGGCACCGTCGTGCTGCTTGCCGCTATCGCGATCGGGCAGCACATGGGATACCGCCTGCTCGGGCAGTCCACGGAGATGAACTCCGCAGGTCTGCCAACGGTGCTCATCACGCCGGAGCCTGCGGATGCGCGCCACGGCGCGTACGGACCCGATTGGCACCGCTCTCAGACGCTTTCGGCCGCCCCCGATCCCGGATTCCCGGACCCGCGCGTTCCGCCGGTTCCACTGCCGACCCGCCCGCCCGCGCCGACGCCGACCCCGCCACCGGCAACGCCGACGCCGAACCCGAACATCCCGATATGGGACCGGCCTCTTCCGAGTGCAAGCCCGAGCGCGACCCCGAGCGGCGCGCCGCAGGCCTCACCCTCCCCGGGTGCAACTTCGCGGCCCTCCTGATAGGATAGAGAGCGTATGGAACACACCGGCACCGACACCGTCAAGCGAGGCCTGGCGCAGATGCTCAAGGGCGGCGTCATCATGGATGTCGTCACCCCCGAACACGCCGCGATCGCACAGGAAGCGGGCGCTGTCTCCGTCATGGCGCTGGAACGAATTCCCGCCGACATTCGGGCGGCCGGCGGGGTTGCGCGGATGAGCGCGATCGAGCTCATCCGGTCCATCATGGACGCCGTGACGATCCCCGTTATGGCCAAGGTGCGCATCGGGCACTTCGCTGAGGCGCAAGTGCTGCAATCGGTCGGCGTCGATTACATCGACGAGTCCGAAGTGCTCACGCCTGCCGATGACAAGTACCACATCGAGAAGCACGCGTTTACGACGCCGTTCGTCTGCGGTGCGCGCGACCTTGGCGAGGCGCTGCGCCGCATCGCCGAGGGGGCGGCGATGATTCGCAGCAAGGGGGAAGCCGGGAGCGGCAACATCGTTGAGGCCGTGCGGCACATGCGCGCGATAGGCGATGCAGTTCGCGAGTTGAGCGTGGCGCCGAAAGAGGAACTCACCGCGCGCGCGCGCGACATCGGCGCGTCCCTCGAACTCGTGACGCAGGTCGCCCGGGAAGGCCGATTGCCGGTCGTGCTCTTCTGCGCAGGCGGCGTTTCGACGCCGGCCGACGCTGCGCTTATGATGCAGCTCGGCGCGGAAGGCATCTTCGTCGGCAGCGGCATCTTTAAGTCCAAGGATCCCAAACGCTTCGCCAAAGCGATCGTCGACGCGACGACGCACTATAACGATCCGGAGATCGTTGCCCAGGCCTGCCGATCGCTGGGAGACTCTTCGGCGATGCCGGGCATCGACGTGCGCTCGCTCGCGGAGAGCGAGCTGCTCTCGCGGCGAGGGAATTAGGCACTTCCGTTGAGCTGCAACCCAAATATCGGCGTGCTTGCGCTGCAAGGTGACGTCGACGAGCACGTTGCGGCGTTGCACCGTGCCGGTGCGCGCGTGCGTGCGGTGAAGGTGCCTGCTCAACTCGAAGGGCTCGACGGCCTCGTCATTCCGGGCGGCGAGTCAACGACGGCGATGAAACTGATCCAACGTTTCGACATGGAGCGCCCGATCGTCGAGCGCGTGCGGCGCGGCATGCCGCTCTGGGGAACGTGCATGGGCATGATCGTGGCAGCGCATGACGTCGCTGATCTCGCGCAGCCCACGCTCGACGTTCTCGACGTGACCGTGCGGCGCAACGCCTTCGGACGTCAGAACGAGTCCGCGGAGGTTTCGCTGAGCATCCCGGCTATCGGCGCGCAGCCGTTTCCCGCGATCTTCATTCGCGCGCCATGGATCGAGCGCATCGGCCCGCGGGTGGAACTGCTCGCTTCGCGCGACGGTCACGGCGTGATGGTCCGAGAAGGAAACGTTCTCGCAACCTCCTTTCAT
>DAHUYK010000002.1 GCA_027315245.1 Vulcanimicrobiota bacterium | reverse complement strand
AGAGAGTACCGGCTCTTCGACGAACTCGTGCGCTCGCAGCCATCGCTCGCGCTCCGGCACGTCTTCTTTGCCGAGCGGGCGCTCACGAAGATCCCCGGCATGGCGCAGGCAACCGCGCAGTCCGTCGCCCGTGCCGGCGTCATCGGCGGCGGGACGATGGGCACCGGGATTGCGCTTTGCTTTGCCGACGCCGGCATCCCGGTCACCGTCGTCGAGCCGGTCGAGGGTCAGGTCGAACGCGCGAAGCAGCTGATTTTCGGCATGTACGCGCATCAGGTGCAGCGTGGGCGGCTCACGCAAGAAGAGGCGTGGAAGCGCGGCCGCTCGATTCTCTTTGCCGGCGAGTATGCCGCCGTGGCCGACTGCGATCTCGTCGTCGAAGCGGTCTTCGAAACGATGGACGTCAAGCGAGAGGTCTTTTCGAAGCTCGACGCGGTCGTGAAGCGCAGCGCGGTGCTCGCATCGAACACGTCGACGCTCGACGTCGACGAGATGGCCGCGTCGACGCAGCGGCCGGATCAGGTGCTCGGCATGCACTTTTTCGCGCCCGCGAACATTATGAAACTGCTCGAGATCGTGCGTGGGAAAGCGACGTCGGTCGACACGCTCGCGACGGCGTTCGCTGTGGGAAAGGCGATGCGCAAAGTCTCGGTCCTGTCCGCAAACGCCTTCGGCTTCATCGGCAACCGGATGCTCTTCGACTACGCGCGCGAAGCGATCTTCCTCGCCGAAGAGGGCGTTGCACCGCACCGCGTCGACGCCGCGATGAAGGACTTCGGCTTTCCGATGGGCCCGTTCGCGATGTTCGATCTCTCCGGCATCGACGTCATGTGGCACATCGCGCAGGGGCGTCCCGGCGCCATGACGGGGCGGACGGATATCGTCGACCGATTGTACGTGGGCAAGCGCTTCGGCCAGAAGACGGCCGCCGGATTCTACCGGTACGACAAGAACGCCGGCGCGGGACGTGAGCCGCTGCGCGACGAGACGGTCGAGCAGCTTTTTGCGCAGGCCGCGAAGGCAGCGGGCATCGAGCCGCGCAACGCCGGCGAGGAGGAGATCGTGCAGCGCTGCATCTTTGCGCTCGTCAACGCTGGCGCCGCGCTGCTCGAGCAGGGCGTCGCGCTGCGCCCAGGTGACGAAGATATCGTCTACGTCTACGGCTACGGCTTTCCGCCGCACCACGGCGGACCGATGTGGTACGCCGACGAGGTCGGCGTGAAGAACGTTTACGACGCCGTCGTACGGTTTCGCGCCGAGTTCGGCGCACACTGGCAGCCCGCCCCGCTGCTCGAACGGATCGCCGCCGCAGGCGGGACGTTCGCGGCGTACGAACGCGAAGGGACACTCCATGCGTGAAGCGGCCATCGTCTCTGCGGCGCGCACGCCGATCGGGCGCGCGTTTCGGGGTGCGTTCAATCAGACGCCCGGAGCAACGATGGCAGGGCACGTCGTGCGTGTTGCAGTCGAACGCGCCGGCGTCGCTCCGGCTGAGATCGAGGACGTCGTCATCGGCGTGGGACTGCCGGAGGGCGCGACGGGAAACAATCTCGGCCGTACTGCGGCGCTACGCGCAGGATTGCCGGTCAGCGTCTGCGGGCAGGTCGTGAGCCGCTTCTGCGCCTCGGGCCTCAACGCGATCGCCTCGGCCGCGCAGCGAATCGTCGTCGACGGTGCCGACGTCATGGTCGCCGGCGGATGCGAGTCGATCTCGATGGTCCAAAACGTGCTGAACGTCGTCGGGTTCGACGAGGAGTGGCTCTTACGGCACACGCCCGATCTCTACATGCCGATGCTCTACACCGCCGATCTCGTCGCCAAGAAGTATGACGTGACACGCGACGCGCAGGACCGCTACGCGCTGCAGAGCCAGCAGCGCACGGCTGCGGCGCAGCAAGCGGGCCGCTTCGACGCGGAGATCGTACCGATGCCTTCTTGGAAGGTCGTCGCGGACAAAGAGCGCGGTACGGTTCGCGAAGAGCAGGTAACGCTCGTCAAGGACGAAGGCAATCGCCCTGAGACGACGCTGGAAGGTCTCGCCGCGCTCAAAGGCGCCGTACCCGGCGTGAATGACACGACGATTACCGCCGGCAACGCATCGCAACTCTCCGATGGTGCAGCCGCGGTGGTGCTCATGGATGCCAAACTCGCGGAGAAGCGTAATCTCGAGCCGCTCGGATTCTATCGCGGCATGGTCGTCGCCGGCAACGAGCCGAACGAAATGGGTATCGCGCCCGTGCTCGCGGTGCCCAAACTGCTTGAGCGCTTGCAGATCGGCATCGACGACGTGGGGCTGTGGGAGCTCAACGAAGCGTTCGCCGTGCAAACCGTCTACTGTCGCGACCGGCTGGGCATTCCGAATGAGATCTTCAACGTCGACGGCGGCTCGATTTCCATCGGGCATCCATACGGTATGACGGGAGCCCGCATGACGATGCACGCTCTCATCGAGGGCAGGCGCCGCGGCGTCAAGCACGTCGTCGTGACGATGTGCATCGGCGGGGGTATGGGAGCCGCAGCGCTCTTCGACGTGGCGTAGGTGAAACAGGCGGCGATTGCGCTGCTGCTCTTGAGCGCGTGCACGCGCGCGCAGCCTCCGCCGCCGCTCGCGGTGCAGTCGCAAGGCCCAACGCAGGCGACATCCGGAGCGCCGGTCTACGCCGGCAATCCCGCGGCCTCGGTCCGCATCGAGACGCGCATTCTCGGAGTCAGCCCGGACGGCTACGCGCGTTGGCTCGCCATCGCGCACTTCTACGACGAGCGAGGGAAGCCGACGCGCATTCTCGCGAACAGCAACTTAAACTGGATTCCGTCGAGTGGGCGTGCGCAGTGGCAGAATCGTATGCGGTACGGCCAGCCTTCGGCAATCGTCTCGACCGATCGCAACGAAACGATCGTGCTGACCGTGCAGCCGACGCTGCCGAAACTGCCGCGGGTGACGGTACGCACCGACACGCGGACGTGGCGCGGACCGCGCGTCGTTGCGGGCGCGATTGGGCCGCATCTCGTCGAGATCGGGTGGTTTCCCTACGCCGCGCGGCCCGTGGCCGTGTGGCGCATCGGTCCGCGCGGCAGCCGGACGATGGTCGCGCAAGTCGCAGGAGGATCGCACTGCTACGACCCTACCGTGGATCCCGGTGCTGCGTATCGTTACGCCGTCGTGCGTACCGGCCGGACGGAGCAGACGAACGTCGTCCACGTGCCGCCGCGGCTTGCGCGCACCTCCGTCGCCGATGTGTCGGGCAGCGGCATGTGGCTTTTCTTCACGCTCGACCCCCTTGACGACATCTACTATCGCAAGCTCGATCCGGCTGCCGTCGTGCGTCAGGCGGTGGCGGCACATCTGCACTACGTCGAGTTGCGGGCTGCGTACGGCGCATACTTCGAGATCACGCCGCAGGCGAAGCCGGTGGTCGACGCGCTCATCGACGGATTGGAATCGCATGGCATCGGCGTGATCGGATGGAGCGTACCGCGCGAGACGAGTTACGAAGATTTGCGCGCGACGCTCGACGTCGCTGCGTACCGGACGGCGACGGGACGCCGGTTTACCGGCCTCGCGGTCGACGCCGAGCGGGGAGACGAGTTCATGGGCGAGGGCCCGAAGGCAATCGACGCGTTGGCGAGATACCTCGCGCTCGTGCGCGCGGCGGCCGGACCACGGTACCTCGTCGTCGCAACGGTCGAAGATCCGTACTTCGAGCACTTGAACGATCGCAAGTATCCCTATCGCGCGATCGCCCGCGCTTCGAGCGTCTTGCAGCCGATGGCGTACTGGAGGATGATGCGCAAGCATCCGCCCGCGAATGCGGGGCAGGTTGCGCGAGAGATGCGCGACTCGTACACCACCCTGCTGCGCATGGCCGGCCGGCACATGCCGGTCTCGATGGGCGGCCAGACGAGCGCGCTCACCGCTACGGGCGCTCCGACGGCAAAGGAAATCACCGCCAGTATGCGAGCCAGTAAACGAGCGGGCGCGATCGGGGAAGCGTTCTTCGCGTGGGACGGCACGCTGGCGCAACAGTGGGCGGCGATCGGCGGTTTCAACTGGCGGTAGGATGCAGCTCGGGCTCTTTGCTGACGCGGTCCAGCGTATCGTCGACGACGAGCGCGGATCGATTGTCTATCGTCGCGGGTTTCTCTCCCAGGGCGCTGCGCAGCGCGTCTTCGAGGCGCTCGTTGCGCGTGTCGAATGGCAACACGAGCGGCGGTGGATGTACGACCGGCAGGTCGACGTCCCACGGCTGACGGCAACCTACCGCGCGGACCGCAACATGCCCCCGCCGCTGGGAAGATTGCTGACGCGGGTTCGTGAAGAGCTGCGCGCGCCGTTCAACGCCGTGGGATTGAATCTCTATCGCGACGGTAACGACAGCGTCGCACCGCATAACGACCATCTCAACGAGATCGCCCTTGGCGAGCCGATCGCGCTGCTCTCACTCGGTGCGACGCGGCGCATGACGATTCGCACCAAAGCGCGTCCGCGACGAGCCGCCGACGTGGATCTCGAGCCGGGAAGCCTGCTCACGATGAGCTATGCCACGCAACTGCACTACGATCACGGGATTCCCAAGAGCCACCTCGCCGCCGGGCCGCGCATGAGCGTCGTCTTCCGCGTGCGTAGCGAGTAGAGAGAAAGGGTTTCAGGTGTAGAAGGAAACGCCATGGAACCGATCGATCGCAAGACCTTCCTCGCTACCGCCGGTGCCGCATCGCTTGCAGGCGCCGCCGCGCGCCCTTCCGTGGCAGCCGCTGATGCCCAGGACGCCGTCTTTCTCTCCACGTGGCATTGGGGCATGGAAGCGAACCGGCGTGCGGCGCAGATCCGCGCGCACGGCGGCTCGCTCGTCGACGCCATCGAGAAAGGCATCAACGTCGTGGAAGACGACCCCAACGTCACGACAGTGGGGTACGGCGGTTATCCGAACGCAGAGGGTGAGGTCGAGCTCGACGCGGGGATCATGGATGGACACACGCATCGCGCCGGCTCCGTCTGCAGCCTGCACAAGATCAAGAACCCCATCTCTGTTGCGCGGCTCGTCATGGAGAAGACGCGTCATACGACCATGGCGGGGGAAGGCGCGCTGCAGTTTGCGATCGCCATGGGCTTCAAGCCGATGCAGCTGCTCACACCCGGCGCGCTCGAAGCGTGGCTGAAGTGGAAGAACACACCGAATCATCAAACGTTTTGGATCGACGGCGAACACCACGACACCATCGGCATGGTGGCGGCTGGCGGCGGAAGTGTCGCGGCCGGCTGTTCAACGAGCGGCTTGGCGTGGAAGCTTCCGGGGCGCGTAGCAGACTCGCCTCTCGTGGGATGCGGGTACTACGCGGACGACGCAGCCGGCGCCGCGTCGGCGACCGGTGATGGCGACGTCATGACGAACTACTGCACGTCAAAGCACATCGTGCAGAAGATGGCCGAGGGGATGCACCCCCAGGAAGCGTGTGCGGACCTCATGCGATACATGGCGCGTTCGGCACGCGAGCTTCACACAAACATGTACTGCGTCATCGCCATCGACAAGCGCGCAGAGATCGGCGCGCTTTCGATGAACGCAGCGCAGCCGTTGCAGTACGCTCTCTGGCGCAACGGGCAAGGGGCCCTGCACACGGCGCCGCACTTTCTTTAGAAGCACCGAGCTTCTCTTTAGAAGCACCGAGTTTCTCTCGCGAAGGCCTGAAGGGCGGATCATCTTTGTCATCCTAAAGCGTCGCGAGCTCAGGTCGGTGCGTCCGTTTGATGTGCGGCGTAGTCGCGCGCGTCGAAATACCAGGCCGGGAGCGACTTGGGAAAGGTAACGTTCTCGTAGGAATACTCGACGGTCTGGTCGTCGCCGGAGTAGCCACCTTCGACGACGCCGTGAATGTGCGTTACGACCGGAATGCCGTCGAGACGTCCCACCGTGACCGTGAAGAGCACCGGGTAGATGTCGACGTGACCGCTACCGTAATCGAGCGCGAGACGATCGGTGCAGAGCACCTTTTCGAGTTCGAACGTCTTCGGGTCGACCCATAGCTCGCGCAAACGATTTCGTTCGGGGTCGCGGCGCGGCGTGAGCACGACGTCGAGCATGCCGTCGTCCCTGCCGACGGAGTCGACGTAATAGTCGGCATTGAACGTAACGACCTCGTGCGAGATAATCGGAAGCGCCGTGTAGGTCGGCTCGGGCGTCGGCACCCACGAAATCGGATGCGGGTGTGCCGGCGCGGGCTCGAAGAGATCTGCCGTCGGCGGACCGGGATCGTCGAACTCGGGATGGTTGTTGTCTGGTGCAACGTCGTTGAACTGTGGTCGC
>DAHUYK010000158.1 GCA_027315245.1 Vulcanimicrobiota bacterium | reverse complement strand
GCGGCCGCTCGAAGCGCAGCGCTGCTGGCGCAGCTATACGTCGGTGCCCCGCCCGGACAAGTTCTTGGGGGCCTATGCGCGCGAGCCGCACATCGAGGCGTGGGAAGAGTACACGGCGGGACTCCTCGACAAAGGCGCCGGCAACCCGGCGGCCGCAGCGGCGCATTTCAACCGCGCCTTCTCGATCTACCGGCGCATTGGCTTTGAGTGGCGCGCAGTGCTCACGCTCCTCGCGCAGCGCGACGTGAGCCCCGACGACGCGCGCTACGAAGAGTACATCGAGACGGTGTTGCGCCGCTTTCCGAACTCGTGGCTGCGGCGCTTGGCGGAACACGAGCGCCGGCGGCGTGGCCCGTCGCCCGTGACGAGCATCGCGTAGCGATGACCGTTGCTTCCGCGCCGGCGCCGATCGTGCGATCCTACGACGTTCTCATTTCGGCGGGGCATGAGGGCCGCCCGCGCAGCTGCGCACGCTTTCCCAAGCGCCACTGCTACCTCGGTGCCGCGGGTGAGCGCGCGTGGACACCGGTCGTGGCGAACGCGGCGGCGCAGGTTCTTCGGGCTCACGGCATCAGCGTCGTGCGCCTTCCTGCGGATTACGTGGGAACGTACGCGGTGAAGATGGCGGTCTTCATCCATTTCGACGGTGCGATCCCCGCGTGCAGCAGCGCCGCTTCCGTCGGGTATCCGTCGGCGCGAGATCGTTCGACGGCCGCTACATGGAAGCGTCTCTACGCACGGTATTTTCCGTTTGGGTTTCGTCCGGACAACTTTACGGTTGGACTGCGCGACTATTACGCCTACGCCCAGACGCGCGCCACGGACGGCGCGTACGTGCTCGAGCTCGGTGAGATCACGTGTCCGGCGCAGCACGCGTGGCTGGCGGCACGCCTGCGATGGGACGGGGCGCTCGTTGCGTACTGGATTGGAAAGGTGATCGGTCGAGGGCAGGTACCCTTGCCGCGCCGGACTGCAGCGGTGGAGCGATGATTCGCCCAGTTCGACCCGACGGGCGCATTGAAACCGGCGGGACGTTCAAGCCGATACCGCGGCCCCGCGTCGTCGAGCGTATCGACGAGGCGGCGACGCAGCGCATTTCGGTGATCGTGGCGCCTGCAGGCTATGGCAAGTCGGTCGCGTTGTCGCAGTTCTTGCTCGAGCTCGACGAGCCGTGGCTGCGCTTCGACCTGCGACCGGAGCACGACACGTTGCCAGGCGTCCTGCGCGGCTTGGCGGAGGCGTTGGAAGAAGCTGCTCCGGAGGCGCGGCGCACGCTCGCAAACGCGTACGAACGCAATCGCGCGTCGACGACGGTCGGCGCCGACTTAGCGCTCTGGATGTACCAGCACGTCAAAGGATGGCGCGGCACGCTCGCCATCGACGACCTGCACGTTGCGGAAAAGGACCTCGAGGTCTTGCGATTCTTCATCGCGCTCATCGAACGGACGAAGACCCACATTCGCTGGATCATCTCGACGCGCAGCACCTGCGGGCTTCCCTTCGGAACGTGGCTCGCCTACGGCGATTGCGACCTCATGATCGACGAGCGCGACCTCCGTTTCACCACGGAAGAAGCCAAGCAAGCCGCTGCGGCATTCAAGCTCGGCGTCCGCGAAGAGGAGCTGCGATCGCTCCTGGAGTTGACCGAAGGCTGGCCGACGGCGCTGAGCTTCGCGCTGCGGACGTCGACGCGTTCCGTCGATCTTCGGAACATCACCTCGATGACGCGGGAGATGATCTACCAGTATCTCGCCGAGCAGGTGTATCACTCGCTGAGCGATGAGGAGCGCGAGTTTCTCGAGGCGACCTCGCTTCTCTCCGAGATCGAGATCGACGTGATGGCCGCCATCGGGTTCGACCGGGCGCGCAAGCTGATCGCCGACCTGAGAGAGCGCGTCGCCTTCCTTTACGAGGTCCGTCCCGGGGTCTATCGTTGCCACGATCTCTTCCGCGACTTCGTCGCCCACCAGCTCGCGCTTCGCGGCGAGGCGTCGACGAACCGTCTGCGCTGCGTCATCGCGGCGGCAATGGAAAGCCTCGCGCGCCCGCATGCCGCGCTCCGTCTCTACGCCGACGCGGGAGCGGAGACGTCGGTGCTGCGCCTCATCGAACTCCACGGCTTCGATTTGCTGGCGACGGGACATACCGACCTCGCGCTGCGTGCGATCGCCGCGCTTACGGAAGAGCATCGCCGCGACCACGCGCTCGTGCTCGCCCTGCGCGGCATCTTGGAGTCGTCGATCGGGCGATTCATGGAAGCGGAGCCGTTGTTCCGCCGCAGCCTGGAAATGAGTACGGATCCGGGGCTGCGGGCGAGCGTCTCGATTCGCCTCGCCCTGCTTGCAATCAATCAAGGAAAGGATGCCGGCGCCGTCCTCGACGCCGTCACCGAAGAGAAGACGGCGCCGCGCGCGATTCTCGCCGAAGCGCTCGCACTGCGATCGGTCGTCGCAGCGCGCGCGGGCGACGCTGATCTCGCGAGCACGCTCATGGATCGGGTGGAGTCCGAAGTGCACGCCTTCGAAGAGAGCGACTCGCTCGCGCGAACGCTGCAGCGGATCGGCGTTGCGGCGTGGGAGCTGCGTCAGGACCAGCGGGCGCGCCTCGCGCTCTCACGCAGCGCCGAGATGGCAAATAGGCTCTCGATGCACGGCTTGGCGTGCCTTGCCCTCGATACGCTCGCGCTCGAAGCGTGGTACTGCGAAAATGACGTCGCGTATGCGTTGTGGTACGCACAGCAGGCCTCCGTCGCGGCGGGGAAGTCCGGCGACATCTTCAGCATGCAAACCACCGCGCTTCGACTGCTTGCCATCGAGACGTGGAGGGGAAACTCGGAGCGGATGGTTGCGCTGGAGCGTCAGGCCGGTGAGTTGCGAACAACCGACGCATCCCGGGGCCTCTACATCGTCGCGAGCCATGCGTTCCGGCAAGCTTGGGAGGGCCGCTTCAGTGAGGCACACGCGGCGTTGCGCGCGCTGCTCGACCGGGTACCCCACGGGTTTGACAAGATTATCGCGCGAGCAGTGTACGGATTGTGCTTATCCCTGGACCATAAGTTCAAGGAGTCGAAGGAAGAGGTTCTGACACTCATGGGAGCCATCGATGCCCAGGATGCCAAAGTCGACGGCTTTGCATCGCTAGCTCTTGAGGTCGGGCAGATCATCGGGATACTCTCCGAGGTAGTCGCTGGGCGGCGGACCACCGCAATGAACCTGCTTCGGCGACGGCCGGCGTTGTCGAGCCGGCCAGCCGCGGATGCGATGCGCGAGGCTACGGCGGAACTCGTGCGATCGGCCGGACATGCCGATATCGACGGCAGCTTGCGCGCGATGGACCAGTATTCGTTGGGAGGCTATGCGCGGCTCGTCGAGGCGGCGCACGCCGCGCTTCGGCGCGAGCAAGAAGCTGAACACGAGGGCAGAGACCACCGCCTGACCGAGGCCGAAATCAAGGTCCTACGCCTCCTTGCCGAGGGCCTGAGCCCAAAGGAGATCGCGCTGCAGACCGAGCGCTCGGTGCTCACCGTGCAGACGCATATCAAGCACGCGATCTCCAAGCTCAACTGCCATGGGACGCCGGAGCTGCTAAAGATGCTCCATCGCCAGGGGGTCGATGCCCTCGTTCCCTAGTAGATGCCAAAAAACAGGCATACCGCGATTTGGGTAGAGACAGCCACTCCGCCGCTCCGCTATCCTGTGAGCGAGAACCTCACTACCCAGGAGAACCACAAAACATGTTTCATCTGCTGTTGCTGGCACTCGGTGCCGGTTTCGCGCACACGTTTGAAGGCGTTGCGGCGCTGCCGGGACTGATCGTCTCGCACTTCCACCCGATCAGCCACATTTCGCCGCCGGCGGGAGTGGGCTAAAGCCGCTCCTCCAGCCCCGAAGAGCCGGCAGCAGCGAGAAAGGATGCCTCGGTGCTGCGGGACTCGGAAATCACACTGGCCACGCTCGGTGAGGTCCTGGGACGGGACCTCACGGCGCTCAAGCGGAGCGCCATCGAGCATTTGACGCTCCCGGAGTTGAGCGGCGATACGGCCACCGATGCGACGCTCGAGACACTCTTGGATCGTCTGTGCCTCTCGCTGGCACTGTCCAAGCCGATCGGCTTGGTCACATGGGCTGAGCGCGAGGCACGCAGGGTCGGGCGCGCGGGAGTGAGCGACATGCTCTCTGCCGCGACGCACGCAATCTCGGTAGCGGCCGGGGAGTTCGCAGTCGACCGCGCGCGGGTGCTCGCGGCACTCGACCTCCTCGTTGCCGAAGTCCAGCGCGCCGCGTTCGGCGGCCAAAGCGAGCCTCAAGCGGCTCCGCAGGCCGACCGAGCGACGGACGTGCTGATGGCAATGCTTGCCGAGCGCGATGCGGCTACGAGTGCGCACTCGAAAGCCACCGCGGTGTGGGCGCGCCGTCTCGCGACGGCGCTAGGAGAGGAGCCGGAGAGCGCCGAGTTTATCGAGCTCTGCGGCCTTCTTCATGATGTGGGAAAGGTTGCCACGCCGGACGCGATTCTCAACAAGCCAGGACCCCTCACCGAAGAGGAGTGGACGATCATGCGCAACCACTCCGCGAGCGGGGCTCGCATTCTCTCGCAGATTCCTTCGCTGCGCCGCTGCGCGGACGTCGTTCGCGCCCACCACGAGCGCTTCGACGGCAAGGGCTACCCTGATAACCTCACCGGCACGGCCATTCCGCGTGAGGCGCGCATTCTTGCGGTCGCCGATTCGTTCCACGCGATGGTCACCGACCGCCCCTACCGAAACGCAATCTCGCCGCGTGCGGCCTTGAAGATTCTCGACGAGGGCAAGGGAACGCAGTGGGACCCGCACGTCGTCGAGGCCTTCGCAGGGCTGTTCGAACGCAAAGTATCCGCGGCGCAGTCGCACCCCGCACCCCTGGCGCGATAGCCTTTCAACGGCTGTACCCAGGCCGGGCACAGGGTTCGGCCGCAGGATGCAGCGTAGATGGAAGGCGTGACGCACGCCCGTGTCGCGGTCGTTGACGACGACCGTATGGTCCGCGAGATGCTCGAACTGGGCCTCTCGCGCGAAGGTTTTGAGGTAGCCACGGCGGCTGACGGGCAAGCTGCCCTCGAGCTCGTCCGGCGCTTCGACCCCGAAGTGATCATCCTCGACATCATGATGCCGAAGATCGACGGGCTGGCGCTCTTGCCCATGCTGCGGGAGATCAGCCACGTGCCGATCCTCATGCTCACGGCGAAGGGCGCCCTGGAAGACAAGGTCCGCAGTCTCGGCGCCGGCGCAGACGATTATATGGTCAAGCCGTTCGTGTTCGAGGAGCTCATCGCGCGGATTCAAGCCAAGCTGCGCAGACCGCAGCTCATCGAAGAACGCGTGTTGCAGTGGCACGAGCTTTCGCTCAATACGGACACGCGCGAGGTGCGCCGCGGCAAAGACCTCATCGAGCTCACGCATCGTGAGTTCGACCTGCTCTCGGTCTTCATGCGCGAGCCACGCCGTGTTTTCAGCAAAGATCATCTCCTCGAGCTCGTGTGGGGACACGACTTCGAAGGTGGGCCGAACATCGTCGAGACGTACATCTCGTACCTGCGCGCGAAGATCGACCGGCCCGGCGAACAAGTGTCGTTCGTCCGAACCGTTCGTAGCGTCGGCTACGGCCTCTCGCAGTAATGTTCCACCGTTCGGTTGCCTCGCGGCTCGCGATGCTCTACGCGGCAATCTTCGGCGTTACGGTGTTCCTCGTCGTGCTCGCATCTTCGATTGCACTCGTCGTCGAGCTGAGCCACTTCGAGTTCGAACTCATGATCGGCAAACAGCAGCAGGCACGCTTCATCGCACAGAACTTTCAAGACGCCGGCCTGCCGCTGCAGAAAGCCGCGCCGGTCATCGTCAGCGAGTTGAGCAATCTCGGGACGCGCGTAGCCGTCTACGACCAGCAGGGCGTTTTCATAGCGGGCGATACGCGCTTGCACCCGCCCGGACTCGACCGCATGCTTGCGATGCGAGTGCATCAAATGGAAGCGACGCATCCGGTCACGCGCTTTCCACACGCATTCATTCTGCGCAGCAACGAACTCGGGCCGCCGTTGCCCTTCCATCACGGTCCGCCGACGATGAGCGTCACCGACGTGCCGGGCGGCTTCGTCGGCATCGAAACGACGACGTGGCTGCTCCTCGGCTCCCTCATGCCCTACTGGCTCATCGTCTTCGGGCTTGCGGTCGTTGCATTCGTACTCGCCTGGTTCAGCGGCAGGCTCGTGGCTGCGCAGGCACTCGGACCGCTCAACGACGTCACCGACTCGCTCTACGCTCTGGCCAAAGGTGACTACACGCAGCGGCGCTTCGTCATGGCGGGCGGAGACGAGATCGCGACGCTAACGGGCGCGTACAACGACGCGGCGGCGGCCGTCGCTTCGTCGATGGAACAGCGCCGCGCGGTCGAGGAGCGGATGCGGCTCTTCGTTGCCGACGCGGGACACGAGCTGCGCACGCCGCT
>DAHUYK010000124.1 GCA_027315245.1 Vulcanimicrobiota bacterium | reverse complement strand
GGGATTCGTCTCACCACGTTGGAGGTGACGTTTCCCCGCTTCGTGTTGGCTGAGTTCAATACGCATAGAATGCTTTCTCGGAACAGCGCAAGTTCGCGCGCAATTCCGACGGTGAAGCTCATATCGCGGGTGGAGGATGACCCCGTTACGCCGGTGGAGTGGGGAGTCAATACGAAGGGAATGTCCGCAATGCAGACCCTTGCGCCAGAGAGCGTCGAAGGGGCGGAACGAGCGTGGCTCGACGCGCGCGACGCCGCGGTGGAGGGAGCCCGGCGGCTTCACCATCTGAGCGTGCACAAGCAGGTGGTGAACCGGCTTCTGGAACCCTTTCTTTGGCATACGGTGATCGTCACTGCGACGCAATGGCAGAACTTCTTCGCATTGCGCTGCGCGCAAGGCGCGCAACCCGAGCTGCGTCAAGCAGCCCTCCTCATGTTAGAGACCATGAAAAGGAGCACTCCGGCTCCGGTTTTGGCCGGTGACTGGCATCTTCCACTGATTCAGCCGGACGAGCGCGATCTCGATCTCGACACACGCAAGAAAGTCTCGGCGGCGCGCTGTGCGCGCGTCTCGTACTTGACGCACGAGGGAAAGCGCGAGATAGAGAAGGACCTCGAGCTCTACGAGCGTCTCAGGAACGACCGGCACATGTCGCCCTTCGAGCACGTCGCGACGCCGGCCGGCGATGGCCGCTTCCATGCGAACTTTTGCGATTGGATTCAGATGCGGCAGGCTATGGAGAGTACCCCATAGCGAGCGCTCTGCGCCAAGCTTCACAAGAGGGCATACGCCCCCTTGCATCGGTGGCCGGATTGTGGCATAAGAAAAGCATAGACTAAGCGGGGGTTCGGGTGAACGTCCCTGCCGCTCACGTAATCGAGAAGAAGAGGTCGGTGTGGCTCTCTCTCAAGAGTTCGGGCTCGATGCTGCTTTGCGCACGGGCGTCCTTCCCATGGACGCAGAGGCCTTAAAGTATATTCCTGCGGGGTTTGCCGCTCGTCACGACGTGCTGCCGTATGGAATCGACGGCTCTGACCTCCTCGTCGCGGTACCGGACGACGAACCGTCTACGGTGGATCGCGTTCGTCTCTTGACCGGGATGCGCGTTCGCGCGACGGTCTATCCACGACCGGTGATACGGACCGCGGCGAGGGTCGCCTACGGCGATGTATCGGAGCGCCATCGCGAAGACGAATCTTCTGCGCCGGCAGTACGCCTCGTCGACGACATTCACGATCATGCAGTGCGCGCCGAGGCGTCCGACATTCATCTCGAACCTGGAGGCGACGGCGGGCGCGTCCGTCAGCGAGTAGATGGCCGTCTCGTTCCGTATCGCGTCCTGGACAGAGAACTTTACGCGCAGGTGGTAGCGCGAATCAAGCTTCTCGCAGGGCTCGACATTGCCGACCGACGCCAACCACAAGACGGGCGTTACTCTTTTGCAGATGGTGGCGCTGCGATAGACGTTCGCGTGTCGTCGATCTCGACGATCGACGGCGAACGGCTCGTCCTTCGGCTTTTCGATGCTTCCAGGCAGCGGCCGTCGCTCACGGAGCTGGGAATGGACGCAGCGACGGTACGCCGCTGCCAACAGCTCGTACGCGCGACGCACGGGTTCGTCATCGTCTGCGGTCCGACGGGCAGTGGAAAGACGACAACGCTCTATGCCGCCTTAGACGACAGACGTTCGGAACGCGAACATCTGTGCACAATCGAGGATCCGATCGAGATACGGATGAGCGGCATCGCACAGGTTCAGGTCAACGTTCGAGCCGGAATGACGTTCGCTCGTGCGCTTCGCGCGGTGCTACGCCAAGATCCGGACGTCATCATGATCGGCGAGCTGCGCGACGCTGAGACCGCGAGCATCGCGGCGTCGGCAGCGCTCTCGGGCCAACTCGTCCTCGCAACGATGCACAGTTTCGACGTCGTCAGCGCGATCATCCGCCTCAGCGATCTCGGTATCGAGCGGCATGCGGTCGCGGCGGCGCTGACGGGTGTCATCGCGCAGCGTCTCATGCGGACGACCTGCACGTCGTGCGCCCCCGCGGTTCCGCAATGCTCTGCTTGCGGCGGAACGCGGTGGCGTGGAAGAACTGGAATGTTTGCCTGCGCGACCATCGGTGCCGAGCTTAGGAGCGCCATTGCCGACGGAGCCTCGAGCCAGCAGCTTGCTCGAATCGTGGAGCGCGAAGACGGGAGTTCTCTCGCGCGAGACGGCCTGCGGCACGTGATGGCGGGACGGACGTCCGCGGCCGAAGTGCAGCGGGTGCTCGGCGAGTACGCAGGCGAGTGACGAACGCGCTGGGGGCGGTCCTTCTCGACGACGCCCTGCACGCCGCGCGAACCCTGGGAGCGTCGGATCTTCACCTCGCTCCGTTCGTGCCCCCGATGCTGCGTATCGACGGCGTGCTCCAACCCCGCACGGGCCCGGGTCTGAGCGCGGACGACTTGGCGCATCTCGAGCGGCGCTTCTTGAACGACGACGAGCGATGCCGCCTCACGGAATCAGGTGACGTAACGTCGACGATGGCAGACGGTGACGCTACGATCCGCGTGCATGCGTCGCGTCTGACTGCCGGCACGACGTTTGCTCTGCGATTTTTGGCGGGCCGGATACCGAGTCCGCAAGCCATCGGCATACCTGCTATCATCGGCACGCTCGCTTTGCGTCCAAGCGGTCTCGTCGTCATCGGGGGTCCGACCGGAAGCGGTAAATCGACGACGCTCGCATCCCTCGTCGACGCGCTTCGTCGCGAGCAAGCGAAAAAGATCATTACGATCGAGGACCCGATCGAATACAGAATGGAGTCGGGTCGTTCGCTCGTCGTTCAGCGTGAGGTTGGCTCCGACGTCGAGACCTTCGAGCAGGCCATTCGGGGTGCTCTGCGCAGCGACCCGGACGTCATCGTCATCGGTGAAATGCGCGATCACGCTACCGTTGCGGCCGCGATCGTCGCCGCAGAGACGGGGCACCTCGTCCTAGCGACGCTTCACACCGCGGACGCCGTACAGACGGTCGATAGGCTCATCGATGCGCTTGGAGGAGAACGCAGTCAGGGCGTACGCGGCAGAATAGCGCAAGTGCTTCTGGCGGCAACGTCGCAGCGTCTCATGCGTCGCTTCGGCGGCGCGGGAAGAGTTATGGCGACCGAGGTTCTCGTGTCGACGGATAGCGTGCGGCACATGATCCGCGACGGAAAGCAGCATCAGCTGCCCAACGTCATTGCAACCGGGCGGCGCTTTGGAATGCAATCGCTGGAGAGCCACGTGGCGGAGCTTTCGTGCGCTGGAGCGGTAGCGCCTCAAGTCGCGGACTCCCTGTATCCGTGAGCACTGCGGTTTTCTACTATCATGCGCGCTGCGACGACGGCTCCGTCGTCAGCGGCTCGATGATCGCCGATTCGAAAGTCGATGCGGTGAAGCGCTTGCGCCTTCGTCGCCTATTCGTAACGTCGATCGAAGACGCAAAAGGCGTCCGCGGCCGCGCGGGCGCACTTCTTGCTGCCGTCGCGATGCCGCGAGCGGCGCGAATTGCGTTCATGCGGACTCTCGCAACGCTCGTTGGCTCGAGCACTTCCCTTCAGCGGGCTCTGTGCGTTGCCATCGAGCAGTGCGCGGACAGACGCTTCAAGGAGAGTCTGCAAGCCGTAGCGAGCGATGTGGACGGCGGCGCGCTGCTCTCCGAGGCGTTCGCCCGGCGGCCGGACGAGTTTCCCGAAGTCGTCGTAGCCATGGTTGCTGCCGGAGAACTGGGCGGAGTGCTCGACCAGGTGCTGGAGCGATGCGCCGAGCTGCTCGAGCAACGCGACAGCCTGAACCGGCAACTCGCTGCTGCGCTGGCGTATCCCGCATTCGTTCTCGTCACCTCGATGGCAATACTGGGGTTCCTGCTCGTCTTTACGGTTCCGGGTTTCGTCGCAATCCTCGCGCAGCTCCATGCGACGATTCCGCTTCCCACCCGTATCCTCATATGGGCGAGCAACGCGCTGCGCAGCCCGTCGACGCTGACGTCCTTCATCGCGGGGGCTGCCGCAACCGGTGCGCTCGCCGTGTCCGTTCATGGCACGCGGGCTGCCCGGTGGATGGATCGCCGGTTGCTCGACATCCCCGTCGCGGGCGCGCTTAGGCGCCAAGGGAACGTTGCCGCCTTTGCACGCACCACCGGCACGTTGCTTCAGTGCGGGGTTCCAATAGGAAGTGCGTTGGATGCGGCTTGCGGCGTCATGACGAGCCAGGCATACCGCCAGGCGGTGCGCGACGCGAAGTCGATGCTGGAAGAAGGAAGGCCGCTCTCCGCGGGCCTCGCGCGCGGAGGCCTTTTCGGTACGCTTTGCGTACACATGGCGGCTGTCGGCGAAGAGTCCGGAGCGCTGGATTCGGTGCTTCTCCGTTTGGCGAAGCACGTCGAACGTGAGGTGGAACTCAAGCTACGGGGCCTGACTGCGATCGTCGAACCAGCGTTGATCCTTGTTATGGGTGCCGCGGTCGGCGGAGTCGTCGGGTCGGTCCTCATTCCGATGTATGCGGCGATTGGAAGCGTACATTGATCGTCGTACGTTCATCGCGCGACGACATCGTAGCGAAGTACTGGTACCTCTGCGTGCGAGCCGCACGGCGATTTACGCGCCCCGGTATCGACAAGGCGGATCTCGAGCAAGTCGCTGCGATCGGCCTCGTGAAAGCGACGGATCGCTTTGATCCAGAGTCGAGGACCCCGTTCGAAGCCTATGCCTGGCTCTTGATGATCGGAGAGCTGATGCATTACGTTCGTGACAGCGAACGGATGGTTCGCGCGCCGCGGCGCCTGCGCGATCTCGATCGTCGCTGGCTCCGAGCGGAGCATGAGGTCTGGATGCGAAGTGGCCGCGAAGCGACGTATTCAGAGATCGTTGCGATGACTGGCGCAAACGCGGTGGAATGCAAGGATCTTCGTCAATACCGCGCTGCTAGTCACATCGTACCCTTTGACGCGCTGAAGGCGCCGGACCAGCACGCTCTCGCATACACGATAGAATCCGAGCTGGACCGCATCGGTATCGAGACCATCGTGGCTCGGTGCTCACCCCTAGAACGCACGATCATACGCGAAATCTACGTAGAGGACACGCCCATTACGACATTGGCGATGAAGTTGGGATATTCGCGCCGTCACGTCGCGCGACTGCACCGCCAAGTATTAAAAAAGCTCGCTCGCGCAATGCGTCCTGCACAAACGTGTACGGGGCATCTACAGAGAGAGGAGGAATGCGAACGTGAAAGAGCGTCAACGGGGCTTTACACTGATAGAAATGATGATCGTCGTTGCGATCATCGCGATTCTCGTAACGATACTCGTTCCAAATCTCATGCGGGCCAGAGCGCAGGCGCAAACAGCTGCTTGCGAGGGTAACCTCAAAGAGATTGCGACCGCACTGGAGCTATACGAAACGGATCACGACAGCTACCCGCAAAGCGGGAACGTCGATGCAAGCAATACCGACCTGTTGCCCTACGTTCAGCAGGTTCCGGTGGACCCGGCAGCCGGCCCCGGTAAGCCGTACACGTTCACGGTAACGAACTCGTCGAGCGGTCCTGCATCGTACGCGATCACGTGCCCGGGGATGCACGATCCTGCGACGCTGCAGGCAATCAACCAGGGCGATACGACGGCGACACACATTCAATACGGATCCGCGACCGGCTTTACGACTGTAGGCTCTCAATGATCGCTGGGCCGTTCGTCGGCTTCGCTCTCGGCATCGCTTCGTCTTTGAGTCCGTGCGCAGCGACGCGTGCTGCGGTTTTGAGTGCCCTGCTGCACGAAAGCGACGAACTGAAGCGAATGCTGCTCTGCTCTTCATTTGTTTGTGGCTTGGCATCTGCGTGTGTGGCCACCGTCCTCTTCTTTGGAGTGTGGAGGCAGAGCGTTGCAGCGTCTTCGCTGCTCTACGTCGCAACGGCCGCGGCCCTGGGCGCATACGGCGTCAGTATGCTGCGTTCACCGTGCGGCAGTCATGACGGCTGCAGGCCATCGAGAGATCTACCCGCGGGCGGCTACGGATGGTCATTCGTGAACGGCGCAGGATTGGGGCTCATCGGCTCGCCGTGCTGCGCGCCCATAATCGCGCAACTCGCTGTCATGACGTCGGCGAGCGTTGTAAGCGTTGGCGCTATCATGACCGCGATGGCGTTCGCGCTCGGACACGTCGCGTCGTTGACACCGCTCGCCGCCGGCATCGATCGCCTCGCGCGGGGTCGCGATCGCCGATGGGCACTGGTCTATGCGGCGGTCTGCGGCGGCGTCCTCGTCTCTCTCGGGGGCTACTATGCCATCATGGCCTAACGCCGAGCGTGGCGGTCTGAGCTTTGGCCGCGCTCTGCTGCTGGCGACCGTTGCAATGATCGCGGCCGCTCTGCTTCTTCATCGTCAGCTTGCGTCGGCACTCGTAACCAGAGGCGACGACCTGCTCTATGAGGGGAACGGATTGCGGGCCCTCGGCTTTTACGCGCGCGCGCTCTTCTTCGATCGCGACGATGCAACGGCGGCAGATCGCTACGTGTTCGTCTCGCTCATGCTTGGAAAGGAGCGCTTCCGGAAGGCCGGGCTCGAAATGGCGACCGAGTACCTCGCGCGGCACGATAATCCCGACGTACGCTTGGATCGCGCGTTGTGCGAGCGCGCTCTTCGTCTCGACGTGGCTGCCGAGAGGGACTTCGTTGCCGTTGCACGGCTTGAGGGCGACGCGCGTTCATACGTTTTTGCGGGATACTCGGCCTTACGGCAAAACCAGCGAGCGCGTGCACGCCGGTGGTGGCGCTCGGCGCTCGCGCTGCATCCTGGCTACATTCCGGCGCTGCGAGCGTTGTCGTCGCGATGAGATGCGGCGTCTTGTTGGCCATGTGCACCGGCGAAGCGCTCGTACTCACGCTCATTGCGCTCCGCTCGGCACGAGAGCTTGGCTGCAATCTCGATATCACTCGCTGGACGTACTGGGTTCCCACCTGCGCCGCTGCCGGCGCGGCGCTCGCCGTGGGGCTGCGACGTCAGGACGCGTGGGCAATGCCATGCGTCGTGGCTCTCGTAACATCGGGAGTCTGCGCCGCGACGGATTTGCAGAGTGGCTACGTATTCGATCGCGTCCTGCTTGCCGGCGGTGCGGGGCTCCTCCTTGCGAACCTGTCCGGCGGAACCGTTGCGGGAGCGTTCGCGGGGAGTGCGTCTGGATGCTTCATCCCGCTCGCGTTGCATACCGTAACGCGCGGACGAGGTTTGGGGTTCGGCGACGTCAAGCTCGCCGCGCTGCTCGGCGGTGCCTGCACGCCGCATCGGGCACTGGCGAGCATTGGGATGGCCTGTATCGCCGCGGGAATTGTCGGATGCGTGCTCCTTGCAACACGGCGGCGCACGCGGCGCGACGACATGCCGTTCGCTCCTTTTCTCGCGCTCGGTTCGTACGCGACGATGATCATGGGAACGGCGTAACGTGAAGTGCGCGCAGGTGTTAGGGGTTGACGTCGGCTCGTCGCGTCTTCGTATGGCGCTAGGAGAATGGCTTCCAAAACGAGGCATGTACGTGCCCGTGGTGGTGAGCCGCGACGTAGCGGACCTTGAGGAGAGCGTCGACGCGGGTGGCGTTCTGCACAGTGCATTGCTCGAGCAGATGCTCGTTGATCTTAACGCGAGAACACGGCACTGCGTTGCGGCATTGGGCGCACCTCAGGCCGGGCTGCGTATCGTGCAGTTTCCGGCGATGCCGCGCCGCGATCGACAACGTGCCGCGCGCTTCCACGTCGGCGAGGGCGATGTTGCCCGTGAGGAGGCCAGCGTCGTTCGCGTGCATCCGATCGATCGGCGAGGGGAGGCGTGCGCTGTTGCGTTTGCAAAGCGCCGCATCGTTCGGTCGCGCGTCGAGGTACTTCGGCGAGCGGGTCTGCGAGTGATCGGGGTCGACTCGGATGCGTGCGCTCTCGGTCGAATCTTTGCCGGCTACGATGCAATCGTCGACGTGGGGATGCACCATACGCGCCTGCACGTCTACAGAGACGGAGCCCCTACGACGTGGGTTGCAAGCGTCGGCGGAGATCACGTGACGAGAGCGATTGCTAGCGAGTTGGCAATCGATGTAAGCAGCGCCGAGCGGCGTAAAAGGATTCTCGGCATTGCGGGAGCCGGCGAGCCGGCGGCGCTCATCGGCGTCGATGCCATTTGCGGGCTCTTCGAGCGCGCCAGGCGCGACTCGGAGCGCTGGAGCCGTGTCGGCTTCGTGGGGAATGGCGCCCGGCTTCCCGGACTCGTCGCGGCCGTTGGGGAGCGGCTGCGCGTGCGAGCCGAACTGCCCGTTCCGGAGTTGCTGCGTACGCCCAACGTAGACGAGCAAACCGTTCGCGTCAATGCGCCTGATTGGGCACTTGCATGCGCACTCGCCACGTGGAGGGATGCTTGAGAGTCGACTACTTGCAGGACGCGCCACCGGAGACGCTGATCCGAATACGGGAGACGCTCTCTCTCCCAGAAGTGCGCGTTCTCGCCGCAAGCGTTGCCGCGGCCGCCGCCGTCATCGCGGGTGCATGGAGCTTAGGAGGTCTGCACCTACGGCAGGAGCAGGCAGCGGTGCGCGTTTTGGAGGCTCGCGTTGCGCGGGGTACCGTCGACGCTGCCCGTGTGAAGGGCGAACTACGCGCGCTTCGCGGAGAAGAGACGTTTGAGCGCCAACTGCGCGGCGTTCGAGATTCCGGGGCCAAGGCGGCCCAGCAACTGGCGCTGCTGGCGAATCGGCTACCGCGTGGCACCTGGCTGACATCCGTCACGTTGAGTGGCCGGCGGACGTCGCTGGTCGGCCGCGCCACGACGTTGCAGAATGTCAGCCGCATGCTGTCGGTTCTTCCGAACGCCGCGCTCGAGAGCGTGCGGGCCGGCTCGAGTACCCGCGAGCGAACCTTGGAATACCGGGCCGATGCCTCGGAGATCGTGCGATGACGCCGCGAGGGGTGCGGTCGTTCGCGTGGGGCGCAAGTGTCGTGATGGTCGCGCTCTACTGTGCGGTCACCGTTCCGCAGAAGTCACAGCTGCGCTCCCTCGAGACGCGCGCACGAACCCTCTATGATGCGGCGAACAAAAACGAACAGCTCGTGGCGGAGGAGCCTCGCATACGCGCGGCACGTTCTGCGTATCGCGCGAGCATTCTTCGGCTCTGCGGCGTTCCGGAGGATCAGGCCGTCGCGATGCTACTCGACGCGCTGGATCGCGAGGCGTCCCTGTCAGCGGTCCGCATTGCATCGATCGCTCCAGCGGGATCCTTCGCGCAGGATCCTGGCTTTCGGCGCACGCAGTCGCTCGCGCTCACCATTGGTTTGGAAGGTTCGTTTGGCTCTTTGCTCGACATGCTTCGGCGCTTGAGCGAGGGGCAGCAACTCATACGGGTCGATGCGGTGGCGATGCGATCGGCGCCCGTGGCTGGTTCGCTGACTCCGGCGTTGCGAGCCGACGTGCAGGCGCACGTGTACACACTGAACGCCGGGTGGGAGAACGATGGAGCACATGCAGTTGCCGGCGCTACGCGATAGTCAGCGTTCCGTTGCGTTTCGCTGGGGGTCGCTCATGGCGCTCGGTGCATGCGCCCTCGCGCCAATTTCAGGCGCGCCGTCCGCGACGGGTTCGACCCCGGCGAGCATGGCGTTGCCCGGTTCGCTGCCGACGCCGGCGCCGTACCGGACGGTACGCGAGATCGCCGTGCGCAGAGACCCATTCGTTGCGGCGGTCGTCGACGTTCCCGCGAACGTCTCGGTTGAGGCGGTTATCGTCGGCGCCCGGCCGGAAGCGCTCGTGCGGATCGGGAGCCGGACCACGATCGTTGGGGTAGGCGATTTGCTCTTGGGCGAGCGGGTGAGCGTCATCGATGACGGCGGAGTGGAGTTGAGCGACGGAGCGCAGATTCCGCTTGGGGAGCACCGATGAGCAGGCGCGTTGGGCTCTTGGCGCTCGTACTCTGCCTGGGAGCGATCTCCAGCGACCGCGCCATGGTATCGATCGACGTTCGCAATGCGCCGATAACCGACGTCGTCGCGCTCATTGCAAAACAGGCCAACGCCAACGTCATCGCCGACCCGTCTGTCCGAGAGCAACGTGTCACGCTGCGGCTCTCGCACGTCGCGGCTGCCGACGCATTGGCTGTGTTGGCGTCGTCGAGCGGGTTGCTCGTCGTGCGGCGCGCAAACGTGCTCGTGATCGGAACGCGAGAGGCGCTGAGCAGGTCGGGCGGCGATGCGCCCCTCGCCGTGCGCTTAGTCTATGCCAACGCTGCCGACGTGGCACGCGCGTTGACGGCGATCCTTCCAGCTGGATGCGTCGTGCTTCCCGACGCGCAGACGAATCAGGTCCTCGTCGCAGCGGACCCTGCCTCGGTGGAGAAGGCGAAAGAGCTCATCACTGCTCTCGATCGGGAACCATCGCTCTCTGCTGCACGGGAAGAGACGACGTCGTATCGTCTTCGTTTCACCCGAGCGATGGACGTTGCAAAGGAGCTCAAAACCCTGCTGCCTGCGGAAACGTTCACTCCGGACGATCAAGAGAACGCCATCATCGTAACGGGCAGTGAACCCGAGCAGCGCGCAGCTGCCAACGTCATTGAGCGAATCGACCTTCCGGGGCCACAAGTGCTCTTCGAAGTTCGGGTTGCGGATCTCACGCCTGAGAACGACTCACGAAACGTCGGTCTGGAGTTCGGTGGTCTCGATCTGACGGGGCAACCGCTCCTCGGAGCGACGACGTACGCTTTTGCAGGGGGAACCGCGGCGATCAACGTGCGCCTTAACGCCCTCGTTACGCGAGGGCGAGCGCAGATTTTGGCAACGCCTCGTCTCGTGACGCTCAACGGGAAAGAAGCCGACCTTCTCATCGGCGAGACGTATCCGGTGGTATACAACACATCGGTTCTCGGCGGATCGAACGTCCAGTTCGTGGACATCGGCGTAAAGCTGCGCTTGACTCCGATCATCGGTCCGGACGGGAGCGTCACGGCGGAACTGCACCCCGAATACAGCGAGTTGCAGGGATTTACGTCGTCTGGGTATCCAATCATAGCGAACCGAAGAATCGACTCCACGCTGCGCGTGCAGAGCGGGCAGACGATCGTTCTCGGCGGCCTTCTGCGCGAGACGTCGAGCGAGACGGTGGAGCAACTGCCGTGGCTTTCCCAAATCCCAATCCTCGGAAAGATATTTTCCAATCGTCAGAGCTCGCACGAGCGCGACGAGATCGTCTTCCTCATCACGCCGCGTATCATCGACTCCGACTCCCCGCCGTCGCGCTGACGATGAGAGATAGCGGGAGGTACCGTCCGATCCGCTAAGAGCGTGCGATGGCTGTGGACGTCGTCGTCGTGGGCGCCGGCGCAGCGGGTCTGGCCGCGGCGCGGGACCTCCGGAATGCCGGAAAAGATCTGCTCGTACTCGAGGCGCGCGGGCGGGCGGGCGGCCGCATCTCGTCGTTGGCGGATCCGCGCTCAGTGGTGCCGATAGAGCTGGGCGCCGAGTTCGTTCACGGCACGCCGCAGGCGACGCTCGCGCTGCTGCGCGAGCTCGGCGCCACGCGCTGCGACGTGAGCGACACGCACGCGGAGATCCGCGGTGGTGTGCCCGTGGCCGGCATACGCGACGAGGAGATCGACGCCGCAC
>DAHUYK010000109.1 GCA_027315245.1 Vulcanimicrobiota bacterium | reverse complement strand
CACCGCACTCGAAGAGGGCGACGTGCTCTTCATCGACGAGGTGCACCGCTTGGGCAGCATCGTCGAGGAGTTTCTCTATCCTGCGATGGAGGAGTTTCAAATCGACTTTCTCGTCGACCGTGGCGCGTATGCGAAGACGCTGAAGCTGCCGCTGAAGCGCTTTACGCTCGTCGGCGCGACGACGCGGGCTGGGATGCTCTCGGCGCCACTGCGCGAGCGCTTCGGCATCGTACAACACCTGGATTACTATGCCGTCGAAACGCTTCAGAGCATCGTCGTGCGCTCCGCCGGCATGCTCGGGGTTCCCATCGACGACGACGGTTCGCGCACGATCGCGGCGCGCAGCCGGGGAACGCCGCGCGTGGCAAATAGACTGCTGCGGCGGGTACGTGACTACGCGGAGGTGCGTGCTCAAGGCGCGATCACCGCGCAGATTGCCGGCGAAGCGCTACAGCGAGAAGGCGTCGACGAAGCCGGCCTCGACCGGCTCGATCGCGCCTTTCTGCGAACGATCGTGGAACAGTATCGCGGCGGCCCTGTCGGCATCGCCTCGATCGCTGCGACCCTGAGCGAGGACGCGGAGACGCTGGAGGACGTCGTCGAACCGTACCTGCTCAAGGAACACTATGTGCGCCGTACGGCGAGCGGGAGAAAGGCGACACCGAAAGCGTACGCGCTGCTCGGTGTTCCGCTGCCGGCGCCGGCACAGGCGGAGCTGTTCTAGGGAAGCAGTGAGGCGGCACTCGTTTCTCGTTGGCTCGGCGGCGGCGGTGACGGCAATCCCACTGTTCGGCGCCCGCGGTCGCGATCGGCCGCTGCGCGTTCTGCTCGGAAGCGGAGACGTACGGCCCGTCGCAGGCGGCTTTCGGTTCGGCGGCAGGGAGTACCGGGGAACGTTCTCACGCGGGACCGATGGGACGATCATCAACGTCGTCGCGCTCCAGGAGTACCTGTACAGTGTCGTTCCCCGAGAGATGTCCTCAGCATGGCCGCAGAGCGCGCTGCAGGTGCAAGCGATCTGCGCGCGCACCTTCGTGTTGCGGCACGCGGACTCGCAGCGCCCATATGACGTCGTTCCGTCGGATCTCAATCAGGTATATGAGGGCGTGTCGACCGAATCCGCGGTTGGGCGCGCGGCAGTGGACGCGACGGCCGGCAAGGTGCTGCGCTACGGGGATGCGCTCGCGCAGGTTGCGTACTCTTCATGCTGCGGCGGGCATACGGAATCGGCAGCCGCCGCATGGGGAGGCAGGCCTGTTCCGTATCTAGCGGGAGTCCCGTGCCCGTACTGCACCGCATCGCCGGATTTTCGTTGGTCGCGCAACGTTCCCCTGAGCATCATTGAACGAGCGATGGCAGCGAAGCTGCGGGGCTTGGGGCGGCTGCGCAACGTGCGCTTCGGAAGGTGGGACGCGAGCGGACGCGCAGGCACCGTCGAGCTCGTCGCCAGCTCCGGCGACGCCGTCGTCCGCGGTAGTGATTTCCGCATCGACGTCGGACCGGCGCTCGTACGCAGCCTATTGATTCTCCGGGCGTTCGTGCGGCCTTCGAGGGTCTGGCAGACGCAGGAGTCATTGCAGCTCGACGGCGGCGGAAACGGCCACGGCGTCGGCTTGTGCCAATGGGGTGCGCGCGGCATTGCCATCTCGAGCGGCAGCGTCGCGCAGATCGCATCGTTCTACTTTCCCGGAACAGCCATCGACACGTGGACGAACGTCTCGCCTCCGCCTACGAATACGATCTTCCGCGAACGCTGATCGCGCAAGCGCCTGCGTCACGGCGGGACGCTGCGCGCTTGCTCGTGGTCGGAGAAGAGGCATTGGAGGATCGGCAATTCGCAGAGCTTCCCGGCGTCTTGTGCCCCGGCGATCTTCTCGTACTCAACGAAACGCGCGTCATCGCCGCTCGCCTGCAGGGACGGCGCGAGAGCGGCGGGCGCGTAGAAATTCTCCTGCTTCATCCGGCCGCGGGACTGCGCTACGATGCGACGGCAACGACGTGGACGGCGCTCCTGCGGCCGGCGCGCCGGATACGCGAGGGGGAGCGCATTGCCGTCGCCGGTCGAGACGGCTGCGTTGCATGCGTCGCTCTCGTGACGACGATCCGGGAAGACGGATTGCGCGACATCCGCTTCGAAGGCGACGTGCCCGTGCCGGCGATCTTGGCGCGAGCCGGGCGTTTGCCGCTGCCCCCGTACGTGCACAATGAGTCGGATGAGGCGCAGGAGCGTTATCAGACGGTCTTCGCACGCGTCCCGGGAAGTGTCGCAGCGCCAACCGCGGCCCTGCATTTTACGGCCGATCTTCTCGCTGCGGTGGAGCGCAGGGGCATCGGCATCGTGAAGCTCACCCTCGACGTGGGGCTTGGCACGTTCCGGCCGATGCAGAGCGAGCGGATCGACGAGCACCGCATGCACGCCGAGCGCTATACGATTTCCCCGGCAACGATCGCGGCGATCGAGCTAGCGAGACGTGAGAAGCGGCGCATCGTCGCCGTCGGGACGACCGTGGTACGCGCCCTCGAGGGAAACGTTGCGGCGCACGGCGCGCTGAAGGCGGGCGAGTTCGAGACGTCGCTCTTCATCAGGCCCGGATTCAACTTCCGCGTCGTCGACGTCCTCGTGACGAACTTTCATCTTCCGCGCTCGACGCTGCTCGTGCTCGTCAGCGCGTTCGCGGGCCGGCAGCGCGTCCTGAGCGCCTATCGAGCGGCGGTCGAACGCGGCTACCGATTCTTCTCTTTCGGAGATGCCATGCTCTTACGAGCGAATGCAACGGAGCAAGGAACAAGATGAAGGCGGTATTGTACGAACGCACCGGCGGGCCGGAGGTCCTTTACGTCGGCGACGTCGCGCTCCCCGAGCCGAAACCCGGCGAGGTTCAGATTGCCGTCGAAGCGGCCGGTGTGTCACGGGCCGATGTCCTGCAGCGTAAGGGGCTCTATCCGCCTCCGCCGGGCGCATCTCCAATCCTTGGCCTCGACGTCGCGGGTTCGATCCTCGCCGTCGGCAAGGACGTGCACGACTGGCGCGCCGGTGATCGGGTCTGCGCGCTGGTGAGCGGCGGAGGCTATGCTGCGGTTGCGTGCGCGCCGTCCGGTCAAGTGCTGCCGATTCCGGAGCACTGGAGTGCCGTCGAAGCCGTGACGCTGCCGGAGAACGGATTCACGGTCTTCGACAACATGGTCACGCGCGCACGCCTTCAGGCCGGCGATTGGGTCCTCATCCATGGAGGCGCGAGCGGAATAGGAACGACGGCAATCATGTTCGCTCGGGCGCTCGGAGCCCGGCCGATTGCGACGGCGGGAAGCCGGGAGAAATGCAGCGCGTGCCGAGAAATCGGAGCGCAAGTCGCGATCGACTACAGGGTGCAGGACTTCGTTGCGCAGACCCAGCTCATCACGCAGGGCCACGGTGCAGACGTCGTCGTGGACATCGTCTGCGGACCCTACGTGGCGCGAGACGTCGCCGCCCTCGCCATGGACGGCCGGATCGCATGCATCGCCACGCAGGGCGGCGCGAAGGCGGATCTCGACGTCGGCGACCTCATGAGAAAGCGGGGAACGATTTTCGGAACGTTTCTCCGGCCGCGCACGCAACGGGAAAAGAAGGCAATTGCCGATGCATTACGCGCTCGAATATGGCCGTTGCTTCCGGCGCGAGATCCAATCGCGCCACTCGTGGACCGCGTCTACCGGTTCGACGATGCGACGGAGGCACATCGCCGGATGGAGGCCTCCGCCCACGTCGGAAAGATCGTGCTTACGCCCTAGTGGCGATAGACGAACGTCTCCACGAAGAGCGCGTGCGGGCCCGTCGCCATGAACCAAAGCATCGGAATCGAGAGCAACGTGTTGACACGCGACGCGAGGAACGCGACGCGCCGTGCTTTCGCCTTTTCGGGATCGGTCGCCGGAACGTAGCCGAGGATCTTCTTTTGATTGCGCCAGATCACACCCCACACGTTGAGGAACATGATCGTGCCGAGCCATGCGCCGATGCCGATCGGGCAGAATATGGGATGCTGACCCCAGGACCAGAAGGCGAACGCGCCTTCAAAGCCGTTGACGCCATCGGCGTGGACCGTGCTGAGCAGCCCGCAGCCCGCGAGCCACGTCACGAGCGCCGACCAACGGAAGTAGAAGAGGGCGCGCGGCACGACGTACTTGCCGATCGGCGCGGCCTCGCCCGAGGCGGTTGCCTCCTTCACGGCGTCGGTATTGACGAAGTTGAAGAAGTAGAGCAGGCCGATCCACATGACGCCTGCGAGCAAGTGTATCCAGCGGAGTATCGGCTCTTGCCACATGTCAGGCGACTCCTACCGGCATGATCGCTCGAGCTACGAAGTAGAGGATAACCGTAAGGATGACGCCGCAGATGACGGTGCCCCACACGGAGTCCAACGGATTTTTCACGACTGCACCTCCATTGCCCGCACAGTCCTCCACAACGGCACGCGACCCCTTCGTCGGGTACCGGCGGAAGCGGCCGAGCCAAACGGGACCGGGTATACGAGGAACGATGACACCCCGTGCGCCGAGAAGTACGGCCGCTTCGAGCCCCGGAAGCGTGCGCGTCGCCGTTGCTCTAGCGGCCCTTGCCGCGATCCTCGGGATCGCACGAGGCGCGAGTGCAAGCCTCGATCCGTACGCGCTCTTCGACCGAGCGCAGAACTTTTGGCTCGGCCAAAACTACCCGGCGTACCTCGCCTATGACGTGGCCGTGCGGGTCGAGACGGACAAGAGCGAGCGCGTCGAGCGATATCGCAGCGGGTTCGACGCGACGAGCGGTTCGATCTGGGTCGATCCCGTAAGCGACTACGAGCAGGAACATCCGCACATCGTCCACGGGATGAACATCGTCTTGCTGACCTGGCAAGTGGCAAAGCCCGAAGCGCCGGTCGATTTCGTCGGCGTTCCGATCCTTGCGCCGACGTACAGCTTCGGCATGGCGCCGTTCGTTCCGGCGCGCCCACCGGCGTCGCAAGACGACGCGGCTGCGCTCGTGTCGGCGGTGCGGCGTGCCTTCGACGATCCGTATCCCAAGGGCCGCACACCGCCGCCGTCAACCCACTCTTCAAGGCTCCCGCTCATCGCCCATGCGGTCGCCACGCGGCACATCTATCGCATCGATCTGCTAGGCGACGACAGTATCGACGGGCATCTCTGCTATCATCTCGCACTGCATCCGCTGCGGGACCCCGGACGCTATCGCTTACGACAGCTCTGGATAGACGAACGGACGGGCGCGACATGGCGGTTGCAGGAGGCGCTGAACTTCGTCGACGGTCCGGGAACGACGGTGCCGTGGACGGTGAGCTTTGCAGACCGCGACGGGGTACAGTACATCTCCGACGAGAGGAGCGATGCGGCGGTGCGCTATCGTGGCCTGCAGTACGGCCGCGTCACCGTGTCGTTCGAGAACCTGCACGCGGTCTCCGTGCCGCGCGGAAATCCCGTCTACATTCCTCCGAGCCGCGACACGCTGCGCGAGCCGCCGTCGCCGTAGGTTCGCTTCCCTAGGACTTGTCCCGCTGGGGCGCCACCGAGATCGTCTTCGCGCCGGTGTAGAAGACGAGGCCGGGCGGCGCGTCGGGACGCTTGCGGACGTGCTTGCGAAGGGTGTAATCCACGTCGACACGCGCGCTGTCCCGCGCTTTGGAGTGGGCCGCGGCAAGCGACGCTGCAAGGACGACGTCTCGTTCGGGCGGTGCGCTGCGATCGTCGCGCGCAAGGATGACGTGCGCGCCTGGAACCCCGCGGGCGTGAAACCAGAGATCGTGCGGCCGTGCGGTCCGAAATGTGAGCTCGACGTTCTCCAAAGGCGATCGTCCCACGAGGATACGTGAGCCGCCTTCCGCCCGGATCTCGAGCGGCGTGCGCCGCCGCCGCGTCCGCGCTGCCGCCGGCGCGCGCCGCGTTCGGCGATCGAGCGCATCGAGTGCCTGGACGATCTCCACGAGATCTGCGTCTCGGATACGCTGCGCTTCCCACAGGAGGGTCTCGAGCGTCTCCTGCTGCAGCGCGAGGGAACGGCGGCGGCGCTCCAGATGCGGGAGCGCCGCTGCAAGTTTCCGGTATCGCGTGAAGAGTTTGGCGGCGCGATCTTTGGCATCGGTTTGCGCGGCCGCATCGAGCTCGTGCAGCGACGCGTAAATGCCCTCTCCCTCACGACGAAGCGTTTCGCGTTCTTCGATCTGCGCTGCCTGTGATCGAAGCGCGGAGCCGGTTTCACAGACGTGGTGCAATTGCGTCTCAACACGGCGGATGAGAGCCCTGCGCCGGTCTTGCGCGCCGGCGGCCGCCGCGCCTTGCGCCCGTTGCGCGCGGTCCTCGGCGAGCAGATCGAGGAGCGAGATTTCACGCGTGGGCCTTGGGCCAAGCTGCGGCAATGGAAGAAGATGGGCTTGCACGAGCGTTCCGGCACGCCGATAGACGTAGAGCGGATCGTGCAGAACTGCATCGCCTTCGAGCGCTGCCAGCGCGCCCTGCGACGCGCCGCTCTCCTCGACGAGGCGCGGCAGCCGGGCTGGCGGAAGCGGTGGCGGCTCGTACGCGCGTCCGGGCTGGGTGACGCGCGCACTCTGCGCAGCAGTGAACTCTTTGCAAGCGTCGATGACGACGCCGTTCTTCACGAGAACCGCATTGCCGAAGCGCGGCACGAGCTCCAGGTAAAGGTCTACTTCATCGTCGACGCCGAAGCGCGAACGTGTGCGAAACGTCAGGATCACGACCCGATCATGCGCTCTCGCGTTCACCGCCGTCAGCGAAAAGCCGCGAAGCACCCGCGCGAGCGAACGCGCAAACCCCGGCGCGTCTGCGGCAACCAGTTCGCCTCGCTCGACCGTCACGACCGGCGGCGATCCGAAGAGATCGAAGGCAAGGGCGATCTGCGCACCCCTGTTGCGCATAACGAGTGCGAGCCGGCCATCCGGTAGCGCCCCGCCGTCCTGGACGCGTGCGCCGGAGAGCCGCTCGTGCAGCTCCGCTGCCAGCCGCCGTACGAGCGCCCAGTCGGTGCGCATGAGGGCGTATCGTTCGGTCGCAGCGGCGCTAGCCCTCGCCGGGCTCTGCGCATGCGCTTCCAGCGGCACGCCGCATCCGCACGGCTGGACGAAGGCCGGCAAAACGACGTGGACGACGCTCAGCGGCGCCGGCCCGGAGCGTTACGAGTACTCCTCGACGCCGACGCAAGGCGGTCTCTCGGATCTCGCTTCGAGCACGGCGGTCGATACGGCGGTGCGGAATCGCGGCGCGCGGCTCATTCACAGCCTTCCGTTTTCCGGCTGTCCGGGCGAAGCCGGCCTCGCCACCTACAGGCTTGCCGACGGCAAGATCCTGCAGGTGGGCTTCTCGGTCCGCAGCGGGCAGGCGATCGTCGTACGGTACGAACGGCCCGCGGGCATCGCCGCCGCACCAGCGGTAGGGCAAGCGCTCCGGCAGGCACTCTGCTTCGTCCCGTGAAAACCGGACCAGGGCTTCTCTTTGTCGTCTCGGGCCCATCGGGCGCCGGCAAAGACACGCTCGTCGACGCACTTCGGGCTCGTATGCCGCGCGTGCGTTACTCGGTCTCCGCAACGACGCGCGGACCGCGTCCGGGCGAGATCGAGGGCGAGCACTATTTCTTTCTCTCCGAAGAGGAGTTCGGCCGCAGGCGGGAGGGCGGTGAGTTCCTCGAGTGGCGCGTCTACAACGGCAATCTCTACGGTACGCCTCGCGATTACGTGGAGCGGACCATCGCAGAAGGTTACGATGCGATCATGAAGCCGGAGGTGAACGGCGCGCTCGCGGTCCAAGCGGCATATCCGGCAGCGGTGCTCATCTTTCTCGTCCCGGACAAGTTCTCGTACTTGCGCGATCGCCTCTTGGCGCGCAGAACCGAGACGAACGAAGAGAT
>DAHUYK010000067.1 GCA_027315245.1 Vulcanimicrobiota bacterium | reverse complement strand
CTATCTCCGAGTATCTGGAGCACAGCACTTGCGCCGTCGCCATCGGAGGATCGTTCATCGCCTACGAGCTCGCCGAGGCGTTCGCGGTGCGCGGCGTCGAGACGCACTGGCTCATTCGCGGTCCGCGTACCCTCCACCGGCTTCTCGATGAGGTGGCAGCGGAGCTCGTGGCGGACGCTGGCCGCGAACAAAACGTACACTTCCATTTCGGCGAGCAAGCCGAGTCGTTCACACGCTCGAACGGCATCGTCACGAAGGTCCGAACGCACAGCGGCATGGAGATTGCCGCGGATTGCTTTGCCGCCGGCCTTGGACTGACGATGAACGTCGAACTGCTTGCAGGCAGCGGAATCGAGACGAGCGCGAACGGGATCCTGTGTAACGATCGTCTGGAGACGAACGTGCCGGGCATCTTCGCGGCGGGCGACGTGGCCGATTTCTTCGACCCGATACTCGAAATTCGTTACCGGATGGGTACGTGGAACAACGCCGGTGCCCACGGCAAAGTGGCGGCGATCAATATGATGGGCGGCAGCGAGAAGTACCACGACGTGCCCGAGTACTCATCGCTGCTCTTCAAATCACAGACGATCACGCAGTTCGGACTGTCGCCGGAACTGCGTGCGGACCTCGACATGGTGCAATACGTCGATCGCGAGAAGAAGTGGTATCGTTCGCTGTTTTTCTGGCAAGACCGGCTCGTCGGCGGCATCATGATGGGCAAGGGCAACCGCGCCGGCAAGCGCAAGTACGTCGAAGCGATCAAATCAAAGCAGCCGTTCCCGAAGCACGAATGGCAGTCGATGCTGGAGTGGACGGCGTAGCGCGGCGTCGAGGGACCGCCACGTTGTCATCCCGAGCGTAGTGAACGAAGTCGAGGGACAGCCGGAAAACCCGCGGCGCATCGCATCGGTCGGTGGTTCGACTTCGCGCTCGCTATCGCTCGCTCTCCGCTCACCATGACGTCGCGCTGCGCTCACGTTGACGAGCGCACCGCGTGCTCGAGGCATTCCGCGAAGGCGTCGACGTCCTGTGGCTGCGTCGCCCAGTGCGTCATCCAGCGCACTTCGGGTAGGGCATCGTCGAACGTGTAGAAGAAGAACTGTGAACGCGCGCGCTCGATGGCTGCGCGATCCATCGTTGCAAAGATTGCGTTACACCGAACGGGCCGCGTTACGCGAACTCCGTCGATCTGCGAGACACGGTCGTGAAGGAGTCGCGTCATGGCGTTCGCGTGGGCAGCATACTGCAGCCACAACTCACCCGCGAGGAGCGCATCGAACTGTGCGGCAACGTAGCGCATCTTCGATGCGAGCTGCATGCCTTGTTTGCGCGCGAAGAGCGCGCCGTCTCGGACGAGCGACGAGTCGAAGAAACAGATCGCCTCGCCAAAGAGCAGACCGTTTTTCGTTCCTCCGAACGTGAGCACATCCACTCCCAGGTCGGTGGTAATTGCTCGTGGCGTCGTGCCGAGAGCCGCTGCTGCGTTCGCGATGCGCGCTCCGTCGACGTGCACGAGCAGTCCTCGACCGTGCGCGAACTTACAGAGCGCGGCGATTTCCTGTGGCTCGTAGAGCCCGCCGTATTCGGTGGATTGCGAGATGGAGAGGACGCGCGGCTGCGGATGGTGCTCTTCGTGGCCCGCGCGCAAGTGCGGCTCGAGATCGCCGGGACGCAGCTTACCGTCTTGCGTGGTGACGGGTATGACCTTCGATCCCGCAAAGCGCTCGAAGGCGCCGCATTCGTCGGTCTGCAGATGCGCACTCGCTGGGCAGAGCACCGCCTCCCAGGGCTTGACGAGACAACTCAACGCGACGACGTTTGCGCCGGTGCCGTTGAACGTAAAGTAGACGCTCGTCGCTGCGCCGAAGTGCTCGCGAAAGCGCTCGACCGCGCTCGCCGTCCATGCGTCCGCACCGTAACCGGTCGCGTCACCGTCGTTGGCGGCTTCGATCGCGCGCAGCATCTCGGGGGCGACCGGTGCAGCATTGTCGCTCGCAAAGCTGCGTCGCGACGCCGCAGCGCTCATAGGGTCACCGTCGTTCCGCGCTGTGCCGCCTGCGCAGTCCAGCCGAACCGTTGACGCGTGAGAGCGGCAAGCGCCGCGGCGGACTCGGGTTCGCCGTGGACCGCGTAGAGTTGCGGCTTGCCGGTGCAGGTCGAGAACCAGCGTGAAAAGTCGCTCGGACCAGCGTGCCCGCTGAAGCCTCCTAGCTCCGCAACGGTCGCGCGAACGGGCAGGGCGTCCCCGTAAAGACGAATTCGTTTGATGCCGTGCGTGAGGAGAAAGCCGAGCGTTCCGCGGCTCTGGTATCCGACGAACACGATCGTCGCATCAGCGCGCGGGAGGCTATTGTGGAGATGATGCAAGACGCGACCGCCGGATGCCATGCCGCTCGCCGAGATGACGAGCTGCGGCCCCTCCAAAGCGTTGAGCGCCTTCGACTCCTCCGCCGTGACGGCGAGGGAGAAGTTCTTCAGTCCGAACGGAGTGGTGGCCGTCGCGCCGGAGATCGCCCGATGCGCGTCGGAAAACGTCGTGAAGAGATCGTCCACCTTCTCCGCCATGGGGCTGTCGAGGTGCACGGGCAGTGCGGCGATCCGCTCGTCACGAGTTGCAAGCTCGGCAACGGCAAGAAGAAGATCTTGCGTGCGCTCGACGGCAAATGCTGGCATAACGATGACGCCGCCGCGTGCGATGCCGGCGAGCAGCGTGTTCTGCAACTCGGAGAGCGGATCGGCGGGGTGCTCGCGGTCCGCATACGTCGATTCACAGACGACTGCGTCGGCTGTTCCAAGCGGATCCGGATCATAGAGCAGCGGACGGCCATAGCGGCCGAGATCGCCGGAGAAGACGAGGCGCTTGCCTTCCAACTCAAATGCCGCAAACGCCGACCCGATGACGTGTCCCGCATTGTGATACGTCGCATGCACGTTCGGCAAGACGTCGAACGGCGCCGCCAGAGAGATGGGGCGCACGAGCCGCATCGTGCGCGCGACGTCGCGTTCGTCGTAATAGGCGGGAGTCGCCGGACGTTCATGCTCTAGGCCGCGAGCGTGGAACTGCCGCTGCAGATGTGCAGCATCGTCCAGGACGATCTGCATGAGCGCCTGGGTCGGCGGCGTGCAGTAGATTGGCCCTGAGAAACCATCGCGGACGAGGCGCGGAAGATAGCCGATGTGATCGAGGTGCCCGTGCGTTACGACTACAGCTTCCACGTCGTCGGGCTCGACGGGAAGGGGCGCGTCGTTGAGCGCAGCGATCGCTTTCACTCCTTGGAACAGACCGCAGTCGACGAAGACGTGGCGACCTCCGATCGTCAACAGATGTTTGCTTCCGGTGACAGTGCCCGCGGCGCCGACGAACGTAATCTCAGCCACGGACGTTGAGAGCGACCGACGTTGGCAGGTCGTTCTTGCAGTAGATCTCGAGGCACCGGTCGACGAGCATCTCCGGGTTGTCCTCCGCAATGATGACCGCTCCGGTCTCCTTTTCGACCAAGCGCTGCACCTCGTCGATGTGCTGCGCAATGCCGCCCGAACGCGCGAGCACGCCGATGAGCTTTCCTTCGTCGTACGCGATGCAGAACTCGCCAAGCGTGCCGCTTCTGCCGCCGACGAAGAGCACGAAATCGGAGCTGTGAATGTTATGCGTTTCGCGGCCCATCAAGCCCGATCCGGTGAAGACCATCGTCGTGTACGGCTGAATCGGCGAATGATAGAGCTCGGTATGCTCTTCGCGCGTCAGGGCGGGCGAGACGCCGAGGCTCGCGCCGCCTGCCTCGTGCGCACCGAGAACCGCGGCGTGCGGGAGCCCGGGGCACGCGCCGGTGACGATCGTGCAGTCGCGCTCTGCGATGCGGCGGCCCAAGCGGCGCGCCAGCTCGAGTGTCTGTTCGGAAATGCTTCCGCCGGAGGAGCCCATGACGCCGATCTGGATCTTCATGGAAGCGTGATACGGCAGTAACGACCGTACTCCCCGCGAACCACTGTAGCGCAATGCCGGAGCGCGAACGCCTCGAAATCGCTGTGCTTTTTGTCGGAGCCGGCCCGGCGAGCCTCGCCGGTGCAATCGCGCTCGGGGAACGCGCGAAGGCCGCGAACCGAACGCTGGAGATTCTCGTCATCGAAAAGGCGGCGGAGATCTGGAACCACGCGATCTCCGGCGCCGTTCTCGATCCGCGCGCACTCGACGAACTCGATCCGGGGTGGCGCGAGCACGGCGTTCCCGTCGAGGCGCCGGTGACGCGCGACGAGCTCTGGTATCTCACGCGGTCACAGAAGATCAAGGCGCCGTTCACGCCACCGCCGCTGCGAAATCACGGCAAGTACGTCGCGTCGCTGCAGAAGCTCGTAAAATGGCTCGCGGGACGTGCGGAAGATGCGGGCGTGCAAGTCTTTCCGGCCTTTCCGGGGCAAGAACTTCTATGGGACGGTGACCGGATCGCCGGTGTGCGAACCGGCGACAAGGGACTCGACCGCGACGGGAAGCCGAAGTCGAACTACGAACCGGGCGCGGATCTCATCGCGAAGATCGTCGTGCTCGGCGAAGGCCCGTTGGGAACGCTCACCAAACAGGCGATCTCGCGGCTTGGCCTGTGCGACGGGCGCGAACCGATGGTCTATGCGCTCGGCGTCAAGGAACTGTGGCAGTGCGCTCCGGGCACCGTGCAAGCCGGCAGCGTCACTCACATGCTCGGTTATCCGCTCCCGTCGCAGACGTTCGGAGGAGCTTTCATCTACGGCATGGCGGGCGACGTGCTCGACGTCGGTATGGTCACGGGGCTCGATGCGCACGATCCCACAACCGATCCGCACAACATGCTTCAGCTTCTGAAGCGACACCCGGCGATCGCAGCGATGCTGAACGGCGCGAAGCTCGTGCGCTACGGTGCAAAAGCAATTCCCGAGGGCGGCCTCTTCGCGATGCCGCGTCTCTACGCCGACGGGCTCATGATCGCCGGTGACTCCGGCGGTTTTCTGAACGGGATGCGACTCAAGGGAGTCCACCTTGCGATGAAATCGGGAATGCTCGCGGCGCAGACGGCATGGGACGCGCTCGAAGCGGGCCGCTACGATGCCGCGACGCTCGCGACCTACGAAGAGCGCTTCCGCGGCTCGTGGGCGTACGAGGAGCTGCGTCTGGCGCGCAACTTTCACCAAGGATTCGAACGTGGGCTCGTCTTCGGCATGCTCAATGCCGGGCTTGCGAGCGTTACTGGAGGGCGCGGCTTCGGCGTCGTCGATCGCTTGCACGGCAAACCGGGCTACGCGGTGATGGAGAAGCGCGGCCCTTCACCGCTCGTCGCGCCGCGCGCCCCAATCGACGGAGTGCTGACCTTCGACAGGCTCACCGACGTCTACAGTTCGGCGACGATGCACGACGAGGATCAGCCGTGTCATCTTCACGTGCAGACGAACGTCTGCCGCGATCGCTGCACGCTCGAGTACGGCAATCCGTGCAAATACTTCTGCCCCGCAGCCGTCTACGAGCCGCTCTTCGAGGTTCGCGACGGCGTCGTCGACGGGCGGCTTCAGATCAACTTTACGAACTGCGTGCACTGCAAAACGTGCGACATCGCCGATCCGTACCAAGTGATCACGTGGGTCCCGCCGGAGGGTGGCGGCGGACCGGTATACACGGCAATGTAGTATGCGAGTGACGGTGAACGGAAGGGAACGCGACGTTTCGGCCCGAGCAACCGTGGCGGACCTGATCGCCGGGCTCGATCTCGAACAGAGCGGCATTGCGGTCGCCTGCAACGAGCACGTCGTGCCTCGATCGGCGTACGCCGAGCACGAACTCTCTCAAGGTGACCGCGTTGAAATCATCAAAGCCGTCGCTGGGGGGTAAGGCGCCGTGTCATCCCGAGCCCTTCGTCTCCGTCCCCTTCGTGGACTACGCTCAGGATAAACTCCGGCGCGAAGCGAACGGAGTCGTATGCCGGACAGCAAACTAAAAATCGGAACGCATGAGTTCGCTTCGCGGCTCATCGTCGGCACGGGAAAGTATCCGTCCCCCGACGTCATGCAGGCAGCACACGCTGCGAGCGGCGCCGAGATGGTGACCGTGGCGATCCGGCGCATTAACCTCGACGATCCTAGCGGCAAGACGCTGCTCGACTACATCGATCGCTCGCACTATACGCTGCTTCCGAACACGGCGGGCTGTTACGAAGCAAAGGACGCAGTTCTCACGGCGCAGTTGGCGCGCGAGTTGCTCGAAACCGATTTGATCAAGCTCGAAGTCATCGGCGATGCGGAGACGCTGCATCCCGATCCTCGCGCCACATTGGAGGCCGCCGAGCGTCTCGTACGCGACGGCTTCGTCGTTCTTCCCTACATCGGTGACGATCCGATTCTCTGCAAGCAGCTCGAAGAGATCGGCTGCGCGGCGGTGATGCCGCTCGCCGCGCCGATCGGCAGCGGCTTGGGCGTCTGCAATCCGTATTCCATCCGTATCATCAAAGAGCGCGCTCGCGTTCCGGTCATCGTGGACGCCGGGGTCGGCACCGCATCCGATGCGGCCATTGCGATGGAGCTTGGCGTCGACGCACTGCTCATGAACACGGGCATCGCGGCTGCACGCGACCCGGTGCTCATGGCAGCTGCGATGCGACACGCGGTCGAAGCGGGACGCATGGCCTATCTCGCGGGGCGCATGGAGAAGCGTCTCTATGCGAGTGCGTCGAGTCCAATGGAGAACCTCATCGCGGGCGAACGTCCGTGACGGAGATCTCCGTCGAAGAACTCGCTCGCTGGCGTACCGACGGTAAGGCATTCGTGCTGCTCGACGTGCGAACGCCGCGTGAAGTGGCCCTGGCGTCCCTCCCGAACGCAGTGCACATGCCGCTTGCCGAACTGGCCGCCCGTTTGCCAGAGTTGGATTCGCATGCCGAGATCGCAGTGCTCTGTCACTCGGGCAATCGCAGCGCGTTTGCCGCGGAACTCCTCACGCGCAGCGGCTTCAGGAACGTCTATAGCGTAGCGGGCGGCATCGATGCGTACGCCGAGCGCGTCGATTCGACGCTCCCGCGCTACTGAACCTCTCGTCTTCTCGCGAGGAGCAGCCAGTGTACCGCGCCGCGAAGCTGCATAGTCGGATGCGCCCACGAGCCGGCGAAGCTGTCGACGCTGCGCTCCTCGAGGGACTCGACGTGAAAATAAGGCGCCAACACGGCGCGTAAGGAAGCTTCGTCGTAATAGACGTGCGGCACCCCGCGCTCGTCGCCGTCTCGCGGGGCGAACGTTTGGTCGGCGATGCGATCGCCACAGCCGTATCGGGCGTCCCGCCGCGATGCGAACGTCGCGGCGAAGAGACCATTGGGGGCGAGCCTCCGCGAGAGCATATCGATGCGCTCGGCGACGCTCTGCGGCATTCCGTGCAAAAGAGCGTGCGTCGCGATGCCGGCGTCGAAGCGTTCCAGTAGCGCTCGCAACGCTGCGGCGCCTGCGGCCTCGGCGTCGGGGACCTCGACCACGCCGAAGCCGAGCTCGCGTAGTGCAGCCACGTTACGGCCGGCTCCGGTGCCGAAATCGACGATACACGCACCGGCGGGGAGACGGCGCGCGAGCGTCAGAGCGAGCGGATGGGGAGGCATCGCTGCGAGTATACCGCGAAAGGCAGCGCCATGCTCTCCGAAGGCGACAAGCTCCCAGTCGTGACGCTCGAAGACGATTCCGGCAAGCGCGTCAAAACAACGGATTTTCTCAACGGCGCGCTCGTGCTCTATTTCTATCCGAAGGACGATACGCCAGGCTGCACCAACGAGGCATCACAGTTTCGAGACCTCTTGGCGCGCTTCAAGCGAAAAGGGGTGCGCGTCGCCGGCGTAAGCCGTGACTCAGTCGCGTCGCACCAGAAGTTCAAGAAGAAGTACTCCCTGACGTTCCCGCTGCTCTCTGACCCTGATTCGAAGCTATGCGATGCCTTCGGCGTCATCGTCGACAAGCAGAACTACGGCAAGACGTACAAAGGGATTCAGCGTTCGACGTTCGTGATCGATGCCACGGGCACCATCGTGAAAGTCTGGCCGAAGGTCAACGCCGACGGCCATGCGCAAGAGGTGCTGGACTACCTCTCGCAACGCTAGCCGCGCTGCCAGGGCTAGTTTTCCGGTGCTCGTCCGCGCGGAAGCGAGAACGAGATGAGCGCGTGTACCGGCGCGAGGCCGCGGCTGATGACGGCGCACGGGGTGACGCGCAGGCCAAGCTCTTCCAAACGCGCCTTCGCTGCGAGCAGCTCACCGCCATTGCTCACGATATCTTCGAGCAGCAAGACGTGATCGCCGCGCTCGTACGGGCCTTCAACGTACTCGTTGGGAAACGCACCATAGCCCTTCGGCTTTTTGCGAACGACCATCATCGGAATACCGGACAACTGCGAGACCGCGGTCGCAACGATCGCGCCTCCGAGCTCGGTCCCGCCGATGAGATCCGGATTCGCCTGTGCGATGAGCGGCGTAAAGAGGCGCGCGATACGGCGCAGCACGTGCGGATCGCTGAAGAGTTGAAACTTGTCGATGTAGTAGTCGCTGCGCACGCCTCCCGCCAGCACGTAGTCGCCCCGGGTAAGGGCGCGATCGAGAATGATCTTCTTGAGCCAGATGAGCTCCGGAAGGGGGCCGACGGGTTGGTCAGGCGATCCTAAATGCTCCATTGCCATGCGTTCCACGCCTCCTCCACGGGGTTGGGATCGAAGCCTTTGAAGTCGACGCTGATCGGTTCCTGGTAACGATACCAAAAAACGAAAATCTCCGGCATGTCGTCGTGCAGCAACTGCTGCGTGCGCGCGTACGCCGCCTTGCGCGCCGCCCGGTCGAAATGCGTGAGCGCATCTTTTTCCGCGGCGTCCATCGCGGCGCTACAGTAGCGGTCGTAGTTGTAGCCGCCCGGCGGGAAGTTCTTGCACATGTACTGCGAGCTGTCGTCCGGGTCGATTCCAGAGAACCACCCCGCCAAGCTGAGGTCAAAGCGGCCAAGCTGCAAGATGCCGTCCTCCCCGGCGGGCGCAAAGAGCACATCGCCCGCGTAGTAGTGGAGCTGCGCCTCGATTCCGGCGCTGCGCAGGTCGTTCTGGACGATAATCGACTCTTTTCGGCGCGTGACGTTCGAGTTGTCGGTCACCTCGGTCAGAACGAGCGGTTTCCCGTTCTTCTCCATGATGCCGTTGCGACCTGGACGCCAGCCGGCTTGTTCGAGCAGCGATCGCGCTTTCGCGACGTCGTACGGATACGACCGGACGTTCGGGTTGAACGCCCACATCCAGTCGGGAATGTCCTCCGTCGCCTCATGCTCTTGGCCGTACGTGAGCGTCGCGATGAGCTGCTGCTTATTGATGGCGTAGGCGATGGCGCGCCGCACCCGAACGTCGCGCAGAAACGGCCGCGCGTCGTTCAGTTGAATGTCTTCGTATCCGTTGACGTTCATCCAGACGTCGCGAACGTCCGGCAGGCGGCTTACCTGCGGATACGTCTCGATGGATGCTTGGAAGATCCAATCAACGGCATGCGAGCCAAGCAGGTTCACCGATGTATTTTCGTCGGGAACGATATGGAGCACGATGCGCCGCAGATGGGGCTTGCCCATGAAGAAGCGATCGTTCGCGAGCAAGGTGATGTGGTCCCCATGCGACCACGCACCGAAGCGAAACGGACCGTCGCTCACGTTCGGGTCGTTGTTGAACGGAATCTCGTTGATGTTGGGATACTTGTCGAGTACGTGCGCCGGCGCCACCGGATACGGCTGGTCGCTCGGGGCGAAGAACGTGTCGACGAACGGTGAGAAGCGCTCTTTGAGATGCACGACCACAGTGTAGCGATCGGGCGTATCGACCGAGCGCACCTCGTCGTAGCCGTGCCGCGAGATCACGTTGTTATTCGGGTTCATGATCGCTTGCCACGACCACTTGACGTCGCGGCTCGTCACCGGTACGCCGTCGGTCCAGTACGCGTTGTGCCGCAGATGATAGGTAATCGTAAGGCCGTTCTTGCTGATGCCGCCGTTCGCCATCGTCGGCACGACGGCGGCGAGCATCGGCACGTCTTGCCCGCGGTCATTCGCTGAGATCAACGGCTCGAACATGAGCGAGGCGACGAGCACGTCGGTCGTGTTCGAGTTCAGCAGCGGGTTGAGATTCTTGAGGTCTTGCTGAATGGCGACGCGGAGAACCTCCGGCTGCGTCCACGAGTGGCGGCCGTTCGCGACGCCGCCGCCCGCCCGCGTACAGCCGGCGAGCGATGCCGCCAGGGCCGCGAGCGCTACGGCACGCGTCATACGGCGGCCTTCCCGCCGACACGATTACTGGGAACCGGATCGTAGCGCTCGTGTCTCCACGAGAACGTGCCCAGTCCTTGCGTTCCCGTTCGCAGCTCGGTAATGTAGCGCGACATCTCGACCTGCGGGACGTCGGCCTCCACCTCGTCGACGCCCGCCCGCTCCGCCGGTTTCATACCGAGAATCTGTCCGCGCTTTCCGGTTAACTGCTGTATCACGGTCGACGTATAGGCCGTCGGCACGATGACGGCGACGCGGACTATCGGTTCCAGGACGACCGGACGGCATTTCGGAAGGGCCTCCCGGACGCCCATGCCCGCCGCCGTCTTGAACGACTGCTCGCTCGAATCGACGTCGTGGTATTGGCCGTCGAAGAGCGTCACGTGCACGTCGGTGACGGGATATCCGCTCGGGCCGTGCTGCAGCGCCTCGCGGACGCCTTTTTCGACGGCCGGGATGAACTGGCGGGGCACGACGCCGCCCACGATCTTCTCTTCGAACGTGACGCCTGCGCCCCGGTCGCGCGGCTCGAAGCGCAGCCAGACGTCACCGAACTGCCCATGGCCGCCGGTCTGGTGCTTGTAGCGCGAGTGCACTTCCGTCGGTGCGGTGATCGTCTCTTGATAGGGGATCGTCGGTGACGCGATTTCTACTTCAACCTTATACTTGCGCGAGAGGCGCTCGACCGCTACGGTCACATGCTGCTCCCCGCACCCGAGAAGAAGCAGTTCGTTCGTCACGTCCGCCCGGCCGAGCGAAAGCGACGGGTCTTCATCGACGATGCGAGCAAGCATTTGCGAAATCTTCGCTTCGTCCATACGTTCCTTGGGTTTGATCGCGACGGCGAAGACCGGCGCCGAGCGTATCACGCGCGGCAAGAGCACCTTCTGCCCGGCGGTGAGGGTGTCGCCGGTCGCGACGGGCTCCAAGCGCGCCACGGCCACGATGGAGCCGGGACCTGCCTCTGCAATTGCCTCCTGCTTCTTGCCTTGGAGCCGGTAGAGGCCACCAGAACGCACCCGCTCGTCACCTTTGCTTACATCGGTGAGTGTGGCGTCGGCTTTCATCGAGCCGGCGAGGACGCGGACGACTGAAATCTTCCCTGACTGCGGATGAATGGACGTTTTGATGACGTGTGCGACGAGTGGCGCGGCCGCATCGGGAGCGATAGCCCGGCCTTCCGCATCAACGCCGGGCCGATCTTCGGGTGAAGGAAACCAACGTTCCATCGCGCGCACGACGGCTGCTACCCCGATGCCTGTGGCTGCGGAGGCCGCGAGCACGGGAATGATCTGGTCGTGCGAGCACTCGGAGCAAAGGTCGCGCTCCACCTCTTCGAGCGGTGGCTCCTTTCCTTCGAGCAGTTCCTCCATGAGCGCGTCGTCGAAGTCGGCCATCGCCTCGAGCAGCTGCTCGCGCGCGCGCCGAGCGGCGTCGGCCATCGCACCCGGGACCTCGTTCTCGCGTTCGGCACCCCCGTCGAGGCCGAACGCCTTCATCTGTGCGAGATCGATGTAGCCGGAGAACGACTCGGCGGTACCGATGGGCACGTGCTCTGCAATGACGTGACGGCCGTATGCCGCCTGCAAGGCGGCGAGGCTGCCTGCGAAGTCAGCGCCGGGACGATCCATCTTCGAGACGACGAAGAGATGCGGCAACCCCAACGCCTCGATGGCATCGACGAGACCGCGCGTCTGTACGATGCGCTCGGGGTCGGCTTCAACGACGATGACGGCAGCATCGACGCCGGCGAGCACCATGCGTGTCTCTTCGAAGAAGTCGATGAACCCGGGCGTATCGACGATCGTGAGATCGATGCCGTCTGCGGTACAGTGCGCGAATCCGACGGTCGTGCTCTGCGCGTGCGCGACGTCCTCTGGTTCGTGGTCCGTGACCGTCGTGCCGTCGGAGATGGAGCCGCGACGTGCGACCGCGCCGCAGTGCGCGAGAACCGCTTCCACCAGTGTCGTCTTGCCGGCGTGGTGTGGACCGACGAACACAACGTTACGCAGGCGTGAGATCTCCGCCATCGTGGCTCCCCTCTTCGGCTCCTAGCGCCGGCGCTTGACCGTCTTCTTTTTGACCGGCTTTCTCGTATTGCGTGAGATGGCGGCCTTCTTTTTGGGCGCAGCCTTCTTCGCGAGCTTCTTCGGCTTCGCCGTCGTCTTCACGGCCACTTTCCGCTTCGGCGCCTTCTTCACGATGCGCGGCTTTGACACGACTCTCTTCTTGCGCACAGCCGCTTGCTTCTTGGCGGGCGCAGCCTTCTTCGCGGGCGCCGCTTTCTTTACCGATGCCGTTTTCTTCGCGGGTGGCGCCTTCTGCACGGGCGTGGTCTTCTTGACCGGCTTCGAAGCTTTCGCAGCTCGCGCCTTCGAGGACGAAGCAGCCGATTCGGCGCTCCGGCGCGCGGTCGTTTTGCGCTTTGGCCCTCCTGCGCGTGCGGCGCGCGCGCCGCCAAGGCGTAGGGCTCGCGCGCTCTCGCTCTCCTCTGGAAGTCCGAGTTCGGCTCGGCCGTATCCGGTGATGCTGCTGCCGGGAGCGTGCGGACGCTCGGGCCTGCGCCGCGCCTTTTCGAGGTGCTCGCGCGTAGCGCGAAGCGCAACGCGTGCGAGGCGGCCGCTCACCGGGAACGCGAGTTCGTTGATGCCGCACTCGTCGAGCAGTTTGAGCACGGCGTCGAATCCTGCGCCCTGATCTTTAGGACTGTGGGCATCGGAGCCGATGGCGACGAGAACGCCCTTGGCCTTTGCCTTACGCAGCAAGCGGCGATATGCGTCGAGGTGACGCTTGCGCTGCTCCTCGGGATGCTCGCGGTAGAGGAAGCGCGTGTTCAGTTCGATCGCCATGCCGCGCCGGGCGCACGCGTCGAGGATTTTGTTCTCGTACTCGTCGAGTTTTTTGTTCTCCGGCCAGTGGCCGAAGACCGCGGGAGCGTAGATATGACCGACGATCTGCCCGGGGAGCTTCTCGATTTCATCGAGGAGCTTGGCGACGTACATCTCCCACGTGCGCGCCGTCCCCACGGTCGCAAAGAACTCCGCGAACTCGGGGTTGTCGAAGGGCCAGGGCCAGTCGGAACCCTTCTCCGGATGGTCGATGGTGAGAAAGTGAACGGAGCGAATGAGGCCGTCCGGACGCATCGCGTCGACGATGTTCTGCGCGTCCGGACGCGAGCGAGGATCGGAATCGATCTCGACACCGACCGAGAAGCGCATACCCTTGCGCAGCGCCTCGGAGACGGCGCGCGCAGGAGCGACGTCGACGTCCGCTGTCTCGGCAGCGCCGTGCACGTCGCCGGCCTCGGCGAGCTTGAGCGCGCGGCGGACCGTGTGTACGGCGCCGGGATCTTCGAAGGTGAGGAAGTTGACGTGGTCACTCACCATGAGAAAGCGCGGCCAGCCTCGCTGGCAGGCATGGTAGAACCACAGGAAGAGCATCCTCGCGGAGTACGCGATGGGGCGTTCCTCGGCGAACGGCCGGTGTTCGCCCTTTGCGTGCCCGTGCACGTCTGGTATTGCGCGTATCCGTGGGTCGCTCATCGGCTTTTGCCGGATTTAGTTACTGCGCGCGCCGATACCCTTCCATCTCGAGCAGCCGGCGCTTCATCGACAGGCCGTAGAGATAGTTGTGCAGCGCTCCGGAGGAGTCCACGACGCGATGACACGGGAAGAAGAGCGGGAGGGGATTGCGCGCCATGACGCGTCCGACGGCCCGCGCCGCCCTCGGTTTGCCCATCTGCGTCGCGACCCAGCCGTAGGAACGCACCTGGCCGGGAGGGATCGTCGCCGCGGCGCGCAGTGCGGCCTGCTCGAACGCTGTGAGGTCGCTGATGTCGACGATGCGATCGTCGACACGCCACGTCCGAAAGAAGCGGTCGAGGGTGGCGGCGAGCCACTCTGGAGCCTGGCCGCGCACGACCGGCCGGCGGAGACGCTGCTGGACGCGTGCGCGGACGGAATCGAATCCGCCGCCGGTATCGAAGCCGAGATATGCGATGCGCTGGCCCTTGAAGCCAACGTAGAGACGGCCCACCGGCGTGCGCGTCGACGTGAGAACGACGGGGTCGCTGCGCATGCGAAGCCGCAACAGGGCGACGTGTTCGAGAACGCGACGAGCGAGATCGCACGCAGGTTCCGGAGGCGGCAAGCACGCGAGACAGTACGCGACGCCTTCGCACTCTTCGTAAAGGTTCTGGCAGTGCGGACAAGCCCGAAGATGGGTCGCCAGTTCTGCCTTGAGCGAGCGTTCGCAGATACCGCGGGTTTCGTCCCACAGCGCTTCGATGTCACGACATCGCATGAGTAGGTGCTCCTTGAGGGGTGAAACGGCCGACTTGCGGCCCCAAGATGCGGCGAAGGATGCGGACGGCGCGATGGACGTGCGACTTCACCGTTCCAATGGGTTGGTGGAGTATCTCGGCAATCTCCGGATGGCTGCGACCTTCGATAAAGCGCAGCGTCGCAGCCGCGCGCAAGTGCATCGGGAGCTGCAAAAGTGCCTGCTCGACAGCGGCAACGTCGGCGTTCTGCTCGACGATGGTCTCGGGCCGTGCGGGCCGTTCGTCGGAATGCTTCAGGAGCGCGTCCGGGTCGGTCAGCGCGTCGAGTGCAACGTTCGAGGGTCGCTTCGTGCGCAGCCGGTTGCGCGTGACGTTCAGCGTAATCGTGTAGAGCCATGGCTGCAGACGCAACCCGCGACGCTGCTCTGCAGGCATCTTGCCGAGCGCGCGGTAGGCTCGGACGAAGGCATCCTGGACGATCTCCTCGGCGTCTTCGCGGTTCCCGGTCATGCGCAGCGCGAAACCGTAGAGGCGCCGCTGGTACTCATCGACGATGGCATCGAAGGTTTCGACGCTCGCCACGGCACCCTTGACTCGCCGCTTGCCTGCGGCACGTGCGGGTCGAACGGCAGGTGACACGAAGGCTCCTTGAAGGAGCGGTGCGAGCGCGCTCATCTACAGCCTCGAACCGCTGGTCCCGGAGCCGGAGTTTCACGCGAGGGCACGGAGGTTCCCGCGGCGGTGCGGGGAAGCTCGCTCCATGACGCAACACCGGATGCTGCCGGAGGTTGTCCCCTCGCCCGAACTGCGTACGCAGCCGGGCGTTTTTATTGGAGACATCTCGTTCGACGCGTACACTATGTGCAGTTTTCTGCCGGACCTCGACTCCGCGCGTGCAATTCCTCTCGTTCTCATCGGCTACAGGCTCCATGAGGATCCGTACTTCGTGTGGCTCGTGCCCAGAGAAGGCGTCCGCGCGGAAGGTCTCACGAGCGATCCATACTATGCGCGTGTGCTGCGCGATCCGCGCGCATACTTCCGCAAGAAGCTTGAAAAGTACGTCGCTGAGACCGGCTCGGCGCGACGGGGCATCGAAATGCTCGTCGACTGCCATCAGAATCACCTAGCCTTCACACCCCTGACGGAACTGCGCGAGCAACCGTTCGCGCATCCTCTGGAAGTACAGCTCCTCAGTCGACTTTGATGGTTCTGTCGTAGACGATTCGCACCGGCACCGCCGCAAGGTGCGCGCCGCTGAGGACGCCGTCGATCGTGAGCCGCGCATCGAGTGCCAGGAGAAGCGCCTGACGCGCATCATAATACGCAGTGCCGTCGAGATGGATGCGGCCCGCGATGGTGGCATCGTGGCCCTGGAGTGGGCCGTTGACGCTGCCGTCGGCCTCAAACTGGACGCCTACGACGTGATGGCCCTCGAGAATTCCCGGGATGCCCGGGCGCAGGGCGCCGTTTAGACTGCCGCTGCCCACCGGAGAGGCAGCCGAAAACGGCACGGGCGCGTGGAGCTCTTCGAGGTCGTGAATCGTCGTCGCATCGAGTCGAACCGCAAACGGTTGATTGAGAATTGTCAGGAAGTCGGGGTCGTCGTCGACGCGATCGCTGAAGGTTCCGTCGGCGAGCAGCTCTTGAACGAAGCGAGCCCGCTCGGTCGTCGTCCCAGCAGGATCGGTGCGCCGGCAGAGGGCCTGCGCCGTGAAGGAGAGGCCGGCGCCGTCCCGGCGTAGCGAAAGCACTTGCGTTCCCGTGTATCTGATGTACGTCGGCGGCGTGCTGCCGACGCGATAGAGGTCCTCGCCGGCGGTCCGGTAGTGAATCTGCGACGTGCCGTGCGCGCGCAAGGCGACGACTGCCACGGCCGCGAGCATGCTTCGAAGGATTATTTCCCCCACGAGTCTCATCATACTACACAACATGCTGCAACCGGTGCGCCGGCAGAGCGTCCTTTTGTGTGTGGTCCTTTTTGCCTTGCTCGCGGTCAGCATGTCCCCGGGCGATGCGCCGACGCTCTGGAAGATCTACAACAACGCGATCAACGAGACGTACAGCAAGCACGCCATCGTCGAGCCGGATGGCACCACCTTCGTGTCGAGCGGCGACATCGACATGGAGTGGCTGCGCGACTCCAGCGCGGTGCTCTTAGCCTACATCGACCAAGCGCGAACGAAGCCCGAGATCCGGTCTATGCTGCGTGGTGCGATCGAGCGACAGGGCCGCTACATCGAGATCGACCCGTACGCGAACGCATTTACGGCCGATTATCACGTGGGGGAGCGCAAGTTCGAGGTGGACTCGCTGCTCTACCCTATCCGGCTAGCGTACGAGTACTGGCGTGTAACCGGTGACACGTCGGCCTTCACCCCAGCCATGCGCAAAACGTATGCGCTCGTTCTGCGCGTGCTGAGGGACGAGCAGCATCACGCTACCCGGTCTCATTACCGAAGCGCGTCGCTGCTCGGCGGGGACGACGGCATGCCGTTCGGCTACACGGGCATGATTTGGACGGGCTTCCGGCCGTCGGACGATCCCGCGCAGTTTCCCTACAATATCCCGCAGAACATGATGGCGGTCGTCGAGCTCGAGCACTTGAGCGCCATCGAGAAGCAGGTCTACCACGACGAGCGGCTCGCCGAGGAAGCGTGGGGCTTGAGCGTGCAGGTGCACGATGCAATTGAGCGCTACGGCATCGTCTTTGTGCCGCATTACGGGCGCATCTATGCGTACGAAGTCGACGGGCTCGGCCACGCGAATCTCATGGACGACGCCAACGTTCCGTCGTTGCTCTCAGCGCCGTACATCGGATACCTCGACGTCCACGACTCCATCTACCAAGCGACGCGCCGCTTCGTTCTTTCCCCGAACGATCCGTACTACTATCAAGGTAAGGACGCCGCGGGAATCGGCAGCGCCCACACGCCGCGCGGCTACGTGTGGCCCCTCTCGCTTATCGTCGAGGCGCTCACGAGCATCGATCCCGCCGAGAAGGCGCGCGTTCTCCGCTATCTCGCCAACTCCGATACGGGGAGCCACGTCCTGCACGAATCGTTCGATCCGAACGATCCGGCGCACTTCACACGAGCGGATTTCGCGTGGCCGAACGCGATGTTCACGGAACTGTCCATGCCGCAGTCCGGAGCCTAGGAGCTTGTAGGGTCCTAGGCCACCGCTTTCGGCGTTCGGTCGCGCACGAAGAAGCGCAAGTCGGCGGTGCGGTCGCACACGACGACCGCATCGGGATCCGCAAAGACGCGCCCGTCGATGTGCAGCGTGTACTCCCCGGCACGAAGCCCGCTCACCGTCCGTTGCACGCTGCGAAAGAGTTTGTCGGCCGGCGCTAGCTCTCCGATGGCTTCGCGCACGGCAAGCGCGAGCAGCTCGCGGACGCGCAACGGCGTGGCGGCCGCAAAGACCTCTGCGCCGCGGGCGACGGCACCGGTGTCGAGCGGAATCCTCACGCGGATCACGCTATCGTGCTTTTGCGTCTCCCGAGGAGCCGCCTGCCGCCGTCGCGTAGAAAGTATACCGACATGCGCTACACGCCGCGCCGCCGCCGCGGTGACGAAGAGCAGCACGAAGGCGGAGGACTTCCGGTCATCCCGCTCGTGATCATCGTCATCTTCGCCGGATTGCTGCTCGGGGGTCTCCTCGCGCACTTTTTTGGGAATCGCGGTCCCGTTGCGCCGCCGCCGGTGAGCCCATCGTTCGTAACGCCTGTTCCCGCGCCGACGCTCATTCCGAGCCCGACGCCCTTCATACGGCCGCGTCACACGCCGCATCCGAAAGCAAGTCCTTCGTCAACGCCCACGTCTTCAGCGACGCCGCGTCCGACGCCTGACCCCGCGCCCGCAACGCCGCTGCCGACACCGTCGCCTGCACCGGTCGTCACCGCACTGCTCACGCCCGCGCAGATCGCGCGCCCATCGGTACGGCCGCTTGCAACGAGCAGCGTTCCGCCGCCGTTGCCCGTCGTCGTTACGGCAAGCCCGCGCCCTGCGCAGACGCCGGCAGCGCCGCGCGTTCGCGGCATGCAAACCGACGATCCCAATGCGGTCGTTCGCGCCTATCTCTACGCGCTCGCTCACGGCAATACGTTGCAAGCCACGTCCTACCTCGCATCAGGGGAGCCTGCAGAACCGTTCATGCGCGGCGCCCGGGTAGGAGAGATTCAGTCCACGAACAACGGTGACGGCACGTATCTCGTGACCGCCGACGTGCGTGCACGCACCGGAGAGTACCGCATCACCTGCACCGTCGCGGATCTCCCGCAGGGCATGGTGATCACGGATCACTTCTACGTCAAGGCGCACTAGCTAATTCTCAAAACCGCGAAAACTGCGCCCGACGCCTCGATCGATCAAGCTTATCCTTAAGCGCGCGCAACGGCCGCCGCAATGCTTCCGACGGTTACCAGAGCCCAGCCCACCGTTCCGGCAATTGCGGCTGAAGGCGTACGTCTTGCGAGCACATGGGATACGACCGCATAGCATAGATACCAGGCCACGAGTATAGCGGCTCCAGTTGCCGGTGAAGCGACGATAAGGGGAAGAACGGACACCGCGTGCGCCGTTGCTTCAAAATAGAAAATGGGCCCTGATGCGATCATAAGCAATACGACATAAGCGGCCAAACTCACTTTAGCACTGCGAACGAGGGGATTCAAAAGAACACCCCCCAGGGGACCTGTCACTACTACCGCCGCCGCGCCGATCACAAAGAGCAGGTATCCAAACCCCTCACCGGCCTCAGGTGGCGAATTTCTTAGAGCCACCGCGAGCAATTCGGGAGCACACGCGACGGTGAACGGGATTCCAAGTAGGAACAGAGTTACGCTACTTTCACCAGATCGCATACGTGGTAGAGGTGGCCCCGGTTAATCGAACAGCCTCCTAAGTGATGAATCCGCTCCGTCGAAGGGGAAGACGCCTTCAGAAAAGGAGCAGATCTTGACACGACGCGCTCGCCGGAATCATTCTCCGGCATTCAAAGCAAAGGTGGCCATCGCCGCGGTTCAGGGCACCTTGACGATCTCGGAGCTAGCGAAG
>DAHUYK010000046.1 GCA_027315245.1 Vulcanimicrobiota bacterium | reverse complement strand
AGCTCGGCGACGTGCTCTTCACGCTCGTGAACGTCGCACGCGTGCTGCGAATTGACGCGGAGAGTGCTCTACGCGCAGCGAATCAGAAGTTCAAAGAGCGATTTGCGTACATGGAAAGGCGCGCGGCCGGCGAGAACACGTCGATCGGCGACCTCGGCATCGAGCGACTCGAGGAGTTATGGCAAGAGGCGAAGACGGCATTAGCGCGTTGATCCGCGTGCGATTCGGCGCAGGGGACGCTCACTACGGCGGTAACCTTGTCGACGGCGCGCGCGTCCTCGCGCTCTTCGGCGACGTCGCAACCGAGTTGATGATCAGAACCGACGGGGATGAAGGGCTTTTCGCCGGATACGAGAGCGTCGAGTTTCTTGCACCCGTCTACGCCGGCGACTACGTCGAAGCGACGGGCAAGATTCTCGCCGTCGGCAATCGCTCGCGCCGCATGGAGTTCTCGGCATACAAGATCATCGAGGCGCGCTCTGAGCGCTCGCCGAGCGCCGCCGACGTGCTCGCAGAACCGCTGCTCGTCTGCCGGGCAATCGGCACCTGCGTCGCACCGCGCCTGTCAAGCTAGGCGCAAGGAGTGTCATGGTGAGCGAAGCGCAACGCATGTTATGGTGAGCGGAGCACGGGCGCAGCGAGCGCGCAGTCGAACCACCGACGTGTTCGCTGCAATCGCCGCGTAGCCGCCCTTCGACTTCGCTCACTGCGTTCGCTACGCTCAGGATGACAAACGCTGTCATGGTGAGCGGAGCACGAGCGCATGTCATGGTGAGCGGAGCACGAGCGCAGCGAGCGCGCAGTCGAACCACCGACGTGTTCGCTGCAATCGCCGCGTAGAGGTCCTTCGACTTCGCTCACTGCGTTCGCTACGCTCAGGATGACAAACGCTGTCATGGTGAGCATAGCGCCGAAGGCGCGACGTCGAACCACCGACGCGAGGCTTTACCATCCTTTTGCGCGAGCGCCCAGCCTACGCCGTTCACTCGTCCCTCGACTACGGCGCTACGCGCCTACGCTCGGGATGACAAGGGTCACGCCAGTCGTTCGTGCGTCTTCTTTTTCCAGAAAACCGTGTAGTAGATATATTGCAGCAGCACGACGACGACGAAGGAGATGGGGTAGCCCATCCATACGCCGTCGAGACCGAAGTGACGCATGAGCAAGTACGCAGCGGGAACCTCTACGCCCCAAATGGCGAAGATGCCGTTGATCGTCGGCCAGAGAACAGCGCCGCTTGACCGCATGACGCCGCTCATCACCGCGCTGTTGCCGAAGAGCAGGTAGCTCCAGAGCGTAATCATGAGGAGCTGGTGCGCAATCTCGAGCGTGTGGCGATCGGTGATAAACCATCCGATGATCTGCCAGGCAAATGCGTAGCACAGCGCGATGAGCACACCGCCGATGACGTAGTTGAGCGTGACCGCCGTGCGCACAACGCTGCCGAGCATGTCTTCTCTGCGCGCGCCGATGCACTGTGCGCCGAAAATGGAGGCCGTGATGCCGATCGACATCGCAGGGAACTGCACATAGGAGACGACCTGGTTCACCGCACCGTATGCAGCCGTTGCGCTGGAGCCAAAGTGATTGACGAACGAGATCACCGCGATCTCGGCCAGCGAGACCATGATGACTTGAATGCCGGTTGGAACGCCGATGCGCAAAACCGCCCAGAGGATACGCGTGTCGACAAGCATGTCGCGCGCTGTCTCGCGATCGAACTTCAGCGGGTGATTCGTCATGTGCAAGCGCACGAGCAGCCCGGCGAACGCAATTCCCTGGCTGAGCAGGCTCGCCACCGCGACGCTGACGACGCCAAGCTTTGGCAGCCCCGCCCAACCCGCGATGAAGGCCGGCGTAAAAACGACGCCCAAGATCGTGCTCAGGAGCAGAAAGTAGAACGGCGTCGTCGAGTCGCCGGTTCCACGCAAAAACGTCGTGTACGCGAGATATGGAAAGAGAATCGGCGAGATGAGAAACACGACGCGTGCGTACGCATCCGAAGCGCCGATGATGTTCGCAGGCGTATCGAGCATGCGCAGCATGAACGGCGATATTGCGGTTCCGAGAATCGCGACGAAGATTCCGAATGCAAACGTCGCGCCGAGCACCGTGCCGGCGACCTTCTTCACGCGATGCTGGTCGCCAGCGCCAAAGGCTTGTCCGATGAGCACCGTGCTGCCGCTCGCGATGCCGATCAGGAATGCAAAGAGCAGGAAGACGACCGGAAAGACCGCCGACACCGCTGCGAGGGCGTTCGTGTCGATCATCCGCCCGAGAAAGACTGCGCCGAGCGTCTGCGACGCCGTCTGCAAGAGATTGCTCAAAATGAGCGGCACGAGAAATACGAAGAAGAGCATCCAGAGGGGCCTGGATGCATCGAAAATATTGACCCCCGGCCGCCGGGGAGCGGCCTTGGCTGCACTCATGTCGTCGCTCTGAAAACTATTCCTGGGCGAGAAGTGTGTAGATGTCTTTGCGCGTGCGGTCGAGCATCTCTTTGACGCGTGCGACGCTCTCCGGCTTTCCGTTTTGCGCGAGTTGCTCGACGGCAGAGCTCAACCGTTCGAGCGCGTGCTGCAACTCGTCGGCCGGTTCCTCCTGCGCATTCGTGACCGTAGCGAAGAACGCCGCGACGTCGTCGGCGCGGTCGTGCAAGAGCGTGCGGCCCTTTTCGGTAACCTGGTACGTGCGGCGATCGCCTTCCTGACGGCTGGTGACGTAGCCCTCGGACTCGAGAAAGCCGAGGAGCGGATAGATCGATCCGGGACCGGCACTCCAGCCGTGCTCTCGAAACTCCCGCATGAGATCGTAGCCATGACGCGGCAGCACCTCAAGTAACTTGAGCATGGCGAGTTTGAGGAGCCCACGGCGAAACCGCCGCCCATGCCCTTCTCTGCGCTTTCCGTACCGGTCCCATCTCCGGTAGCGATCCTCGTCCCATGCCCCCATATCGCTCATTGATGCTCCTCCAGTCTCTGTCGCTAGCATATCTCGATATATCGATATGCGTCAAGATGCGTCATGCGACTCGATAAGTTCATGAAAGTGGCTCGGCTGGCGAAACGCCGCTCCGAGGCCCACGAGGCGCTCGAACACGGGCGCGTGCGTAAAGGCGGCATCGCGCTCAAGCCCGGCTATACGGTCAAGCCGGGAGACGTCCTCGAGATCGCGTACGCCGCCCATCGCGTCACCGTTAGAGTGCTCGTCGTGCCCCTGCGAGTCACGCCGGCGGTGCGGCCAGCCGACCTCTACGAAGTCCTCGAAACGGGGCGCGAGTGATTCCCCTCGGTCCCGACACGAAGGACGCGCTCGCACGCGACCTCCCCGAAGAGTCGCACTGCCGTGAAGCCTTGCTGCGCGGCCTTGCGTTCTACGGACGCAGCCGGCGCACCGATTCGTTCGTGACGCATCGCAACGCGGTCGCGCGCCTGTTTTGGTCGCTCCTCGACGAGCGCAAGGCACAGCCAATCGTCGCCGTCCCGACGACGCGTCTGCGCGGTGGTGCTCGTTTTGAGATCGCGATACCGCAGCGGCTTCGCGAAGCGCCGCTGCGGCCGGCGCGCCGCTGCGATCGTGCAGCCGAGCTGCGCGCCGCGTTTCTGCTCGTCGGCAGCGTGAGCGCGGGAGCGCGCGGGTATCATTTGGAGTTCGCGCCTTCGGAGGCGGCGCAGGCGCGACGCCTGACGGCGCTCTTGCGCGGCCTTTCGTTCGAGCCGCGTTCGAACAAAAGGCGCGGTCACGAAGTCCTCTATTTCAAAGATTTTCAGGCAATCGTCGAGTTGCTCGCCCGCATCGGGGCGCACGCTGCCGTCCTCGCGCTCGAAGACGTGCGCGCATTGCGCGAGACGAAGAATCGCATTCACCGCCTCGTCAATACGGAGACGGCGAACCTGAGTCGAACGGCGCGCGCCGCTGCTGAGCAGCGCCGCACAATCGAGTATCTCGAGCGGGTCTACGGCCTGCGCCGCCTATCGCCGGCACTGCGCGAGATCGCCGCGTTGCGGCGGCACCATCCCGGCGAGTCGCTCGCGGAGCTCGGCGCCCGCTGCACGCCCCCGGTGGCAAAAGCCACCGTCTCGAGCCGTCTGCGTGCGCTCGCCCGTTTGGCGGCCGGACTGCACGCGCAGCGGCAGGGGCGCCCGCACGCAGGCAGGTAAACGAGCGGCATGCGTATCGGGATCAACGGTTTCGGCCGTATCGGAAGAAACTTTGCCAAAGCGCTCTTCGAGCGCAGGCCGGACGTGGAGGTCGCTGCCGTCAACGATCTCACGAGCGCGGCCGAGTGCGCGCACCTCTTCAAATACGACAGCAACTACGGCACCTATGCCGGCAACGTCAGCGTCGACGGCAATGCCGTCGTCGTCGACGGACGGCGCATCGCCGTGCTTGCCGAACGCGATCCTGCGAAGCTCCCGTGGCGCGACCTCGGCGTCGACGTCGTCGTCGAATCGACGGGTCTCTTCACGGACGCTGCGAAGGCGCGCGCACACATCGACGGCGGCGGTGCGCGTAAGGTCGTCATCTCTGCTCCCGCCAAAGGCGAAGACGTGACGATCGTGCTCGGCGTCAACGATCGCAGCTACGATCCCTCACGTCATCACGTCATCTCCAATGCGTCATGCACGACGAACTGCCTCGCAACCGCGGTGAAGCCGATCGTCGACGGACTGGGGTGGGTGAAGGGATTCATGACCACCGTGCACTCGTACACGAACGACCAACACATTCTTGACGCCCCGCACAAAGACATACGGCGCGCACGCAACGCTGCGACGAACATCGTTCCGACGTCGACCGGCGCAGCGAAGGCGCTCTATCTGACGATACCAGAAGTCGAAGGAACGTTCGACGGTTTTTCGCTCCGCGTGCCGACGCCCACCGTCTCGATGATCTACCTCGTCGC
>DAHUYK010000037.1 GCA_027315245.1 Vulcanimicrobiota bacterium | reverse complement strand
CGCGGAGCGTATGATTAATACACGGATGCAGCCCAGGAAAATACCTGAAGACTACGCGGAGTTGCACGTCTACTCCAATTTCACGTTTCTTACGGGAGCGTCGCACCCCGAAGAACTGATCGAACGTGCCGCGGAACTCAGGCTCAGCGCCATCGCGCTCACCGATCGCGATGGTCTCTACGGATCCGTTCGCTTCGCGGCACACGCGCGGCAGTGCGGGGTCGAGGCGATCGTCGGCAGCGAGCTTACCTTCGAAGACGGTGCACGCCTCGTACTCCTCGTCGAGAACGCTGCCGGATATGCGAATCTCTGCGAGTTGATTTCGCTCGGGCAACTGCGCGGCAGCAAAGGCAACGCGCGCTCGCGCGCTTGCGACTTCGAGGGGAGAGGAGAAGGGCTCGTTGCGCTGCTCGGCGGCGAATCCGTGACGCGGGAGCGGATCGCAGCCTTGCGTGCGTGTTTCCCCGCGAGCCTCTACGTCGAACTCCAGCGCCACCTTGCCGAAGGGGAATCGCGGCACAACGCGCGACTCGCGCTGCTCGCTGGCGAGCTTCGTTTGCCGATCGTCGCAAGCAATGGTGTTTGTTACGCGCGTAAAGACGAAGCGCCACTCGCCGACGTGCTCGCCTGCATCAAAAGGACGACGACGCTCGAGCGCGCACGCGATGAGAATGTTCTGCAGGCGAATGCAGAGCGTCATCTCAAATCGGCTCGTGCTATGCGCTGGCTCTTCGCCGCGTATCCGCAGGCAATTGCAGCAACGCTCGAGATCGCAGCGCGATGCCGGTTTCGCCTCGAGCGCATCACGGGACAGTTTCCGCTCTTCTCCGTACCGCACGGCGCGACGCCGCAGTCGCACTTGCGCGAGCTCGTCGCGCGTGGCGCGGCCGAGCGCTACGGTACTCCGCTGAAACCGAACATCGAGCGCCAACTCGAATACGAACTCGGTATCGTCGCGAAGATGGACCTCGCAGGCTACTTTCTGATCGTCTGGGATATCGTGCGCGCTGCGGCCTCGCTCGGCGTGCTCTGCCAAGGTCGCGGCTCCGCCGCGAACTCGGCGGTCTGCTACGTGCTCGGCATCACCGCCGTCGATCCGATCGGTATGGGGCTGCTCTTCGAGAGGTTCATGTCCGAAGAACGCCGCGAAATTCCCGACATCGACATCGACTTTGCGCATCAAGATCGCGAGAAGGTCATTCAGTACGTCTATGAACGTTACGGCCGCAGCAATGCGGCGATGACCGCCGAAGTCATCACGTACGGCGGCCGCTCCGCGCTGCGGGATGTCGCAAAAGTATTCGGGTTCTCGCTTGAGCAGGTGAACGAGCTCGCGCGTGATTACGCATCGGGGGAAGAACTCCCAAAACCGGTTGCGAGCTTTTGCAACCGCATGCGCAGCTTTCCGCGCCATATGGGCATTCACTCCGGCGGCATGGTGATCACACGCGATCCGCTCGTGCGTGTCGCACCGGTAGAATGGGCGACGATGCGCGATCGGACGATCGTGCAGTGGGATAAGGACGATCTTCAAGATCTCGGCCTCATCAAGATCGATTTGCTGGGGTTGGGCATGCTCTCGCTGTTGCGCGAAGCTTTTGCAATCCATAGACGCGTTCAAAGTATGAACACTTCCGTCTGTCATCCTGAGCGTAGCGAGTGCGCCAGCGCTCATGTCTGTCATCCTGAGCGTAGCGAGAGCGTCAGCGCTCATGTCTGTCATCCTGAGCATAGCGAGCGCGTCAGCGCTCATGTCTGTCATCCTGAGCGTAGCGAGTGCGCCAGCGCTCATGTCTGTCATCCTGAGCATAGCGAGCGCGTCAGCGCTCATGTCTGTCATCCTGAGCATAGCGAGCGCGCTAGCGCTCATGTCTGTCATCCTGAGCATAGCGAGCGCGCTAGCGCGAGCGAAGTCGAAGGACAGCCGAAGGTATTGGCTCTGCACACGATCCCTTCCGATGATGCGCAAACGTATGCGATGATACAGCGCGCCGACACCATCGGCGTCTTTCAAATTGAATCTCGTGCGCAGCAGTCGATGCTGCCAAGGATGAAGCCGGCATGCTTTTACGATATCGTCATGCAAGTAGCGATCATTCGTCCGGGGCCCATACAAGGCCAGATGATCCACCCGTTTCTGCGCCGGCGATCTGGTATGGAGCCCGTGACGTATCCGCATCCCAAGTTGCGGCCGGTGTTGGAACGTACGCTGGGCGTACCGCTCTTTCAGGAACAAGGAATGCGGATGGCGATCGAAGCCGCAGGTTTCACGCCGGGCGAAGCCGACGTATTGCGCCGGGCGATGGGTCACAAACGATCTCACGAACGCATGTCGGCCGTTCGTGAACGGCTCGTGACGGGAATGATCGCGAATGGTATCGATCGCGGCGCCGCCGAGCAGCTCTTCCACATGCTCGAAGGATTCGCTGACTACGGATTCCCAGAATCGCACGCTGCGAGCTTCGCATTGCTCGCGTACGCGTCAGCGTATGTAAAATGCCACCATCCAGCGATTTTCGCGGCGGCGATTCTCAACGTTCAGCCGATGGGATTTTATTCTACGGAAGTGCTGGTGAACGATGCCAAGCGCCATGGCGTTATCGTGAAGCCGGTAGAGGTGAACGCGAGCGAGTTCTGGTCGCACGTCGACGATGACGGCGCCCTGCGTCTGGGTCTCCATCTCGTGCGCGGGCTCGGAGAGGGCCAGCGTGCGCGCTTGGAGGCGGCATTGCGCGGCGGCGCCTTTTGCGATCTCGTCGACTTCGCTCGGCGCACGCGTCTCGAGAAGGAAGCGATCGAGAATCTCGCGATCGCCGGCGCTTTCTCGCCGTGGTTTGCATCTCGTCGGAAAGCGATGTGGGCGCTGCGAGCCCTGGACGAACGCGAAGCGCGCGGGGCCCTGGGGAAGCTCATGGAGGTCGACGAACCCGACGTTGCGTTCGAAGCGCTCAGTCGTAAGCAACATGCGAGCTTCGACCTTTGGTCCACCGGCATTACACCCAACGGGCAGATCGTCGAGCATTTTCGCGACGCGTTCGATCGCCGGCGTGTCATTCCGGCCGCGCGTCTTGCTGCGATGCCCAAGAATCTCGTCTGCCGCGTCGGCGGCCTCGTCATAACCCGCCAGCGTCCGGGAACGGCGAAGGGCTTCGTGTTCCTCACGCTTGAGGACGAAACCGGCCTCGTGAACGTCATCGTGCGCCCAGACGTCTACGAACGTTATCGCCGCGTCGTACACACCGCGCCGATGGTCGTCATCGAAGGAAAACTGCAGAAGGAGGCCGGCTGCATTGACGTACTGGCGCGTAGGCTGTGGAGTTTCGATAGCGAGGGCGTTGTCAACGGCGTTCACGCCCATAACTTCGGCTAAAAGCGGGGGAGCGGCGACCCCATCTGGGTAACATCATTCACGATGATTCGGCTTGCCGACGCCTTTGCGCGTCCCATCGAGTACCTTCGCGTCTCGGTGACGGACAAGTGTAATTTGCGCTGCGTCTACTGCATGCCCGAAGGTGGCCTGCCGTGGCTGCAGCGCGATGAGATCCTGTCGTACGAAGAGATCGCACGCGTCGTCGAGGCTGCAGCATGGGTGGGCGTACGTGCCATCCGGATCACCGGTGGCGAGCCACTCTTGCGCCGGCACCTGGAGCGTCTCGTCGGGTTGATCTCCAGAATCAGCGGCATCGACGACATCGCGCTGTCCACGAACGCTTTGCTGCTCGAAGAGCAGGTCGATACGCTCGTAGCCGCCGGCTTGCGGCGCGTGAACGTCTCGCTCGATACGTTGAATCCGGAGCGCTTCGCATCGATCGCGCGCCGCCCCGGCCTCGAGCGCGTGCTGCGCGGCATCGACGCAGCGATCGCCGCCGGCCTCTCGCCCATTAAGATCAACTGTGTCGTGATGCGCGGCCGCAATGACGACGAGTTGCTTGCGTTCGCCGAGTTTTCGCGCAGGCGGCCCGTTGCCGTGCGCTTCATTGAAACCATGCCGGTGCTCGAATACGCACAAGCGCAACGCGAAGAATACGTCTGCGCCGACGAGCTCCTGGAGCGGCTACAGGCGGTCGGCGAGCTCGCGCCCGTCGAGGGTCCGCATGGAAACGGTCCGGCGCGATATTTTGCTTTTCCGAACGCAGTCGGAACGATCGGCGTCATTACGCCGATGTCGCATGACTACTGCAATCGTTGCAATCGCGTGCGCCTCACGGCGGACGGGCGGCTGCGTCTCTGCCTGTTCGGTGACCACCATGTCGATCTGCGCGGCCCGCTGCGGGCGGGTGCGTCGCGCGACGAGCTCTGTGCGATCTTAGAAGGCTCGATGCTCATCAAGCCCGAGCGTCATCACCTTCGGTTAGGCGAGCCTGCTTCTCGCATGCGCGCGCTATCGGAGATCGGCGGCTAGGAGCCTTGCAGGATTATGGCACATTTCCGTCTTTGGGCCGCCCTTTATCGGAATACTTCGTTGCTCATCGGTCATGAAGCTACGGCTTCACTCCTTCTTCGCGCCTCGTCTCCGAATAAAATGCGGCAACCAAATCCGAAAAAGGCCATAACCCTACAGGCTCCTAGAGCTGGCGGTTATAGAGCTGCCGCAGGAACACCGTCAGATACGTGCCGGGCGGCAAGACGTAGCCTTGCATCGGAAAGAGATCGATGGTTGGAATCGGCGACCCGTTCGGCACGGGGCGCCCATCGGCGAGCATCATGGGATCCTCGCTCGGCGGGTAGCAAAGCGGCCACGGAATATTGCCTCTATCGCTTGCGCCGCTCGAGTACTCGACGTCGTAGCTCGCATAGTGACAGCGCATGGGCCCCTGCATCCATGTCTCGAGCGGCGTCACGAGGCCTTCGTAGCGGTCGAGATTATGCGTGATGCCGGAGACGTTGAAGTAGGCTCGCCGGAACGAAGAAGGAGGACGGGGGGCGATCGTTGCGACGCTCATGGGATTGTCGCGTGCCCGTAGATGGGCGACCTCGCGTTGGAACGCCTGCTCGTCCTGCATGAGCCGCTGGGTGAAAAGCTGCCTCGGCGAAGGGGGCCTCGAAACTGCAGCCTTGCGGACGACCGGTCTTGGCGGAGCCGACGGTGCGACATACGTCAACTCCCGGTGCACTGGCGGCGCGGCCGCGACGGCGTGCTGCGGAAGCGTCGCGCGCATCGGCACTGCGGCCCGCTGCGGCGGCCGGGGCGGTGTCGGTCGCTGTGAACGCGCTGCATGCGCGGGCTCGTCCGGTACTGGCTGGGACTCGCGGCTGATCGTCGTCGCGGAGGAGAGAACGATCATAGGCTCCTTCCGAGGCGGCTGGCGTAGCCAGTGCGGCAGCCCGAAGACCCAGCCCCAGACCGCAAAACCGGCGAAGTGCACGAAGAGGGAAAGCGCAATCGCCGCGACGAGCAGACGCTGCGCCCTCTTGTAGAGGGTGGGGTTGGATATCACGAGGGAGAACCCCAGATCGGGGCAAGAAGAGAACACGCGACCATTGAGGAGTTACTAGTTGGCGAAACCGAGTCAAGAACACTTGCGCACGCTGCTCTGGGTTGGCGCCGCCGGCCTGGCGGTGGGCCTTGCCGTTCTCGCAGTGCGCACCGTGATGACGCAGCGCCGGCCGCAACCGGACGAGACGAGTCGACGGATCCAGCAGTTGATCGACGAGGCGAACCAGCTTCTCAAAACGCTTGACGAACAGCGAAACAGCGCCTAGGAGCGTACGGGCTCCTAGCCAGCTCGTCCCGGGAACCCGCCTCGATCTCACCTTCACCGATCTTCTCGCTAGCGGGCAGGGAGTGGCGCGTGCGTCGGGCATGGTCGTCTTCTGCTTCGGCCCCCTTCCAGGCGAGCGCGCCGCGGTGCGCGTCACTGCGTGCAAGCCAAGCTACGCCATCGCCGAGCTCGAGCGTCTCTTGGAGGTCTCGCCCGCGCGTGCGCAGCCGTTCTGTCCCGTCTTCGGTACATGCGGAGGCTGCCAAGTTCAGCATCTTGCGTATGGTGCGCAGCTGACCTGGAAGCGGGAGCTGGTAAGCAGTGCGCTGCTGCGGATCGGAGGCATTCAGAGTCCCGACGTGCGGGAAACGGTCCCGGCGCCCGCTATCCGGAACTACCGGAATAAAATGGCGCTCGTTGTCGAGCGCCGCGATGGGAAGAACGCCGTGGGCTTCTATCGCGCTCGCAGCCACGAGATCGTTCCGATCGACGCGTGTCCCGCCGTCGACCCGCTCCTTAGTGAGTACGTGGGTCGTTTTGCCCATGCCACTTCGCAAGAACCGCTCGGCATTGCGCTCGCGGAGGCGACGCACGTCGTCGCGCGCCAATCACGCCGTGGAGAAGCGATCATCTCGATCACGACGCCTGCTCGTTCCCAGAAGCTCGAACACGCCGCTCACGAGGCGTTGGCGGCCCTTCCAGGCGCAGCGGGCATCGCCAACTCGTATGAACCGCGTAGCGCCAATGCGGTCGCTGGGCGTCGCAGCCGTCAACTCGCGGGACGCGGTGATGTCGAAGAGACGATCGGGAACATCGTGTACCGCGTCTCGCCTGCTTCGTTTTTTCAGATCAACGTCGCGGTCGTGGAGCGAATCTTTGCGGCGGTCGAACCGGAAATATCGGGAACCGTCAACGCCGTCGATCTCTACTGCGGCATGGGCACATTCTCACTGCTTTTCGCGCAGCACGGCGGTCGTACGATCGGCGTCGAAGAGAATCGGCACGCAATCGACGAGGCGAGGGCCAACGCCGCTCGCAACGGCCTCGATCGGCGCGTGGAGTTCTTCGCTGCACGGGTGGAAGACTGGACGCAGACGGCGCAAGGCCGCGCAGCGCTTGCGCGGGCTGATACGGTTTTCCTCGATCCACCCCGCAAAGGCAGCGACGCCGCGACGCTGCGCGCTCTGTGCGAAGCCCGTGTCGCACGCGTGCTCTATCTTTCATGTGACCCCGCGACGCTCGCGCGGGATTTGCGCGTTCTGGTAGCCAACGGATACGCCTTGCGCAACGTACAACCATTCGACATGTTTCCGCAGACGGGTCATGTCGAGAGCCTCGCCGTCCTGAGCTATGTCAGAGAAGATTAACGTCCGTTATGTCGCGAAGCTGGCGCGGATAGCGCTGACCGACGACGAGGTCGATCGCTTCGGCGCGCAGCTCGCCGTGTTGCTCGAGCACGTGGAAGCGCTTGGCAAACTCGATGTCGGAGCAGTTCCTGCCACGGCGCAGGTCCTCGAACTCGCAAATGTTACGCGGGACGACAAACCCGCACCCTGTCTCGACCGGGACACGGTGTTAGGCCAAGCGCCGCGTACGCAAGGAGCGTTCGTTCGCGTTCCGAGGATATTAGCGGAATGAAGCTCGTCGACCGCAGCGCGTTCGACGTCGCGCGCGATGTGAATGCTCGACGTTTGTCGGCGCGCGAGGTCACCGACGCCGCGCTCGCGCAGGCGGACGCCGTCGATGGGCAAGTCGGCGCGTATCTGCGCGTCGAGTACGACCTTGCACGTGCTGCGGCTGCGCGCGTCGACGCGCGCATTGCCAGCGGCGAACGCCTCGCGCTCGCGGGCGTACCGCTTGCCGTGAAGGACAACATGTGTGTGATCGGCACCCGCACGACCTGTGCGAGCCGTATTCTCGAGCATTGGACCGCGCCGTATACCGCAACTGCGGTGCAGCGGATGCTCGACGCGGGCTGCATCCCGATTGGGAAGGCGAATCTCGACGAGTTTGCGATGGGAAGCTCGTGCGAAAACTCCGCCCTCGGGGTCACGCGAAATCCGTACGACCTCTCGCGCGTACCGGGCGGCTCGAGTGGCGGATCGGCGGCAGCGGTCGCGGCACGCGAGGCGGCCATTGGAATGGGTAGCGACACAGGTGGATCGATTCGCGAGCCGGGTGCGTTCTGCAACCTCGTCGGGTTCAAACCGACGTACGGCCGCGTCTCCCGCTACGGACTGATCGCATTTGCATCGAGTCTCGACCAGATTGGGCCACTGACGCGCACGGTGCGGGACGCGGCAATGGCATACGACGTGATGAGCGGCCACGATCCGATGGACTCAACCTCGCTTCCGCGTGCGGTGGAACCCGCGTCGAGGGCGCTGCCAACCGATCTGCGCGGTCTGCGCGTCGGAATCGTGCGTGAGTTTGATCTGCAGGCGCTGGCGCCAGCGATGCGCACGATTTACGAACGCGCGTACGCGGAACTTGAGAGCCTTGGAGCCGCGCTCGTCGACGTCTCACTCCCAACGGTGGATTACGGGGTGGCCACATACTACCTCATTGCGCCGGCGGAGTGCTCGGCGAACTTGGCGCGCTTCGACGGCGTCCGCTACGGTCTGCGCGTCGACGCCGCTGACGTTGGCACGATGTACGAGCAGACGCGTGCGCAGGGTTTCGGCCCCGAGGTCAAGCGACGGGTGCTCATCGGGACGTACGCGCTCTCGAGCGGATACTATGACGCCTACTACGTCCGCGCGCAAAAGGCTCGCACGCTCGCTGCAAAGGACTTTGCCGTCGCATTTGGAGCATGCGACATCATCGCTTCACCCGCGACGAGCTGCCCGCCCTTCACGCTTGGCGCGAAGAGCGATCCCTACAGCATGTATCTCATGGACTACTACACCATCCCCATGTCGCTTGCCGGCGTTCCCGCGCTTTCGGTGCCGTGCGGATGGGTCCGCGAGGCGCAGGCCGATCTGCCGCTGGGCCTGCAGCTCGCGGCGCCGCACTTCGCCGAACCGTTGCTTTTGGGCGCCGCGCATGCGTATGAGCAGGCGACAGGATACAGCGCGCGCGTCAGTCCGGCTGCCGCAGGCAGCGCGACCGGGATCGAGGAGCCGGCATGAAGGCAACGTACGAGGCGGTCGTCGGCATCGAATGCCATGTCGAGCTCAAGACGCGAACGAAGATGTTCTGCGGATGCGCGAATGCCTTTGGAAGCGAGCCGAACACGAACGTTTGCCCGGTGTGCCTGGCCCTACCGGGTGCGTTGCCGGTGCCGAACGGCGTCGCAATCGAGCAGACCGTGCGAGCTGGGCTTGCCTTCGGCGCGCGTATCCCGGCCTATTCAAAGTTCGATCGCAAGAACTACTTCTATCCGGATATGCCGAAAAACTATCAAATCTCCCAGTACGACATGCCGCTCGTACAAGGCGGTGAAGTTCGCTATTGGCTCGAGGACGGCACGATGAAGCGTTGCCCGCTCGTGCGCATTCACTTGGAAGAGGATACCGGAAAGTCGACGCATGCAGGCTCCGGCGACGGCCGCATCGCGGGGAGTCTATACTCGCTCGTCGATTTCAACCGCGCAGGCGTGCCCCTCATGGAGTGCGTCTCCGAGCCTGCGTTGCACAGCGCTGCCGATGCCGTTGCCTACCTTGCGTCGCTGCGGCGCACGCTCATGGAACTGGGCGTAAGCGATGTAAAGATGGAGGAAGGCTCCTTGCGCTGCGACGCCAACGTCTCCGTTCGCCTCGCGGGCGAGGCAGCGCTCGGCACGAAAACCGAAATCAAAAACATGAACTCGTTTCGGTCGGTGCAGCGCGCGATAGAAAGCGAAGTGGACCGGCAGATTTCCCTCCTCGAGCGCGGTGAGCGTGTCGTTCAAGAGACGCGCGGCTGGGACGAGGCGAACGGCGTCACGCATCCTATGCGCAGCAAAGAACAGGCGCACGATTATCGGTACTTTCCTGATCCTGATCTCGTGCCGCTCGAGATCGCCGGCGACGACGTGGAACGCCTGCGAGTGGGGCTTCCTGAACTTCCGTGGGAACGCTTCGAGCGTTATACGCGCGCGTTCGGCCTTGGATCAAAGCAGGCGACGCAGCTCATCGATACGCCATCGCTTGCGCGCTACTTCGATCGCGTCGTCAACGCAAGCAGTAACCCGCAGCAGAGCGCAAACTTCGTGCTCGGCGAGTTGTCGAGGCTCGCGAACGACAGCGGCGTCGCGGTTGCCGACTCGAAGGCGGAACCCGAGGGCGTGGCAGAGCTCATCGTGCTCGTCGAAGCTCGCACCGTCAACTCGAAGATTGCAAAGGAGCTGCTCGAACGCATGTGGCGTAACGGCGGTTCGCCGAAGGCGATCGTCGAAGACGAAGGGCTCGCTCAGACCAACGACGCGGACGAGATCGAGAACCTCGTCGAAGGGGTGATCGCCGCACACGCGAGCGTCGTTGCCGACTACCGCGCTGGAAAGAGCAACGTCATTGGGTTCCTCATCGGCCAGGCGATGAAGGCGTCTCGCAGCAAGGCGGATCCTCAGCTCGTCTCGGAGTTGATGAAGAAGCGCCTGCGCTAGATTCATGCCCTTTGCCGACGAGCGAACGCTCCAAGCAATCGAGTTCTCCCACGTTCGCGACCGCGTCATCGCACAGACGCGCACCGAGCGCGGACGAGAGCGCGCGCGATCGCTGCTCCCTTGCACGGATTTCGAGCAGATCCGTCGCGAGCAGGCTCGAACCGCTGCAACGCGAGGCCTCGTCAGCGGCTCTGACTTTCACGTGGCCCAAGCCGTCGAGACCGAAGCGCTGACCGTGGCGGCGGCGCAGGGACGCGTCCTTGCGCCGCGCGAGCTGAGACTCGTCGGGGAGGCGGTCGCCGCCTCCGCCTCCGCCGCGCGGGCGGTTCGCGACGATCCTGTTCTGCGCGACGTCGTCGCCGGGTATACCGTCCTCGACGATCTGCGCCGCGCTCTTGCCGACGCGATCGACGAACGTGACATTGTGCTCGATCGCGCATCGCCGGCGCTTGCGCGCATTCGGAAGCAAGTGCGACAAGCGCAAGACGAGAGCCGCGAGCGTGTTTCGTCGCTGCTGCGCTCGCCGAAGTACGCGGCTGCCATACAGGACACCGTCGTCACGGTCCGCGAGGGACGTTACGTCGTGCCGATCAAAGCCGAGTTCTCCGGCGAGTTTCCGGGCATCGTGCACGATACGAGTGCGAGCGGGCAAACGTTTTTCGTCGAGCCGCTTGCAGCACTCGAAGCGAACAATCGCTTACGCAGGCTCCGTATCGAAGAGGACCGGGAGATCGAGCGGGTGCTGCGCGAGTTGTCCGCGCGCATCGGCGAGCGGGCGGCCGCGATCGAAGGCAACGTCGAAATTCTTGCACGCCTTGACGTTCTTGCTGCAAAGGCACGCCTTGCTGATACGATGGACGCCGTTGCGCCGG
>DAHUYK010000029.1 GCA_027315245.1 Vulcanimicrobiota bacterium | reverse complement strand
CTCGTCCCAGATCTCGCGCGTCAGCGGAAATCCCGCCAGCAGCACGACCGTCTGCGCGCCCGAACCCTCGATGCGCACGTCGATCGGCGCGGCGCCGTCACCCAAAACTTGCATAAATCGCGCTAATATTGTATAAGGTAGGCAACAACCCTGGTCGCTTGGCGACCGGAGAAAGGATAGTTGCATATAATGGCAGCTAAGAGACGGAGAAAGAAAGCCGCGTCCAAGGCGGCAGCTCCGAAGAAGACGACGCGCCGCAAGAAGTCCCGTAAGGGCGCAGCGCGCAAGACCACGCGCCGCAAGGCAGCGCGCAAGACCACTCGGAAGAAGGCAGCGCGCAAGACCACGCGTCGCCGTCGTCGTAAAAAGGCCGCCTAACAAGCTCGGCCTTTTTCGTTCTCTACCCATGCGAGTTTGCGCGTTTCGCGCAAACTCGCTTTAATATGAGAGCCGTGCTTTCGACGCCCATTATCGAGACCGTAGACCTGCGAAAGGTATTCCGCTCGCCGCGGCGCCAGCCCGGCGCGCTCGGCGCCCTTCGAACGCTCTTCACCAGGGAGTACGAAGAGCGGGTGGCCGTCTCCAACGTGAGCGTGTCGATCCAACCTGGCGAGCTCGTGGGCTACATCGGACCCAACGGCGCCGGAAAATCCACGACCATCAAGATGCTCACCGGCATCCTCGTACCGACGAGCGGCGAACTGCGCGTCGCGGGCGTCGTTCCCTTCGAACACCGCTCGCAGAACGCGCGGAACATCGGCGTCGTCTTCGGCCAGCGCAGCCAGCTCTATTGGGACTTGCCCCTCGTCGAGTCGTTCGAGCTCCTCCGCGCGATCTACACCGTTCCGCGCGACCGCTATCGCCGCAATCTCGACGAGTTCGTCGCGCTCTTGGAAATGGAAGACTTCCTCCGAACGCCGGTGCGTCAGCTCTCGCTGGGACAGCGTATGCGCGGCGATTTCGCGGCAGCGCTCCTGCACGATCCGAAAATCGTCTATCTCGACGAGCCGACGATCGGGCTGGACGTCGTTGCGAAGGAGGCTATTCGCGCGTTCATCGCGCGCATCAACGCCGAGCGCGAAACGACCATCGTCCTCACGACGCACGACCTTGCAGACGTCGAGCGTCTCTGCCGCCGCATCGTGCTCATCGATCGCGGTGCCCTCATCTACGACGGTGACGTGGAACGCATCAAGAGCGAATACGGCCGTTATCGCACCCTCGTCGTGCACTTTGCGCAGCCTGTCGCTTCGCCATCACTGACAGGGGCCGAACTCGTCGCTCACGACGGCACGACCGCACGCCTGCGTTTCGACCGTAATCGCGAACGTGCCGATCTCCTCATCAGGCAGGCCAGCGAGAGATACCCCGTGGAGGACGTGAGTATCGAGGAGCCTGATCTCGAATCGATTATTCGCCGTATCTACCGGGAGGGATACGAGCGCCAACACGAGGAGGCTCCCACATGATCGTAGCCAGCGGCGGCAAGCGGCCCCATATCGACGACGGCGCGTACGTCGCGCCCACGGCGGTCATCAGCGGTGACGTGAGCGTCGCTGCCGGCTGCGCCGTTCTGCACGGAGCGGTGATCGCGGCCGAAGGAGCGGCCATCGAGCTCGGCGAGTCCTGCGTCGTCATGGAACACGCGGTCATTCGGGCGACGGCGAAAGCGGTGCGTATCGGCGAATGCAGTGTCCTGTCGCCACATGCGTACGTCGTCGACGTCTCGCTCGCAGCCGACTCGCACGTCCCGGCCGGTGCCACGCAAGGTGAGAACCCCAAGGCGCGCAACGGTGAGACGTACGCCGCGTTCCTGCGCAAGGTCCACGCAGGCGACGCCCTCGCCGGCGACGGCGCGCACGCCATAAAAAAGACGCCCGCGATTCCCGAAGAGATCCCCAAGGCGCCGCACGTCGAAGGCGTCGACAGCGCGATGATGCTGGAGCTCGCAGAGATGGAGCACCGCCGCCAGGAAGCGTTACGCAAACAGCGCGGCCCGAAATCCTAAAAGCAGTTGTTTGGCCGTACGATATGGAGCTTCGGAGACGCGTGATGGTGCGCGCCTGAGCCGCAACGAGCACTCGTCTCAAAGACGCTCGTCGCGTTCGTCCATGAACGCTCCTGCTCGAGCGCTTTCGCGCAACGCCAAAGGAAGTTCGCCGTCCATGGCTTTTGCGCGAAAGTCGCACGCTTTTCGACAGGTGCTCGTTGCGGCTCCGGCGCCCGCTGCCGTGCGCGGGAGGCTCCCATAGTGCGCGCCCGATGCCCATAGCCGCCATCCTCCCGTATTGGGAGTTCGCGAAGAAAGCGTTCGCGCGAGAGGTGACCTACCGCTTCGAGGTCTTCACCAGCGTCGGGTCGCTCGTGCTGCGGATCTACCTGCTGCGCTGCCTGTGGACTGCGCTCTACGCTCAGAACGCGGCGCCGCTGAACTTACCGCTGCACGCCATGATCACGTACGCGACGGTGGCGCTCCTCATGTCGCTCGTCCTCGAGATCGACGGAACGCGCCTCATCCGCGAAAAGCTGCGCGAGGGCACGATCGCGACCGACCTCATGAAACCGATCAGCCTTCCCTTTTACTTCTTCTCCGACGGAGCCGGTCGCACGTTGCTGTACGGCGTGCTCGTCGTGCCGACGCTGCTCTGTGCGCTGCTGCTCGTTCACATCGACGTGCCTGCGCCGCGCGCACTCGGGGTCTTTGCCCTCTCATTTCTCATCGCGTACTGCGTCAACTTCCTCTTGAACTTCTGCATGAACGCCATTGCGTTCTGGACGCTCGAGACCTTCGCGCTTCAGTTAATCGTACGCTGGGTCTCCGATCTGCTCTCCGGGCAGATCATTCCGCTGACGCTCTTCCCGGGGGTCGTCGGACGACTGCTCTTCGCGCTGCCGTTCGCGGCGATCTACTCGACACCGCTCCTCATCTACGTCGGCATCGTCTCCCCGCGCCAATGGGGCACTGCGCTCGCCGTCCAACTCCTCTGGCTTGCGGCTTTCAGCTTGCTGGCAGGCGCGATCTGGCGCGCGGCGTCGCGCCGCATCGTCGTTCAAGGCGGCTAAGGCGTGCTCGCGGCGTACGCTCAGTACTGGCGGCTCAATCTCCTCACGCTCTTCGAGTACAGAGCGAACTCTATCATGTGGTTTGCTTTTGCGCTCGTCTATCACGCGGTTGCGCTCGGCGCACTCTATGTGACCATGCACCAGTTTCCGTCGATGAACGGCTGGACGTTCCGCGAGATGCTTCTCCTTTATGCGCTGTGGATGACTGGGCACGAGCTGCACAACGCGCTCTTCTTTCAGGTCGTCGGCGTGCCGGAACTCGTGCGTGAAGGAGGCTTCGATCGCTTTCTCGTGCGGCCCCTCGACACGCTGTTCCAAGTTCTCATTGTCCCGCAGCAACTGCTGCCCGACGGGCTGCTCTTAGCGCTCGTCACGCTCGGCATCGCAATGCCCTTCTCGGGGCTGCGTATAACGCCGCTGCTTTTGTTCTTCGTCGCCCTCGTCGTGGCCGGCGGTGCGCTCATCGACCTCGGCATCTCGCTTGCCATTGCGACGATCTCTTTTTGGGTCGTCCGCGTCGACACGCTTCGATGGGCCGTCATGTCGCTCGAGCAGGACTTCACGCGTTATCCCATCAGCATCTACGCACGCGGGGTGAGGGTCGTGCTCGCCTTCATCCTGCCGTTTGCGTTCATGAACTACTTCCCGGCGACGTTTCTGCTCAGCAAACAGGAGACCGGGCTCGGATTGAATCCCGTCGTCGGGCTGCTGACGCCGGCGATCGGCGTTGCATGGTCGGCCATCTCGTACGCTTTCTGGCGCATCGGCTTGCGGCATTATCAAGGAACGGGTTCATGAGGCGCAGCGGGTTCATCGCCTCGTCGGCAGCCGTCGCCGCGGCATCTCTTCTCCCGCGCGTCGTAAAGGCACGGTCACTCGAGGATGCCATCGACGATGCTCTTGCACGCGGCGACGGCGAGTTCGGCGTCTTTGCCCGCACGATGGCGCCGGGCCCTGCGCTCTGCACCGTCAACGCGTACGAGTCGTTCCCGTGCGCGTCCACCATCAAGGTGCTCGTTATGACGACCGCATTTTACGCCGCCGAGCGCAAGCCTGGGGTCTTAAAGCAGCGTATACGCTTCGACCGTGGGCGGCTCATTGGTGGCTCGGATTACATGCAAGGCGTTGACGACGGCGCACGCTTGGGCATCGCTGCGTTGATCGTTCCGATGATCCTCTTCAGTGACAACACGGCGGCAAACATGCTCATCGAGCACTTCGGCGTCGACCTCATCAACTGCGTCGGTGCCCAGGCAGGCATGTTGAACACGCGGCTCGCCCGCCCGTTCATCGACACGCCGTACAAGATACGCGATCTCAACGTCACGACCGCCTACGACATGGGCACGCTGCTCTACCACATCGAATACGGTGCGCGCGAAGCGATCACGACCATCGTGTCGCCCGAGCATTGCCGCCGCATGCTCTCCCTTATGCTGCGCCAGCAGGACCGCGACAAGATTCCCGCGGGGCTGCCCCGTGGAGTTCCCGTCGCGGATAAGGACGGCGAACTCGACGGCACGCGCAACGATGCCGGCATCGTGGAGCCGTTCGGCGATTCGCCTTTTATCCTATCGATCTACTCCAAGAACGTGTCCGACTATGATGCGTGCCTCGGGGCGATTCGCAGGATCGCGCGCGTCACGTACGAGTCGGTTGCAGGAAGCAACCTGTAGGGGTGCTCGCTACTGCAGCCGGGGTTCGATGCGAATGCTTTTCATCGCATCGCCGCGGCGCACGGCGTCGAGTGCTTCAAACCCTTCGGTCATCTGCCCGAAGACGGTGTACTGTCGATCGAGAAACCGCGCGTCCTGCAGACAAATGTAGAACTGCGATCCCGCGGAGTCCGGTTGCGAGGAGCGCGCCATCGCGACCGTACCGCGCAGGTGCGGACGGCCGTTGAACTCTGCCTTGAGCTGGTAACCGGGCCCGCCGGTGCCGTCGCCGCGCGGGTCGCCGCCCTGGATAACAAAGCCCGGCTCCACGCGGTGGAAGGTCAAGCCGTCGTAGAAACCGCTCTCCGCCAGCTTCATGAAGGCGGCAACGTGCTGCGGCGCCTCTTCCTCGAAGAAGGTGAACACGAGGTCGCCCCGATCTGTGGCGATGCGTGCGCGCGACGTGCGCGCGCGGCCGGCGTAATCGCCGATTTCGGATTGCTGCGGAGCGGTCACAGTCATGGTTCCTTCGTTGGCGGTTGCAAGAACCGGTGCTTTGTGCAGGCGTGCGCCAAAAGCCTCGTCGCCGTTCAGCAGCGAGAGCTTCTTTGCGCGGGTGAGGCGCTTGACGTGCGCCTCCTGCGAGCGCGCCGCTTTCAAGGATTCGGGGAACCACCAGCCTGCGAGTGCGACAGGCAAACGGCTGCGCGTGTACCGGGCCGCACGGCCTCTCAGATGCGACCGAAGCCGCCTGACGAGATCCAGCGACCAGCCGGCGTAGAGCGAACCGTCCGAACAGACGAGAATATAGACGACCGCCCGCCGTTTAACAGCCGGGGCGCCGTGGGAACGCTCAAAGGTCATGGGGCGCAGGAAGCCGGCGCGGGCCGGAGTGACAGACCATGTGTTTCGGGCTAGCGTTCCTCCCGATGCTCAGTACGTTCCTACCGTTCGCAGGCAAATCGAAGACTTCACGCGCGAACGCCGCGTATCGCAGGTCGATATCGAAGCGCTCGTCCTCGCCGTCGGCGAAGCGCTTGCCAACGCCGTCGAGCATTCCGACGCGACGCACGACATCGAGGTGCAATGCCGCGTCGACGACCGCAAGATCATTGCGACGGTCATCGACAGCGGCCGCGGGGTCGAGCGCTCGAAGAGCGATCGCATTTTGCCGCTGCCAGAACCGATGTCAGAGCGGGGTCGCGGCATCCCGATCATGCAGCGCTGCACGGATATGTTCTCCATCCGGCGCCTGCCGGGCGGGGGGACCGGGGTCGTGCTCGGCCTACTGCGCCGCATTGAGGGGAATCACGCGACTTCGTGAAAAGACGGAGCATGACGCCTCGCTGCACGCTCCTCTTCGCCTTCGCGCTGCTCGCGGTCTCACCCGCGGCACGCTTTGCACCGATCTCGGCACCCGCGCGCGACCCCCAAATCGCCGCGCTCGTGGCGCGCGTCCAAGCCGCCAGGGTAGCCGCCGACGACCGGCGCCTTGTCGATTTCGGCACGCGTAACGATTTCTCGGAGACGTCGTCGACCGCGACGCACGGCGTCTTCGCTGCCCGGGACTGGATTGCCAAGCAGTTTCGCGCGATCGCCGCGACGACCGGTGGACGCATGACCGTCGCCTTCGACACGTTCGTCCAACCCAAGACGGCGCGCACGCCGAGGGCCGTCACGGAGTCGAGCGTCATCGCGACGCTCCGCGGCGACGAGCCCGGGCGCATCTACGTGATGTCCAGCCACTACGACGATTGCAACGGCGATTGCACGAACGGCACCCGCGTCGCGCCTGGCGCTGACGACAACGCGTCGGCAGTCTCGGCGGTGCTCGAAGCCGCCCGCGTCATGGCGGCCACGCACTTTCACGGGACCATCATCTTTGCGTGCTTCGACGGTGAAGAGCTCGGCTTGTGGGGCTCGAATCATTTCGCACACGAGCTTGCCGCCTCGCACGCACCGGTTCTCGCGGTGCTCAACGACGACATCGTCGGCGAGACGCAAGGCGGCGGCGGGCTCTCCGAGCCAAACGTCATTCGCGTCTTCAGCGAGGCGCTTCCCCTCGGCGCGAACGACACGCTCGTCAACGAGATCGGGTCGGAGAACGACTCGCCCTCGCGCGAGCTCTCACGCTTCGTCGCATCGCTCGTGCCGGTGTACGTTCACGGCTTTCACGTTAGGCAGATATTTCGAGCCGATCGCTTCCTGCGCGGTGGCGACCAGCAGTCGTTTCAGAGCGTCGGGTTCCCCGCGGTGCGCTTCGTCGAAGCGCACGAGAACTTCACGCATCAGCATCAAAACGTACGCGTAGAACACGGCGTGCAGTACGGCGATCTCTTCCGCTATATCAACCCCGCCTATCTCGCACGGGCGACGCAAGCGAACGTTGCCGCTCTCGCGACGCTCGCGCTCGGGCCGGCGCCGCCGGGTAATGTCGAGATGGTGCTGAGCCACCTCGGATACACGACGACGTTACGATGGCGCCGAGCAGCCGACGCCGTCGGCTACGAGATCGTCTGGCGCAATACGGATGCACCGGCGTGGCAGTACGTTCGTCGCGTCGGAAACGTGCTTACCGCGACCGTCGACGCATCGAAGGACGATTACATCTTCGGCGTGTGCAGCATCGACGCGCGCGGCCTCATGAGTCCCGCCGTCTATCCGAAGCCCGTGCGGAAACGCGTGACGCATCCGGGCACGTCGCTGCCGTAGGCAGAGCGTCGACGACCGCGAGGCTGAGCGAGGGGAACGCGAGCGGCGTTAGCGATCCCTCGCGGTCGATGATGCGCGAGGAACCGCAACCGTTGCACGCAGCAAGGAGCGCATCAGTTCGCTCCGAGGGCTACGGCGAACGCTTGCAGCGGCCGCGACCACTAGGGAAGGTCTGAAGTGGCGAGCATTTTTCATGTCATCCGAGCGAAGCGCCAAAGGCGCGCAGTCGAAGTACCGTTCTAATCCTCATTTCGCGCCCTCGGCGCTTTGCCGATCCGCGGGTCGGGGCTTCGGGAGAGACTATGCCCCAGAGCCAGCAACCTTCGTCGGTGCAGATACAGCTTGGCGAGGGCGAAGGTGACGAGCAGCCGATGAGCGTTCTTCGCGATGCTGCGGTAGCGCAGGTTCACGAAGCCGAAGATGCGTTTAACGACGAAGATGGCTGTCGTGGACGTTGGCAGGCGTCGCCGCAAATGAGTGGACCGTTTTCGGCCAGGTGGACGTTGCCTTCTTCGAGCAGCGCCGGGCCCAAACCGCGGCGCTCGAGCACGTGGTGAACGGAATCGCGCACAAGCAATTGTTTCAAGAACCGCGATCTCGCGAGATTCGAGTTGTCCTTCGACTGCGCGCCTTCGGCGCTTCGCTCAGGATGACATGAAAAATGCTCGCTACTTCAGATCTCTCCTAGGAGCCTGTAGGGTTATGGCCGTTTTCGGACTTGGTGCCGCATTTTGTTCGGAGGCGAGGCGCGAAGAGGGAGTGAAGCCGTAGCTTCATGACCGATGAGCAACGAAGTATTCGGATAAAAGGCGGCCCAAAGACGGAAATGTGCCA
>DAHUYK010000114.1 GCA_027315245.1 Vulcanimicrobiota bacterium | reverse complement strand
GCCTCCGAGGTCGACATCTACAACCTCATCAAGTACCAGCGGTCCAATCAGAACACCTGCATCAACCAGAAGCCGATCGTGCGCCGCGGCGACCGCGTCAAGAAAGGCGACGTGCTCGCGGACGGCCCGGCGACCGAGGCCGGCGAGCTGGCGCTGGGCGAGAACGTGGTGGTCGCGTTCATGCCGTGGCAGGGCTACAACTTCGAGGACTCGATCCTCCTCTCGGAGCGGCTCATCAAGGAAGACCGCTTCACCTCGATCCACATCGAGGAGTACGAGTGCGAGGCGCGCGACACGAAGCTCGGCCCCGAAGAGATCACGCGCGACATTCCAAACGTCGGTGAAGACGCGCTCAAGGACCTCGACGAACGTGGCATCATTCGCGTCGGCGCCGAGGTGCGCCCCGAAGACATCCTCGTCGGCAAAGTCACGCCCAAGGGCGAGACCGAGCTCACGGCCGAGGAGCGCCTCCTGCGCGCGATCTTCGGTGAGAAGTCGCGCGAGGTGCGCGACACGTCGTTGAAAGTGCCGCACGGCGAGAAGGGCAAGATCATCGACGTCAAGGTCTTCTCGCGCGAGAACGGCGACGAACTCTCACCGGGCGTCAATCACTTGGTGCGCGTCTACGTCGCCCAAAAACGCAAGATTCTCCAAGGCGACAAGATGGCAGGGCGCCACGGCAACAAGGGCGTCATCGCCAAAGTGCTGCCAGAAGAAGACATGCCGTACCTCGAGGACGGTTCGCCGGTCGACATCGTGCTCAATCCGCTGGGCGTGCCGTCGCGCATGAACCTCGGACAGATTCTCGAGACGCACCTCGGCTGGGCAGCACACATGCTCGGCATGCAGGTGGCGACGCCCGTCTTCGACGGCGCGCACGCCGAGGACATCAGCGAGTGGCTGCAGGACGCGGGCTTGCCGCAAGACGGCAAAACGTGGCTGCGCGACGGCCGCACCGGCGAACGCTTCAGCCGCCCGGTCACCGTCGGCATGATCTACATGCTCAAGCTCGCGCATCTCGTCGACGACAAGATCCACGCGCGCTCGACGGGGCCGTACTCGATGATCACGCAACAGCCGCTCGGCGGCAAGGCGCAGTTCGGCGGTCAGCGCTTCGGCGAAATGGAAGTCTGGGCGCTCGAAGCGTACGGCGCCGCATACACGCTGCAAGAACTGCTCACGGTGAAATCCGACGACGTCATCGGCCGCGTGAAGACGTACGAAGCGATCGTCAAAGGCGAGAACGTCATGGAGCCCGGCGTGCCGGAGAGCTTCAAGGTGCTCATCAAAGAGCTGCAGTCGCTCGCGCTCGACGTCAAAGTCCTCACGGAAAACCGTGAGGAGGTCGAAGTGAAGATCGCCGGCGACGACTTGACGGAACGCGAACGCGAAGAGTTCGGCTTGCTCATGGGCGAGGAGGACCTGCGCGTGTCGCAGACCGCCGTCGCCGCTGCGGAAGTCGTCGACGAAGCCGGCGGCGCCGTCGAAGCGGTGGAAGAGGAAGAAGAGGAAGAGATCGACGACAGCAAGCCGATCGACACGAGCAAACCCATCCCCGCACCGCCGCCCGCACGCACGCCCGCACACGATGAGGCCTTCGAAGAAGACGCCGAAGAGCAAACTGCGTCAGACGAAGACGAAGGTGTGCAAGGCTACGAGCTCGAGGACGAAGAGGAAGTCGAACCGGAGCAAGACTCGCCCGCATTCGAAGGCGACGAAGAAGCCCCGTATCACGAAGGCCAAGACTTCACGCAAGAAGAGAACTAGAAGGTTGGGCCCGCCACGCGGGCCCTTCTGTTTTTGTCACCCTGAGCGTAGCGTGCGAAGCACTTTGTCCACCCTGAGCGTAGCGCGCGAAGCACTTTGACCACCCTGAGCGTAGCGTGCCTTGTCACCCTGAGCGTAGCGCGCGAAGCACGCGGAGTCGAAGGGCCAACTAAAGCGCACCAAAGGAAGGGCCCGCTACGCGGGCCCTTCTGTTTTTATTTGCGAAAGGATGCTCGCCTCCACAGAAGCAGGGTATCCAAGAAGTCTCCACCTGCTCTCACCCTCGCTCCCGGGGCCAGATCCGCAACGCTGTGGAGCGTGGGCGCGAAACGCTGTAGGCGAGGGAACGGTTCGCCTTAGTCACGACGTTATCTCGGGTTGCAACACCCCTTGCCGTTCGGGCACTGTGAAGCATATGATGGGCGTGGAACAAATGGAAGCGCGAATCGGAGCCCTTGAGGGCGTCTACAAACAGGTCGCCGACAGACTGAATAGCATCGACGCTCGGCTCGGATCGAGTGAGGCGAGCCTCCGTGGCGAAATCGCGGGGCAATCCCGATGGCTGATCGACACGATGAATGTGCAGTTCCGCTGGATCATCGGCACGGTGCTCACCTGCGCGGCGGCTCTCGCCGCGCTTGCCGTTGGGATGACGGAAGCAGTGCTTCAGCATCTTCACTGACCCGGCGCGCCTGCGAGGGATCGCTCGCAATAGCGTTGCCGGGATCGTGGCTTTGCGCATCGAACCATTCATGTACATGACACCCGGAAGAACGCCCGAAGAACGTGCGCAATGGCGCCGCCGGCACTGGCCGGGAAGAGTGCGCCGGCTCCAAGACGACCACACGGCGTTGGCCCGCGAGTACTGGCGCGCGCGTTCTGCGGACGAGCGTACTCAGGCCGTTTGGGATATCTCAGTACAAGCCTGGAGTTTCATTGGAACGGATCCGACTCAGCTCCGATTGGATCGAGCTGCTCGAAGCATTCAACGCGGCCGGCGTTAGGTATCTCGTCGTCGGAGCATTCGCCCTTGGGCGTTACGCGATTCCCCGGGCGACCGGCGACCTCGATCTGTGGATCGACTGCGAGCCCGAGAACGCGCGCAGACTCTTCGACGCGTTAACGGCGTTCGGGGCGCCTTTGCACGGGCTAACCGCGAAGGATTTCTCGGGCCAGGACTTTGTGTTCACGATGGGTCGACCGCCCCTTGGAATCGACATCATGACCTCCGTAAGCGGTGTACCCTTCACGCAAGCATGGTCGACGTGCGAGAAAGGCCACTTGGGGGAAGTGCCCGTGTCCTTTATCGGACGAGGTGCATTCTTGCAGAATAAGCGCGCGGCCGGTAGAGCCAAGGACCTGGCCGACATTGAAGCAGTCGAGACGTACAGCGAGCGAGCCGACGGCGCCGATTGAGCTATGCGCACAATGATTCTCCTCGATACATGTACGGTTCATCGTGGCGACGGCAATCCTCGGCGGCCTTCCGCATCATGACTCGCGATCGCAGCCTGCTGAGATAGCTGCTTCAAGGCCCGAGGAGCGCACTGAAGATGGGCTCTTGGGGTCTGCGGAACGGATCCACGACGGTTACTCCGTTCCAGAGAAACCCGTGCTGCATGTCTTCAGACAACAGCATGCGGCACTGCGCTGACGCGGCAGCGCTCAACATCACGGCGTCCCAAAGCTGCAGTTGATGGCGAGAAGCCAGATCGGTTGCCGCGATAATCACCGACCGCGACGTCTCGGCGGCGGGATACGCGTCGGACCACGCGAGTACCGATCGAGCGGCAGCCGCCCGGCCGCGACGCGCTTTGCGCGTCAGCACGACATAGAGTTCGCCAAGTGCTTGGGCCGGGATGACAACCGCTTCTCGCGGAAGCGCCTCGATGACAGCGCGTGCCGCGAACTGCTTCGCCGTGCCGCCGATGCCCTCTGCGTAAGCGAGGACGTTTGTGTCCAGGGCGACCCTCATGCGTCGTCCTCGTAGAGTTCCTTGCGCGTCCAGCGCCGCCGGCCGGTCGCCTTCTGAGACCGCAAACGCGCGAGAAGAAGTCGCTTCGCTCGCTCACCGGCGACATCGGCGTCCTGTGCGGGGACGACCCGCGCCACCGCTTTCCCGTGGCTCGTGATCGTGTAGGTTCGACCGCGCCGCACGTTGCGAAGCAGCTCGGAGAAGCGCCGGTTCGCCTCAGCGGCCGCGATGAGTTCGTCCATAGTAGTTATTATAACTATATCATGCGGGCGCGCGGTGAGTCAAAGCCGATCCGTTCCGCAGCTGCCGCATGTGTCTTCACCGGCACAGTCGTCATTAGTCGTTGCACTATCAATACGCGACACACCTTGCCGCTTTTCGATTCAGTGGGATAGAATGGCGTGGAAACTATGGAAGCACGAGTTGCCGCTTTGGAAGGCGTCTACCGGCAAGTTGCGGATCGCTTGAACGGAATAGACACGCGCCTCAACAGCATCGATGCGCGTCTCGATCGCATGGACGAACGCCTCAGCGCGGGCATCACGAACCTCGGCGAGATGTTGCGCGCGAGGATGGACCGCAAGTTCTACTGGATCATCGGCATTATTGTCGTCTCGGGCGTGGCCGTCATGGGCGTCGTCATCGCCGCGATGCAGGCGATCGTCAGCGTCGCAAGAGCTGGCTAACTCCCTCACTCGACCGCCCATCTTTACGAACTCCTTACCGTTACGGGCGCTGTTGCGCCAAGAGTTGCGATTGCTTAGCGGGTAAACTAAGCGCATGCAACTGCTAACGGGGGTGAGCAGCGACGCGGCGGTGATGCCGCGCGTGCTCGCATATTACGATAAAGTCGCCGCGCTCATCGAAGCGAGCTTCGCCGGCGCACCGATCGTCTACAAAAACTATCCCGGCGGCCTCGATAAGCCAGGACTCTTCCATGTCACAGGCGTCCCGCTCGAAGCGAAAAAGCTGCTCTGGCTCATCCACGGCAAGTACGCGATCGAGTTCTACACCTGGGCGCCGGTGACGAGCGACGAGCATCGCCTCCGCTTCGCGCGCATCCTCCTCGAAGCTCCGCCAGGCGTCGATTTCATGCATGTAAAGAAGGCTGCCTTCGTTCTGCGTGACGAGCTTCGCGCACAGTATAAACTGCAAGCGGTACCCGTCGTCGACGGCGGCAGCGGGATCGCGCTCTGGATTCCCATCGCGGATACGCCGCCGGCCTCCGCCGTGCGCGCGTGGCTGCATGCCTTGGCAAACAATGCTGCGGCGCGCAACCCGAACCTCATCTCGAGCGAGCCGAACACGCACGGCGACGGCCGCGTTCACGTGCACGTTTCCAGCAACGCCGCCGGACATTACAGCGCCGTTCCGTATTCGCTGCGCGCGCAGGGCCTTACCGTCGTGACGCCGGTCACGTGGCAAGAACTCGAAGATCTCCCGCACGCCGGAACCTTCACCGCCGATGCGTTCTGGCAGCGCCTGCAGCGCGTGGGCGATCTCTTCGCTAAAGACGTCGCCCGTATCGGTAATCAAGCCTCGCCCTGCGGCGCGGCCATCCCGATGTACGGGCGCGTGCCGGAGCCGCACGGGCACATCATCATTGCCGCGATCGACGTTCTCAGCGACGGCCGTCCGCGCAACGCACACGAAATTCTTGCCGCTGCCCTCGCGCGCAAGCTCGTGCCGCCGGCAACGACGTACAAGTACGTCTACACGGCGCTCATCGAATACGTCGCGCGCCAACTCGGCCGTGGACGCAAACCGCCGATCGTGCAAGACGAAGGCAAGCGCTTTCGTATCAATGAGCCTCCGGACTTCTGGCCCGATCTCGTTCCGGTAGCGTCACCGGCCCCCGACGACGCGGTTGCGGCGCTCTGCGCGCGTCTCGAATCCACGAGCAACGGCAAAGAGCCGACCGCCTTCGAAGTCGCCGTCTGCGACGCGTTCGCACACCTCGGCTTTGCAACGCAGCATCTGGGCGAGCGCGCGCAGCCCGACGGCATCGCTGACGCGATCCTGGGGATCGACGGCTACCGGATGCTCATCGAATGCAAGTCCGCAAAGCACTTCGTCGTTCAGCCGCGGCCGTCGGAAGTCTCGAAGTTCCGCGAAGCGTATAATGCGGACTACTGCATCATGGTCGGCCCGCATTTCCTCGACGACCTCGAGTTTCTCCAGGAGCTGCAGGCACACAACGTCACGGCGATGGCGTTGCCGGAGTTGCAAACGCTCCTGCACATCGCTGCCACGCCGCTGGAAGTGAGGGCGCTGCTCAAAGCCGGCTACGCATCCGATCTCATCGCCGATCTGCTCTGGGAGCGCAACCACGGCGCCGCCAAACGCGTCGCGACGATCGCGTTTCTCCTGCAGCGCGAAGGTTGGCGCGTGCAGAAGATTGCGGTGCAGCAAGGTGGCCGCGACCACGCCGTGCGCCTCACGCTCGATGCGGCACGGCTCATGCTCGACGAAGCGCTCGCCAACGCCGGATCGTCACAGGCCTGCGCGACGCAAGAGGTGCAAGAAGCCTTCGCCTATCTCACGAGCGCGAACGTCGGTCTTGCGAAAATGGAAGGCGACGCCCTCGTCATCCTGCGCCCGCCAACAGCGGTGTAGCGCAGCCTTCCGCCGCCACTGGCGTATCGTAGGCCCTCGCGCAGGCGCCGCGAAGCTTTGCGCATGAGCCGTCGCTATGTCGCCACTGCCCTTGCGCTTGCCCTTCTTGGCGTGGCACCTTCGCCCGCGAGCGTTACCGCCATCCGCGGCTTCACGCCGAACGGGCTCGCCGCTGAACGCGCAGCCGAGGCCGCGGTGAATGCCTCCCCGACGGCAGCGCAAGCGATGCGCGACGAACTCGGCATGGCGTCGTACGTTCACCGCATGGGCCAACCCGGCGACAAGCGCTCCGCGTTGTACTTTAGAGACGCGCTGCGCAGGGCCGGCTGGAACGCACAGCTCGTGGAGTACGACGTTCCCGTCGCCTATCCGACGAGCGAGACGTTGACGCTGCTGCGGCCACGCCAGGAACGCATCGATCTCTACGAGCCCGCCGTTCCCGGCGACCCTTACTCACGCAACCACGCTGCCATCGGAAAGCCATACTCCGCATACAGCGCCGACGGCGACGTCATTGGGCCCGTCGTTTACGCCAACTACGGCCGTCCGAGCGACTACGCGACGCTCGCGGCGATGCACGTGAACGTACGCGGCGCCATCATTCTTGCGCGTGTCGGTGGAGGCGGCAGCCTCACCGGCAAGGCGTTCGAGGGCGCGAAGCACGGCGCGCGCGCCGTGCTGCTCTTCTCCGACCCGATGCACGGCGGCTATTGGCAGGGCGACGTCTATCCGGCGGGCCCGTACCGTCCGCTCGGCGGCGCCATGCGCAACACGCTCACGCTTCTCGATGATCCCGGTGACCCGATGGCCGTCGGCGTTCCGCTCCCCGGCGCGCCGCACAAGCCGTGGTCCGCATTGAAGGTGCCGCCGATTCCCGAAGCGCCCGTCACCGGCCTCGTCGCACGCACGCTCCTCGCGGCGATGAACGGCCCGACGGTTCCGGCCGCGTGGCATCCCGGGTTTGCGATGGCGATCCACACCGGCGGAAGCATCCGCGTGCATTACGTCATCGCGATGAAGCGCTTCATCGGTCCCATCTGGGACGTCATTGCGACGATGCCCGGCATCGATACGCATCAGATGGTCGTCGTCGGCGGCCATCGCGATGCCTGGACGTACGGTGCCGTCGATCCGATCAGCGGCAGCGTCGACATGCTCCAGCTCGGACGCGCGCTTGGAGCGCTCCACGCGCGCGGCTGGAAGCCGCAGCGCACGATCGTCATCGCCTCGTGGGACGGCGAAGAGACGGGGCTTTTCGGCAGCACGTCGTGGGTCGATGAGCACGCCGCGCAGTTGCGCAGCGGCTGCGTCGCCTACATCAATACCGACGAGGTTGCGTTTGGCCCCAGGTTCTTTGCGTATGCAACACCCGACCTCGCCGGGCTCCTGCGCGATACCGCGACCGTTGCGCTCGCGCCCGACGGCGAGCGCCTGAGCGCGTACTGGCGCGCTCAGGATCCCACACGTGCCGTCTATCCCCCGGGCGGCGGCAGCGACCACGAGCCGTTCGTCTATCACGAGGGCATTCCGGCGGCCGGTGCTGCGTACGGCGGTCCGTTCGGAACGTATCACTCGGCGTACGACGACCCGGCGTCGCTGCGCATTCTCGACCCGGGCATGCGCTACGCCGTCGCCGCCGCACGCTACACGGGCCTCGTCGTGCTGCGCCTCGCGAACGCGACGTACCCGGACGTGCGCCTTTCCGATTTTGCGAGCGCCCTGCAAGAACGAATCGTCGCTGCGAAGGCTAATGCGCTCGTTCCCGACGCGCAGGCCTTCACCGCCGCCGCGAAAGCGCTCGACGCGGACGCCGATGTCGCGGTGCAGCGCGGCGACGTCGCGCGCGCCCACGCCGACCAGCATCGCTTGCGCGCAGCCGAAGCGGCGTTCTTCAATCCGAACGCGCGTGCCTGGAGCGCCTCATTAGCCTACGGTTCGTCCGGCGGACCCACTGCCGTGCTGCCGGGGCTGGGCACCTCCGCCGGCGTGAGCGCAATCGACGCTGCGTTGCGTACGGCAACGGCAGCCGCGTCGCTATAGAGGAGGTTCGCGCACATGAGGCTTTCTCGTTCGGAGTTTCTCGCGATCGCCGGTGGCGCGGCGCTCGCGCCGGCGGTCGAATGGGTGCGCCCGGCGCTGGGCGCGACGCCCTCGAAGCTGACCGACATCGATCACATCATCGTTCTAATGCAAGAGAATCGCAGCTTCGATCACTACTTCGGCACGCTCGCCGGCGTGCGCGGCTTCGGCGATGCGCATCCGTTGCTGCTTCCCGACGGACGCCCCGTCTTCTACCAGCCGGATCCGCTCTCGCGTGAAGGCTACCTGCTGCCGTTCCGTCTCGACACGAAGACGACGAGCGCGCAGCGGCTGCACGATCTCAGCCACGCGTGGAGCGTCTTGCACGCATCGTGGAACGGCGGCCTCATCGACGACTGGGTCGGCGCGCACCGGCAGAGCAATGGCGCTGCAGCGCCGCTGACGATGGGCTACTACACGCGCGACGATCTTCCGTTCTACTACGCGCTCGCCGACGCGTTCACGCTCTGCGACGGGTATCACTGCGCCCTCATGGGGCCGACGAATCCGAACCGCTACTACTGGATGAGCGCGACGATCGATCCCGACGGCAAGCACGGCGGGCCCGCCACGAACAACAGCGGCCGTCGTTACACCTGGGACACGTATCCGCAAGCGCTCGAGCGTGCCGGCGTCTCGTGGCGCATCTACCGCGAGGAGATCACCGCGCAGTATCCCGTCGGTCTCGACGTCATCATGAACTTCGCCGCATTTCAGGATGCGCAGCCAGGTTCAGGCCTGTACGAGAACGCGGTGAGGGGCCGTACGAACGCAACGCTGCTCGAAGATATCCGCAGCGGGAATCTGCCATCGGTCACGTGGATCGTGCCGCCGTACGCGCGCTGCGAACATCCGAGCATGCTTCCCGCTGCCGGCGAAGACTACGTGCGTCAGATGCTCGAAGCGCTCTGGTCGAACGAACGTCTGTGGAGGCGTAGCGCCTTCATCATCTCGTACGACGAAAACGACGGGCTCTTCGATCACGTCGCCCCGCCGACGCCGCCGGCCGGAACGCCCGGCGAGTTCATCGGCGGCCTTCCGATCGGACTCGGCTTTCGCGTACCGTGCCTGCTCGTCTCGCCGTTTTCTCGCGGCGCGTGGGTCTGCGGCGACGTCTTCGATCACACGTCGATTCTGCGTTTCATCGAAGCCCGTTTCGGCGCCGAGGTGCCGAACCTCACGCAGTGGCGCCGCGAGACGTGCGGCGATCTCACGAGCGCGTTCGGATTCGGCGCGCCAGCCGACGACAGCGTTCCGCAGCTTCCGCAGACCGCACGCGCACTGCAGATCGTGCAGGCGCAAGTCGATCGCCTGCCGCGGCCGGTGGCGCCGAACGTGCAAGCGATGCCGCGCCCCGAGCTGCCGCTTGTGCACCGCCGCCGCCGCGGGCACATCGCCCTTTAGTGAACCGACTAAAAGCGTGGCCCGCGCCCTTGCCGCTTCGCGGATCGGTGGGATAGAATGGCATGCAAACAATGGAAGCGCACGTTGCAGCCCTGGAGGGCACATATAAGCAGGTCGCGGACCGCCTTACCAGCATTGACGGTAGGCTGAACCGCATGGACGGGCGCTTAGACGAGCTGCGCGGCCGCGTGGATGCACTCGGAGACGAACTGCGCTCGCGAATGGATCGGCAGTTCCTGTGGACTCTCGGGGTCGTCGCCGCTTCAGGAGCCGCCATCGCCGGCGTCATGATCAGCGCGATGCAGGCCGTCGTGAACGTGGCTCGCGCTCTACACTAAGGCGCTGTCGCTCCTAGCAGTCTAGTGGGCGCCGATCACCTCGATCGCGTGACAGGTCATGTGACCCGGCGTTGCTGCGCCGCAGAACGGTCGCGTCCGCGAGTTCGGCGGAACCATCACCGCTTGAGCGGCTTGCAGCATCGCTGCGCGTTGCGACGGCGATAGTCGAAGCGCGAGCATGCCCCCTGCGCCGTTGGGCGCGCCCATTCCGCTGGGGCCGTCGTAGCCGACGCCCGCGACGCAGACATAGGTTTGCCCCACAGGGCAGGTGACGGGGCCGCTCGGATCCCCCGTGATGTCATTCCCCGAGGTGATGTCGTAGAGATCCGACGCGTGTGCGTACGGATAGGACCCGTTGTTGATCGTCGCGCCGTTGCCCGCGAGCGCGTACTCCGCTGCGACGATCGGGGTCGCGGCGCTCGTGCCGCCGACGACGCTCCATCCACCGGTAGGGTACGTGTCGTAGACGGCGAGACCCGTTACCGGATCGCCGACGGCCGCGACGTCGTTGTAGACGCGCTTCGTACAGCCCGTATCGGTCTGCCATGTAGGCTTGGCCTCGTAGATGCTGCAGCCGCTGCCCGTTGCACCGTCGCCGATGGCCATCTCGTTCCACACGGTCTCGTTCCAGCCGCGCGCGTTATTCGCCGGCGTGAGCGATGTGCCGCCAACAGCCGTGACGTACGGAGACACCGTGGGATACTGCGGACTCGCCGCCCCGGTGTTGTCGCTGTATCCATTGTCGCCGGCGGCCACTGTGATGGGAACGCCCGGATGGTCGAAGTCCGCGTCGTCCGCCGTTTCGCCGCTAAACTCGGCGCCGCTCCAACTATTCGAGACCTCCGTCGCGCCGAGCGTCACGGCTTCGTCTTCAGACGCGTAGAGATCGCCGTTTGCGTTACTGTTCGCTTCAACGAGCAAGATGTGGCAGTTCGGACAGACGGCGGAGACCATGTCGAGGTCGAGCGAGATCTCGCCCGCCCATCCCGTGTTTGCCACAGGATACGTCGAGCCGCCGGTCTGGTTCACTTTCTTGAAGCAGCCGTTTGCCGTCGAGCACACGGAGAGCCCGAACGTCGAACGATAAAACGCAAGATCGGATTCGGCGTTAGGATCGTCGTACGCGTCGACGACCGCGACCGTCTGGCCGGTTCCCGTGCTTATGTTGAGGTTGTACGCGTTCTGCAGCATGCAGGGGTAGTAGCCCTGGACCGTGTTGCCGCCTGAAGACACGGTTCCGCACGTGCCGCCGGCGACGGCGAGGGAGCCGGTGCCGGAGACGACGCCCCCCGACTGCCCGCTGATCGTTGCGCCCTTGAACGAGCCCGAGCCGTTGTACGTGAGCGTTACCGCCGTCGTCGAGCTGGTAACGTTCGTCACCGACAGCTGCGTCGAGCCCGTCGTATCGGAGTCGCTGAGCGTAATCGGCGTCGCATACGTCCCTGAGATCGTGTGACCGCTCGCGTTCGTCGCGGTGACGGCGAGGTTCAACGTTGACGCGATTCCGAGCGTCACGGTGGCGGTCGTCGTGATGCTCATGCTCGCAACGGTCTTCGCGATCCGGCTGCTGCCCGTCGGGAGGGAGGACGGCGAACTGCCGCCGTTACAGGCGGTGAGGAGCGCGCAGATGGAGAGTGCACTCAAAGCGCGGCTTGTGTACGTCACGGTTGTCTCCCTAAAGGCAGCCTAGCGGACTATGACGTCGCCATTTGAGCAACCGTGCGGACGTCCCCCGCTGAACCGATTTGAAGCACAGATTAGAAAGCAGAGAAAAACCCCCATTGACTAACAAGACTTAGTCCAATAGACTATACGTGTGCGCAAGGTGAACATCCACGATGCGAAGACGCACTTCTCGGCGCTCGTCACGCAGGTGCAGCGCGGCGAGAGCATCGTGATAGCGAATGCCGGCCGGCCCGTGGCAACGCTGGCTCCCGTGGCCGGGCCTGCGGCAACGCGCGCGCTCGGCTACGACGAGGGTCTCGACTTCTGGATCGCGCCGGACTTCGACGAGTACGTTCCGCAAGAGTTTACCGAGTATCTGCCGTGAAGCTGCTGCTCGACACGCACTGCTGGCTATGGTTGGGATTGCAACCGAAGCAGCTTGGCCGCAAAACGCGCGCGCTCATCTCCGATCTTTCCAACGATACATACCTTTCGACGGCCAGCGCATGGGAGATCGCCATCAAGTGTGCAGCCGGAAAGCTGCGCCTGCCGATGGAGGCAAGCGCCTACGTCCGGACGAGATTGCGCGTCTCTCAGACGCAGCCGCTGGCCATCGGCCTCGACCATGCCCTCGCCGTTACCGCGCTGGAAGCGCTACACCGCGATCCCTTCGACCGGCTGCTCGTCGCGCAAGCACAGATCGAAGGCATGACGATCGTGAGCGCCGACGAGCGAATCGCAAAGTACAACGTGCTCGTCCACGACGCGCGCACCTAGGAGCGTGTAGGGTTATGGCACATTTCCGTCTTCGGGCCGCCCTTTATCCGAATACTTCGTTGCTCATCGGTCATGAAGCTACGGCTTCACTCCCTCTTCGCGCCTCGTCTCCGAATAAAATGCGGCACCAAATCCGAAAAAGGCCATAACCCTACACGCTCCTAGCGACGCCGCCTTCGAGTTCTCCGGCGTTTCGGAGGGTGCGGCCGGGGACGGCCTTGCGGCGGCACGACGCGATAGGCGCCGAGCTTGCCGGGCATCCCGAGCCGCACGACGACGATCATGCTGCCGCGCTCGAAGTGCGCGACGAGCGTGTACTCGCGCCGGCGGACGAGGCCGACGAGCGTTACGTCACGGTAGCCTCCCAGTGCGTGCATCCGGTCGGAGAGGCTTCCGACGTCGCCGCGGCTCACGCGCCGTGCGACGTTGGGGTCGAGCAATGCAATGACCGCAGCGGGATGATCGTCGTAGACGGCCTGCGTCATGTCTTGCGTCAGGGCAATCGCTTGCTGGGAGGGCGGCGAACCGCACCCCGCTACAGCGATGGCCAGCGCTACGAGCGCCGGCGGACTAAACCGCGCCCCAGCCGTAGGAGACGCCTCGTCCGTGCGCCATCGTCGGGTTCGGCCCCACGAATGCGTTCCAATTGCGCCTGCGAGCGCCGTGATCGCTCGCCAGGCGGCGGCGAAGCACTGCGACGAGATGCCGCTCGTTAAGGTAGGCGCGGTGTTCTGCACGGTAGGCGGGGCAGGCGAAAGAGGCCGCCAACAGTACCATGGCAATCGCTTTCATGGCTGGCTTATACCCTGGCGCGCCGTTGAACCCCGGAGCGCGCGTGTGGTATAGTTGGCCGGTTGTCATCTCGCCCTTACAGGATGGAGGGCGTCGATGGTCCCAAAAGGCAGTCGCAGGCTAGGAAGGCGCGCGGCCGGGGCCAGAAAGGGTCGCCACCGTGTCAGTCATCAGCATGAAGGAGCTCCTCGAAGCGGGAGTCCACTTCGGTCACCAGACGCGTCGCTGGAATCCGAAGATGAAGCCGTACATCTTTCAAGAGAGAAACGGCATCTACATCATCGATCTCGCGCTCACCGTGCAGAAGCTGCGCGAGACGTACGACGTCGTCAAAGGTCTCGCCGCTGCCGGTAAAGTCATCCTCTTCGTCGGCACGAAGAAACAAGCGCAGGACGTCGTCCGCGAGGAGGCCGAGCGCGCAGGCACGTTCTTCGTGAACCAGCGCTGGCTCGGCGGTACGCTGACAAATTTCGCGACGATCCAGAAGCGCATCAACCGGTTGCGCGAGTTGGAGAACATGAAGGTGCAAGGCGATTTCGACCGCCTACCCAAGAAAGAAGTTGCGAAGCTGCAAGAAGAGATGGGGAAACTCGAGCGCTTCCTCGGCGGCATCAAAGACATGCACCGCCTGCCCGACGCACTCTTCATCGTCGATCCCAAGAAAGAGCGCATCGCGGTCTTCGAAGCGCGCAAGCTGAAGATCCCGATCATCGCAGTCATCGACACGAACTGCGACCCCGAGGAGATCGACTATCCGATCCCGGGCAACGACGATGCGATTCGCGCGGTGAAGCTCATGGTGAGCAAGATCGCCGACGCGATCATCGAGGGCAAGACGGAGACGGAGAGCGCCCAATATGCGTACGCGCAAGCGCCCGCCTATGTCGAAACCGGAACCATTGAGTAACGCAACCGTTCAAGGACACATGTACACACCGAAAGCCCAGGAAATCAAAGACCTTCGCGAGCAGACCGACGCTCCGATGATGGACTGCCGCAAGGCGCTCGTCGAGGCCGAGGGAGACCCGGCCCGCGCCAAGGAGCTCCTGCTCGAGCGCGGTGCCGCCCAGGCGGAGAAGAAGGCCGAGCGCGTGGCGAACGAGGGGGTCGTGGCCAGCTACATCCATTCCGGGGGCAAGATCGGCGTGCTCGTCGAGGTGAACAGCGAGACCGATTTCGTCGCCCGCAGTCCAAAGTTCGCCGAGCTGGCGCGCGACGTGGCGATGCACATCGCCGCGATGTCGCCGACGTACCTCGACCGCGCCTCGGTTCCGTCCGAAGAGATCGCGCGCGTCCGCGAGGAGCTGCGCGCGAGCGTTCCGGCGAACAAGCCGCCGCAAGTGGCCGAGAAGATCGTCGAAGGCAAGCTCAACAAGTGGTACGAGGAGACCGTCCTGCTCGATCAGCCCTTCGTGAAGGACGACGAGATGACGGTCGCGGACCGCATCAACGCGGCCGTCGGCGCACTCGGCGAAAAGATCCGCGTGCGGCGCTTCGCCAAGTTCGCCCTCGGAGAGGAGTGATCGCTCTTTGGCAGAGCGCACGTACTCGCGAATCCTGCTGAAGATCTCCGGAGAGGCGTTCGCCGAGAACAACGTCGGCGTCGACGTCGCGCGTACGCACGCGATGGCGGAGGAGATCGCCGACGTTCGCAGTGCAGGCGTCTCGATCGCGATCGTCGTCGGCGGGGGGAATATCTGGCGCGGAAAAGTGCACGAGGATGCGGGCATGGATCGCGCGACCGCCGACTACATGGGCATGCTCGCGACCGTCATCAATGCGCTCGCACTGCAGGACGCGCTCGAGCGCATGCACGTTGCATCGCGCGTCCAGACCGCAATCGCGATGCACCAGATCGCCGAGCCGTATATTCGCCGGCGTGCGATTCGCCATCTCGAGAAGGGCCGCATCGTCATCTTCGCGGCGGGCACCGGCAACCCGTACTTCACGACCGACACGACGGCTGCTCTGCGCGCAGTCGAAGTCGGCGCGCAGGCCATCCTCAAGGCGACGAAGGTGGACGGCATCTACACCGCCGACCCCAAAAAGGATCCGCTCGCGACACTCCTGCCGAAACTCGACTATATGGGCGTGCTGCAGCGTGGCCTGGAAGTCATGGACTCCACGGCGATGGCGCTCTGCATGGACAACAACTTGCCGATCATCGTCTTCGACATGTCCGTGCGGGGCAACATACGCCGTGTCGTCGAGGGCGAGGCGATCGGCAGCTACGTAGGAGCCTCATAGTGACCTGTCATCCTGAGCGTAGCGCCGAAGGCGCGAAGTCGAAGGACGAGGACGAACGTAGTGACCTGTCATCCTGAGCGTAGCGCCGAAGGCGCGAAGTCAAAGGACGAGAATGAGCGAACGCAGTGACTTGTCATCCTGAGCGTAGCGCCGAAGACGCGAAGTCGAAGGACGAGAATGAGCGAACGCAGTGACTTGTCATCCTGAGCGTAGCGCCGAAGACGCGAAGTCGAAGGACGAGGTATCATCTATGAACCATGATCCGTTTTTCAAAGACGTTGAGTCGAAGATGCACAAATGCGTCGATTCGTGCCGCGGTGAGTTCACCGCGATCCGCACGGGGCGAGCAAACCCGGCGCTCCTGGATCGCATCGTCGTAGAGGCGTACGGGCAGCCCGTGCCGCTCAAGCAAGTGGCGGGGGTTTCGACGCCGGATGCGCGGACGATCGTCGTGAGTGCGTGGGACAAGAACGTCGTCGGCGAGATCAGAAAGGCGATCGAAAAGAGCGACCTCGGCATCACGCCGAACGTCGACGGCGGCACGATTCGCCTCCAGCTGCCGCCGCTCACGGAGGAACGCCGCAAAGACCTCGTCAAGGTCGTAAAGAAAAAGGCCGAAGACAGCCGTGTCGCGGTGCGCAACGTGCGCCACCGCGCTCACGACGAGGTGAAGGCCCAGCTCAAGCGCGGTGAGATCACCGAAGACGACAACAAGCGCATGACCGATCAGCTGCAGAAGACCACCGACAGGTTCGTCAAAGATATCGACGCGCTGTCGGCGGCCAAAGAGAAGGAGATCATGGAAATATGATCGCTGCTCTCCCGGCGGACGTCACGATGATGCGCGACGTGGAAGCCCGCTACGCCCTACGCGGACGCAACCTGCGGTACACCGTGCTCGTCCCCGTCGGAACGTGGCTCGGACGGGGGGCGCTGCGCGTGCTGCGCGTCAGCGAGTTCCTCTCGCCACAGCACGGCGAGATCGTCGATGTGGTACTCGGCTACGACGGCTACGACGCAGGCACGTAATTCAATTACCCTCCGGCGCACGCTCGTGGGCCTCGTGCTGGCGGCGCTCGGTTTTGCGTGCATGGTGGTGCCATGGACGTTCTACGTGCTTGTCCTCGTTATCGCGCTCTTCTGCCTCTATGAACTCAATGTGCTCTGCGAGGTCAAGGGTCAACCGCTCGAATATCCCGTTGCGGTCTTCGGCGTCTTTGCCTACGCGCTGCTTGCGAGCCTGGGGACGCTGCACAAATGGGAGGGTGTCCTCGTTGCGGCGATCGTCATCGGCGCGACCGCGTTTGGCATGTACGGCGAAGAGTCCGGCTACTTCACGCGCACCGCAAACACGCTGCTCGCCGTGCTCTATATCGGCAAGCTGCTCACGTACTTCATCTTCATCCGGGAGATTCCGGGCTTCGGTTTCGCCTGGACCATCTACGCAGTCGTGCTCACCGCGCTCAGCGACATCTTCGGCATGCTCGTCGGCATTGCGTTCGGGCGTCATTCGTTCACGCACATTTCGCCGAAAAAAACCGTCGAAGGTTCTTTGGGATCGCTCGTCGTCGTCGTCGCGATCGCCGCTGGCTGTTCGTACATCCCGCAGCTCCATCTCCTGCTTTGGCAGGGCGCTGCGCTCGGTTTCATGACGAACGTCGCCGCGCAAGCCGGCGACCTCGTGGAATCCGCGCTCAAGCGCGACGCAGGCGTCAAAGACGCAGGCTCGATGATCCAAGGCCACGGCGGTGTGCT
>DAHUYK010000119.1 GCA_027315245.1 Vulcanimicrobiota bacterium | reverse complement strand
GACCGGCGGCCGGCAACGCGAACGCTTCCGGCGGGCTGGCACGACAAACGCATCATTGACGAGCGTGCGATTTCGGCAAGAGACGCGCTCGACGCGCTCCTTGCCTTGTCATCCCGAGCGTAGCGCCGAAGGCAGGGCCTTATCCGCCGGCGATTTTTGGAAAGAAGAGGAGCACCGCAGTGCTGAGCGCGTTGAAGAGTCCGTGCGAGATCATCGAAGCATATGCGTTGCGCGAGCGATAGTAGACCCAGCACAGAATCATGCCGCCAAGGGCGAGCAGCGCACCGCTCACCACGTCGGCATTTCCGGTGAGCGTGTGCAGTGCGCCGAAAAGCACCCCGCTGACCACGGCGCCGGTCCAAAAGCCGCCGTATCGCTGAACGACGTTGAAGATGAATACCCTGAAGACCGTCTCTTCGGCGATCGGTTGAAAGACCGAGGCGAAGAGAAAGAAAAAAAGCACGCCGCCGCGTTGGTTCCGCAGGTTTTCGAATATTTTTTCGACGAGCTGCTGGTGGATGGCATGCGGATGCAGTGATTGGATGATGCTCGAGCCGACATCGGCGACGAGCACCATCCCAACGGCGCCGAGAAGGGCCCATCCCAGTGTGTGCAACGTCGGAACGCGAAAGCCCAGCTCGCGTAACGAGAACTTCGTGAGATGCGGCATCAGTGCGACGATGACGACGACGAGGATTGCTTCAGCGATCACCTGGGCCGTCGACAACGCAATGAAGACCGATGCCGATGCATGGGCCTGATTTCTCGCTGCGGCCACGATGTCGCCGGCATGGTGATGGGTGTACAACCAAAGCGCCGCTATGCCGGCCGCGACGAACAGGGCGACGAAAAAGATTCCGGTAAGAAGCAGCGCGAAGCCGACCGTCCATCCAATGGGGAAGCTATCGCTAGCCCAGCGCGTCGGCCAGCTTGGCGAACTCTGCGAGACCGAGTCGTTCTCCACGTTTCTCCAATGGGATTCCGGCATCAGCGAGCGCCCGCTCGACGCGCGCGCGGGGGAGGCCCAGCGCGAGAACGAGGCTGTTGACGAGTGTCTTGCGGCGGTACGCGAACGCAGCGCGCACGACCTCCCGGAAGCGCGTCAGGTCCTTCGGCGTAACGGCCGGCGTCGCCAAGCGCGTCATCGCGACGACTGCGGATTCTACCTTGGGTTGCGGAAAGAAGGCGCACGGCTGGAGCGTGAAGATGCGGCGTGCTTCCATGCCGTACTGGATCGCAATCGAGAGGCTGCCGTAGGCTGCCGTGCCGGGTTGCGCGACAAAGCGGTCTGCAACATCGGACTGGACCATGACGACGAGCGTCTGGGGCCCACGCTCCATCTCGGCGAGCCGCGTTACGAGCGGTGTGGCGATGTTGTATGGCAGATTTCCTGCGACGTGCCACGCTTCGTCGTTTCCGTACGCCGCATAGTCGAACGTCAGTGCGTCAGCGTGCACGATCGTCGTGGCGCCGAGATCAGACCGTGCGCCCAGGATCGAGACGAGGAGTTCGTCGATCTCCAATGCGGTGACGTGCGCGCCGGCGGCGACGAGTGCAGCCGTGAGCGTCCCGGTTCCCGCTCCGATCTCGAGCATTCGTGCGCCGCCTTCGCGCGCGAGCGCAGCGATGCGCTGCGCGGCGCCGGCATCGACGAGAAAGTTCTGTCCGAGGCGCCTGCGAGGATGCATGCCGTAGGCACGCAGGAGCTCCCGCGGATGCAGCGGGGGCCTTACTTCAATGTGTAGACGGTGACCTCGCGACGCCCGAACTGCATGGCGGCGCTGTAGGATGCGAAGCCGAGGTCAACGCGATTCCCGCGAATGTCGCCGCCGGTGTCACCCGCGAGAGCGAAGCCGTAGCCGCGAATGTACAAACGCGTACCGAGCGGGATGACGCGCGGATCGACCGCGACGATTCCGGGCCCCGCCGGTAGACCGATTGCCGTACGGCCGCTGCAGCCATCGCAGTGCGCGGTGTACGCGGTTGCGATCATCTGCACCTTGCTTCGTGCGATGAAGCCGTAACGCATGAGCGCCAAACGATCGAGCTCGCCGTAGGCGCCGTTCGGGCCGAGCGCATCGTCGACGATGCGCTCGTGCGGCGCGCGCGCGAGATACGTTCGCACGCGCTTTTCGATTGGCCCGCCGTCGCGCTGCGTAAAGCTCGTTATCGTAACGCGAAGGCCGCTGCGCCCCTGCCGAACGACGTGCGCGCGGCGGCCGGGATGCGAGACGTCGAGGCGATAGAGCGTCGCGTGCGGCACGATGCGCTCCGTGCGCCGCTGCCATGTGACGAGGCGAACGATGCGCACGATGCCGTCGCGGGGTACGGCGGCGTCGAGACCGGGCGTGACGACGTCGTTGATGCCAAGCGAAATCTGCTGCTCGTCGAGAAGGTCCGCAACGGTCTGGGCTGAGGACACGACGGTCTCCGGACGCCCGAGCCTCACGATCGTCACCGGCGTCGCCGCGCGGTATTCGATCGCGAGCCCGTCCGAGAGCGGCACCGCGGCCGCGGGATAGACGTAATCATCGGCGTGGAGGACGATCCCGCGCTGCGCCAAGAGCGCGTCGACGGTCGGGGCATGCGTGGTGAGCACGAGGGTCGCGCCGTCCTCCTGGAGCGTTACCGTGTGCGGCGCCGAGTCGGCGAGCGCAGCATACGGCGAGGCAATAAGGCTCGCAACGCCGGCGCTCAGCATCGCGGCGGAAAACATGAAACCGAGACTTGCCCGGAGCCGGCTGCGTCGTATCACGCAGGCTGTTCCTTCCTGTCCCGGCCTTGAGGGTAAGGTCTGACGAATGACCCGAAAAAACGGGCTCAGACGCTCCCACGAGGCCGCTGATGGCGCTCTCGAGTCCCGTAGGCCCCGGGCGCAGGTCGGCCGCTTCTTAGCCCATGCTTGCCCAAGAATGCGTGCACTCTGGGGGAAGGGCGCGGCGACCGGGGCACTATAGCATGTTTCGCCCGGCGCCGGGCTATGACAAAAGTCACGCGCTGGGAGGAAAGCCCTCTTTTTTCGTTTTGGCGGCTTGTCGTGGGTCCCAAGGGATTGCGCAGCGCGCGCCAAAGGGCGGTGGCCCGTGGACAGCCTGCGTATCGGCTTCTTCACCGAGGTGCACCGCCCCGTGGTCAACGGCGTGGTCGCCGCGGTCGAGGGGCTTGCCCAAGGCCTGCGTTCACGCGGCCACGAGGTGTACTGCTTCGCTCCGCGGATGCCGGGCGATGACGGCGAGGGCGACGTCTTCTTCCGGATGCCCTCGCTGCCGCTTCCAACGCGAACGCCGTATCGCTTGACCGTGCCGGTCGTTGGGCGGCGAAGCGTGCGCAGCGTCATCAAGCGGCTGCACATCGTGCACGTCCACTCGCCGTTCATAACGGGATGGATGGGGCTGCGGTATGCCAGGCGCTACGGCATGCCGGTCGTCTACACGTATCATACGCAGCTCGAGCGATACGCACACTACGTTCCGTTCGAACCCACGGCGACGCGCTTTGCCGCCGAGGCGCTGACGCGAACATTCGCAAACTCCGTCGACGCGGTCGTCGTGCCGACGAACGCGATGCTCAACCGCCTGCGGGAACTTGGCGTCAACTCGCGCATCGCCGTCGTTCCGAGCGGCATCGACGTCGCGCAGTTCGGCGCCGGAAGGCGCGACGGCGCGATGCGCGCGCAGCTTTGCGCAGGAAGCGGGCCCGTCGCGCTCTTCGTCGGCAGGCTGGCAAAGGAAAAAAGCACGGATATGCTCGTGCGCGCGCTCGCCGCGACGCAGCGCACCGATCTGACCTTGGCCATCGCCGGTGACGGACCGGAGCGCGAGGAGCTCGAGAGGCTGGCCGGTGAGCTGCGCGTCACGGGCCAAGTGCGGTTTCTCGGACCGATGCAGCGCGACGAACTGCCCGACGTCTATGCCAGCGCGGATGCGTTCGTCTTTCCGAGCACGAGCGAGACGCAAGGCCTCGTCCTGGCCGAAGCTCTTGCGGCTGGCCTGCCGGTGATTGCCGCAGACGCTCCGCAGAACCGCGACGTCATCGGCAGCGCGGGAAAGCTCGTCGAACCGACGGTGCAGGCCTTCTCGCGCGCGTTACGGGAGCTGCGCCCCGTTGCCGAGGACGAGCGCTCGCGTGCCCGAGCAGCCGGCTCGCGCTTTGCAATCGAGACGCAGATCGACCGTATGCTCTCCCTCTATACGAGCTTAGGCGGGGACTTGACCCGAACATACGTTCGGTGCTAGAGTAGTGCACGGAACAGCATGGAGACGCGCAAACGGCAATCTGCCCGAGTAGGATATGCGACGAACGACGACGGCGCCGGCATCGTGTACGCGCGTATCGTCGAGAACGGTCGTGCTCGGATCCTGAGAGCTGCGTTTCGACTGAGCAAGAGCGACAACGGTGGCGATCCTCGCGCAGCCGGTTTTGCGGCCTTGTGTGCGATCGCGCCGCTGCTGCGCAGGCATGCCGCAGACGTCGACGTGCTCGTCGACGATGTGCACGTCGCGGAGAACCTGACGCACCACAGCGAGCTGCCCGCCGGCCTTCTGCTCGCCTACGTCGGTGCTCGGTGTGCGCTCAACACGCTTCGTTCAGCGCGTCTGCTCGTTGCCGCCGGCCCGAACGACCTCGCTGCGCGTGCGCGTGCGGAGGTATCGCTGCGTATCGCCGCCTAATGCGGCGAGCGTGGATCGAGGCTTCGAACCCATCGGCGCAGACGAGTTGCCCGTTGAAACGACCGCGCTTGCCCGTGCTCTCATCGGGTACGTCCTCGTACGAGACGATGAGAGCGGCCTTGTCGCCGGTCGCATCGTAGAGACCGAAGCGTATCCGCCGGGCGATCCCGCCGCACATCACTTTCGCGGTCGCACCGAACGCAACGCGTCGCTATTCTTACCGGCGCACCGCGCGTACGTCTACCACATTTACGGAACGTCGTACTGCTTCAACCTTTCGAGCGAGGCCGACGGCGTCGGCGGAGGCGTTCTCGTTCGCGCGCTCGAGCCGGTGACCGGCATCGAGCGCATGCGGATGAACCGCGGCGTCGATGCATTCGGCGACCTCTGCCGTGGTCCGGGACGCCTCTGCCGGGCTCTGGAGATCGACCGGCGTCAGGATGGCGCGCTCCTCTTCGGCGATGCTTGCGTCTGGCTCGCCGCGCCCGCGCGCCGATCCGTCAGGATCGGCACGTCGCGACGCATCGGGCTGAGCCGTGGCGTGTCGCGCTTGCTTCGGTATTACGAACGCGGCTCTGCGTTCCTAAGCGGACCGCGCTCGCTCTCGCCCGCTTGAACAGGCTGCGCCTTCCGTGGTATAGTGTGGTCGTCGCCGGCTGCCCTCGTTGACGCCCGCGGCACTCTTTCGCTCCCTGCCACATCACCGACGACGCATCATTTCGATGCGCTGCGTCGATGCCCAGATGTAGCTTCTTCCGGAGAATCTCAACGCAACGTGGAACAACGCAACGATAACAATCGCCCGCAAGGCGGCGGCGGTCGCCGGCATCGCTCGCGCAGACGTCACCATTTCGGCGGCGGACATCCGCAGCAGTTCCGCGAGCCGTTCCCGCAAGTTGAGATGCCGCCGATGCTCACGGCGGCGCAGCTCGAGGAGAAGACGAAGAACGAGCTCGTCGAGGTTGCCAAAGAGTTTAGCGTCGACGTCCTTTCGCCGGCGAAGATCAAGAAGGACGAACTCATCGCGCAGATCCTCGCCGCCCAAGCGGCACGTTCGGGGATCGAACCGGCAAGCGGAATACTCGACATGCTTTCAGAGGGCTACGGATTTCTTCGCCGCGCCGGCTACGTCGTAGGGAACGACGACGTCTACGTGAGTCAAGCGCAGGTGAGACGTTACGAACTGCGACGCGGCGACCTCATCGAGGGCCAAGCGCGGCGACCCAAAGAGAGCGAGAAGTACTTCGGCCTCGTGCGTGTCGACAGGGTCAACGGCGCAGAGCCCGACGACATGCGCGGACGGCGCAGCTTCGAAAAGGGCACGCCGATCTATCCGAACGAGCACTATCATCTCGAAGTACGCTCGACCCAGCTCTCGACGCGCATCATCGATCTTTTCTGCCCGATCGGCAAAGGGCAGCGCGCGCTCATCGTTTCGCCGCCGAAAGCCGGCAAGACGACGCTGCTGAAAAACATCGCGAACTCGATTTCGATCAACCACCCGGAGGCGCATATCATCGCGCTGCTCGTCGACGAGCGCCCCGAAGAAGTCACCGACATGCAGCGGACGATCGACGGCGAGGTCGTCGCCTCCACGTTCGACGAGCATCCTGAGAACCACACGGCCGTCGCCGAACTTGCAATGGAGCGCGCGAAGCGTCTCGTCGAAAGCGGCAAGGACGTCGTCATCCTCCTGGACTCGATCACGCGCCTCGCTCGAGCGTACAACCAGGTCGTCGCATCGTCGGGGCGCACGCTCTCCGGCGGCCTCGACACGGCGTCGCTGCACAAGCCGAAGCGCTTCTTCGGCGCGGCGCGCAAGATCGAGGAGGGCGGCTCGCTCACGATCATCGCAACGGCACTCATCGAGACCGGCTCGAAAATGGACGACGTCATCTTCGAAGAGTTCAAGGGCACCGGCAACATGGAACTCAACCTGTCGCGTAAGCTCGCCGAGTCGCGTATCTTTCCCGCGATCGACATCAAGAAGTCAGGGACGCGGCACGAAGAGCTGCTTCTCGTTCCCGACGTTATGCAGAAGGTGTGGATGCTGCGGCGGGCGACGGCCGTGCTCGATACCGATTCCACGCAGCTCATCCTCAACAAGATGTCGCAGACGCGCACGAACGAAGAGTTCTTGCAGACCGTCACCAAAGAGGCGATGTCGATGGCGCGAAGCACTTCGCGCGACGAGGGAAACGGAAAGTATTAGGCTCCTAGGGCTCCTTAGAAGCCCGCTAGCCGGCTGAGCCGTCCGCGACGCGTTGGGGATGAGAATCAATAGGTATCTTGCGCAGGCCGGCGTCGCGTCGCGTCGAGCGGCGGACGCGTTCGTCGCGGCCGGGCGCGTCCGGGTAAACGGCGTCGTCGTTCGCAGCATGGGAACGCAGGTCGCGCAGGATTGCATCGTCGAGGTCGACGGCAAGCGCGTCATCCCCGTAGCACAAAAAACGTATCTCGTCTTGCACAAGCCGATCGGCGTCGTGACGACGATGCGCGATCCGCAGGGCCGGCGCACCGTGCGCGATCTCCTACCCGAGCCGGCTCCCCGCGTCGTGCCGGTCGGCCGTCTCGATTACGACAGTTCCGGCGTGCTGCTCCTCACGAACGACGGCGAGCTCGCTTTCCGCCTCACCCATCCCCGGTTCGGGGTCGAGAAGACCTATCGTGTCGCCGTTGCGGGGCGTGTCGCACTGCAGGACGTTCGGGCGCTGCGAGAGGGCGTCGTCGCCAAAGGGCTCCGAGCGAGTCCCTGCCGGGCCCGCGTCCTTTCCGGAGGCGACGATGGATCGGTGATTGAGCTGGTACTACGGGAGGGGAAGAACCGGCAGGTACGTCGTATGCTCGATGCCCTCGGATACCAGGTTCTATCGCTGCAACGGGTGCGTTTCGGTCCCGTTGCACTTGGGGAACTCCCGCCCGGCCGCAGCCGTTTTCTCACTACACGAGAGTTGAAGGACCTCCGCCGATCATGAATCCACGCTACTGGCTCGCTTGCGCCCTTGCTGTAAGCCTCGCAGGAGTCGCACTCCCCGCTGTTGCCGCGCAGTGCACCGGAAACCTGACGGCGCCGCGCATCGAACACATGGGGACGCACGCGACACCGACGACCGGCAACGGCACGGTGCGCTTGCAGGTGCAAATCAACGCGAACGGATCGCACGCGGTCACTCGCATCCTATCGTCGACGAACCATGCCGACGATCAAGCGGCGAAAGAGGTCGCGCAAAGCTCCACGTACGTTCGCGCGACTTGCTCGGGCAGGCCCGTCACCTGGTTTTACGATCCGACGTTCCATTTCAGCGGCAGCGGCGTTTCGAGCGGCGGCGGCTCGACGGGCGGTGCCTCCGGAACGAATCGCATCGAAGGCATGATCCGCACCGGGCGCTACGATGAAGCGAAAAGCGCCGCACAGCAGGCTCTGACGTCGCATCCGAACGATCCCGCGGTGCTGCGGCTGCTCGGCGTCGCCGACTATTATTCTCACGATTACGACGATGCCGCCGACGCGTTCTCGCGCGCCGGAAATCCTGGACGCCTGTACTCGGCGGTTGCAGCGCAGTCGTATGCAAGCGCGGCCGTCCATCTCTCGCAGACGCAGCCGCAAAAGGCGCTCGCCTACGCGCAGAAGGCCGTCGCTCTCGACCACGGCGCGAACTCGCGGTTTGCACTCGGGGTCGCACAAGCCGGCAACAAAGAGTACAGCGCCGCCATCGCGACGCTCCAAGGCGTACACGCCACGCTGCTCGCCGATCCGCATTCGGATGCACAGCAGCAGTACGCCATCGACCAGCAGCTGCTCTCCGCATACGTCGGAGCAGGGGAACTGACGCAGGCGCAGCCGACGATCGACGAGATGCACCGCTTGCAGCCGTCGAACAACGCGCCGTTCGACACGATCGGCAGCGTCTACCTCAACTCGTGCCAGGCTGCCATGAATGCGAAGAACTACGCGCAAGCCATCCCGCTGTGCCAAAAGGCAGCCGCTCTGCCCGACTCGCGCATCCAGCTCGTCGCATACATCGACATGGGGTACGCCGAGGCGAACATGACGACGCCCGACACGGCGCAGCTGAAGGCCGACGCCGACAAGGCGCTGGCCATCGATGCGAACGACCCACGCGCGAACTTCCTCGAAGGTATGGCGCTGGTCGAGCAGTACGGCGCGTCGCATAGCGTCTCAACGAAGCAGCAGGCACTCGTCTATCTCAACAAGGCCGACGCCGAGGCCAAGGCAGCCGGCGATACCGCGCTTGCGCAGAACATCGAGCATATACTCACCCAGTTGAACGCGGCGGGCGGCGGAATGCCTTAGGAGCGCACAAGGACTTTGGTCAAGGGCGAGCAAAGTCGTTACCAGGGGAGCGCCTTCATAGCGGAACCAACTTTCCCAATTCGGAGGGGTCGGAATAACGGTGAATCTGTTTAGTGGTTTCTTTGATCTCATGCAAAAGGGCGGCTGGGACATGTATGTCCTGCTGTTCATCTCCGTCGTGCTCGTCGCGATCGTCATCGAACGCGGCGTCTTTCTCGCGTCGCAACGCACCGACACGCGCAGCCTGCTGCGCGCAATCGGGCAGAAGGTGGCAGCCAACGATCTGCCGGGCGCCATCAAGGTGGCGGAGAGCCGCCGCGGCATGCTGCCGCGCGTGCTCGAGTTCGGACTTCGCCGCGGCGACAAGAACCGCGCCGACATCACGGACGCGCTATCGATCGCGCTCATGGAGCACCTCAACGCGCTCGAGCGCAACCTGCCGATCATCGGCACCATCGCCGTCATCGCGCCGTTCGTCGGTCTTGCCGGCACCGTGCTCGGCATCATCCGCGCCTTCAACGATCTCGCGCTCAAGGGCAACTCGTCGCCAGCCGTCGTCGCGGCCGGCGTCTCGATCGCGTTGATCACGACGTTCACGGGTCTCGCCATCGCCATCATCGCGGTCGTGCTCTTCAACTACTTCAAGGCGAAGATCAAGAGCTTCAACGGCGAGATGATCGTCGCCGCCAACCAGCTCGCCGAGATGCTGCACTTCCACAACACCGGCCAGGCGATCCCCACGGATCTCTATCAGCCGGCGCGAAGGTAGCAGACGGTGAGCCTGCTATCGGCTCAGGGGGAGCAAGAAGTGATGGCGGAAATCAACATCACGCCGTTCACCGACGTCTTGCTCGTGCTGCTCATCATCTTCATGATCCTCGCCGCGCTCTCGGCCCCTCCCGGGTTCGAAAAGCAGCTCGGCAAGTCGAGCAACGCTCCGGCGACGAACAACAACAATCACAACAACATCGAGGTGGACGTCACCTCGCGCGGCGTCATCTTGGTAGACGGCGTGAAGGCGAACTCGGTCACGATCTACTCGGTGCTCGCCGCCGACCTGCGCAAGCGCGGGAAGAAGCACATTTCGATCATTGCCGACGTGAAGGCGCCTTACGGCATCATCATCCGCATCCTCGACGCCGCCCGCGCGGCCGGGACCGAAGACGTCGGATTCGTGACGTCATAGGAGGCACGGAGTAAGCATATGGCACTCTCGACTGCGAGCAGCGACGAAGATGTGATGTCGACCATCAACATCACGCCCTTTACGGACGTGCTGTTGGTATTGCTCATCATCTTCATCATCTTGGCGGCGGTGACGAAAGAGCCGGTCATGCCCCTGGCGTACAACAAGGAGCGCGTGCAGCCGTCGGAGATCGTCGTCATGATCACCGCCGATGATGCGAGAAACAACGTCGTCGAAATCGGCTCGAACGCGGTGAACATTCGCGACGCCAAGACGACCTTCGAATCGATCGAGTACTCGACGGGGCATTCCCAGCGCAGCGTCATCATCAAAGCCGATCCGAACACGACGTACGGCCTGCTGCTGCAGGTCATGGACGCCGCACAGCAAGCCGGGCTGAACACGTTCGGTCTGGCGAACAAAGTGCAGCCGAGGCGGTCGTAGCGAGAGACGATGGCGAACGAGCAGAAACCTGAAAACCCGCAACAGAGCGAGCAGAGCGGGCGCTACCTGACGACCGGCGAGAGGATCCGGAACTTCACCGGATGGGCCTTCGCCATCGCTGTCTTCCTCGAACTCGTTGCGGTGCCGTTCTACCACCATTACGGTCACCCGGCATCGGAGCAGACCGAGAGGCCGATTACGATCACGAAAGAGACGATCAAACCGCCGCCCACCCCGCCGCCGCCGACCCCGACGCCGCCGCCGACGCCCGTGCCGCGCCAGACGCCGCAGCATCAAGTCGTTTCGCCGCCGCGTCCTGTGCTCGTGCACCCGCCGAAGCTGACGAACAACAGCGGCCAGGGCCACGTCGAGCAGCGCTATATTCCGCCGAAGAACGCTTGCACCGGTCCGTCGTGCACAGGCGCTGCAACGTCGACGGCTCCCCCGGCGTCTCCCGCGCCGACGCCTGCCGCGTGTCCCGATCCCAACCAAGAGGCGCATACGATCGAGCAGGCGCAGCCGAACTATCCACAGTCGGCGTCGGAGCTGGGCTTGGGACCGGTGACGGTGGTCGTCATCGTGACGGTGGGCCCGACCGGGAATCTCGTCGGCGCGACGATCGGCTCGGATCCTGCGCACAACTCCGCGATCGAACAGGAGGCGTTGCGCGTCGCTCGGACGACGACGTACGCACCGCATTTGGTGAACTGTAAGCCGGTGACGAGCGAGTACCAGTACGTCATCGACTTCGAGCCTGACTAGGCTCCTAGGAGCTCGATTTGCGCCGCGCGCGATGGCTGCTCGTCGCAGCCTTCGCGCTCTCGCTCGTGGTGCACGCGTTCATCGCGTTCTTTCTTCATCCGCCCCGCCCCACGCGCTCCCAGCAAGAAGCGCGCAGCGCGCGGGTCACGCACATCGTCATAACGCGGCAGGTCGTCACGCCGGCGCCCACCCCGAAACCGGCGCCGCGCCGCACGCCGGGCATCATCGCGCCGCACGTCACGGCAGCGCTGCCCACGGCACACGCGTTAGCGGCGCAGCCGTCACCCGCTTCGGGCCTGCCGGCGCAGCCGGCCGCGACGAGCGCGCCGGCCGCCGCCGCCAAGGCGTGCGCCACGCCGGACGCGCCCGCAGGGGTCGTTGCCGCAGCCTCGCCTCCGCCGATTCCTTCCGGCGTCCGTGCGCAGGACGTCACCGCGATCGCGGCCGTGCGCGTGCAGTTGGATGCAACCGGCAGCGTCGTTTCGGCAGCGATCGCGCAGAGCACGCAGAGCCCCTCGTTCGACGCGCTCGCAATGGAGATGGCGCGCGAAACGCAGTACGCGCCGGCGCGGCGCGATTGCAAGGCGGTCGCATCGAGCTACCTGTTTAGGGTGCAGTTTTCCGCGTGGTAGCGGCGAAGAGCGGCGCTGCATGAGTGTTCCGCAAGCACTCGCTCTCGCACTGCTCCAAGGTATGAGCGAGCTGTTCCCCGTCTCCAGCCTCGGTCACATCGTTCTCGTTCCCTCGCTCCTGCAGTGGCACAACATACGCCGCGCCGATCCCACGTTTCTCGCTTTCGTCGTCGTGCTGCACTTGGGCACGGCGCTCGCGCTCGTGCTCTACTACCGGCGTGAATGGTGGGCGATCCTTTCGGCGATGGCGAGCAGCGTCGTGCGCGGGCGTCTCTCGAACGATCGAAACGAAGCCGTGGGATGGCGCCTCGTCGTGGGAACGATTCCCGTCGGCATCATCGGCATCGTCTTTCAGCAAACGGTGCGCCGGCTCTTCGGCGACGCATTTGCAGCCGCGACGTTCCTTGCGCTCAATGGGATCGTCATGTTTCTCGGCGAGTATCTGCGCCAGCGGCAGTATGGCCGGGTTCGCAGCTCGCGGACGATCGCCGACATGACCTACGCTCAGAGCGTCGCGGTCGGCTTCGCGCAGTCGTTCGCACTCCTGCCCGGCATCTCACGTTCCGGCGCCTCGATCGTCGGCGGCCTGCTCTGCGATCTCGACCACGAAGAGGCCGCGCACTTCTCGTTTTTGCTTGCCACGCCGGTCATCGGTGCCGCAGCGCTTCTGGAGATACCCAAGCTCTTCGCGCCGGGCGCACACCTCGCGGCGCTCGAGGCGTTCGGGGGCGCGATCCTCGCCGGCATCGCCGCGTACCTCTCCGTCGCGTTCCTGACGCGCTACTTCAAGAAGAACGATCTGCGCCCGTTTGGATGGTATTGCCTGGTCTTCGGCGCAGTCTGCATGGTCCTCGCACGCATAGGAGTACTCACATGAAGGTTTTGGCGCTGTTGCTCGCCGCATTCTTTTTCGTCGTCGGCATCCTCTACGGTTTGGGGAAGATCGAGATATTCACCCACTCCGGCACGTCGCACGCACATCACGTGACGCATTTAGTGGTGGCGTGGATACTCGCATTGCTCTGCCTCATCTGGGCTCGCTTTACGGGGGAAGCGCGCGCGAGGTAGATGGACAGAGCCTCGCACTTCAAGCCCGACGGTACCCTTACGATGGTCGACGTCGGCGCAAAAGAGGCGACGCCCCGCACGGCACGTGCCGAAGCGATCGTCCGGATGCGTTCCGACGCCCTGCGCGCGCTGCGCGAGGCAACGCTTGCGAAGGGCGACGCGCTCGTTGCCGCGCAGATCGCGGCCATTGCCGCCGCCAAGCGCACCGACGAGCTCATTCCATTAGCGCATACGATTCCGCTCTCCGGCGTCGATGTGCGCTTCGAGTTTCTCGAGCCCGACGCGCTGCGCATCGAGACGGAAGCGCGTACGGTCGCCCGGACCGGCGTCGAGATGGAGGCGCTCGTTGCAGCGAGCGTTGCGGCCCTAACCATTTACGACATGACCAAGGCGATCGACAAGGGCATCATGGTCGAACGCATCGTGCTGCTCGAAAAGAGCGGCGGCGAGAGCGGCGTATGGCGCCGAACGTGAACGCATCGTTTACAGCGGCGCTCATCGTGCTCTCGGATCGTGCGGCCGGCGGCACGCGCGCGGATCGTTGTCTTCCCGTCATGCGCGAACAGCTCGGCCCCGGGTACGAGATCGTGCGCGAGCTCGTGCTTCCCGACGACGCCGGTCGCCTGCAAGCAGAGCTCATCGAGATCGCCGACGGGTCGATGGCGGCGCTCGTGCTCACGAGCGGCGGCACGGGGTTGAGCCCGCGCGACCGTACGCCGCAGGCAACGCTTGCGGTCATCGACTACGAAGTCCCCGGTATCGGGGAGGCGATCCGCGCAGCGTCGATCGCGCACGTCCGCACCGCGATGCTCTCGCGCGCGGTTGCCGGCGTTCGCCACCGCACGCTCATCGTCAACCTTCCGGGGAGCCCGAAGGCGGTCGCGGAGTCGCTCGCCACCATCACGCCGGTGCTGCCGCACGCGCTGGAGCTTCTTGCAGACCGCGTGGTCGACGGGTAGCACCCCGCGACGATGACCTTCGACGAAGCGCAGCGGTACGTGCTGGCGCTCATCGACGAGACGCGATCGCGTACGTCGATGGGTTTGGATCGTATGCGAGCGCTGCTGGGCGAGCTCGGCGATCCGCAATGCGCGTACCCGACGCTGCACGTCGGTGGAACGAGCGGCAAAGGGTCGACCGCGACGATGCTTGCGGCCGCGCTCGCCGCATCGGGGAAGCGCACCGGCCTCCACACGAAACCCCACCTGCACTCGATGACGGAACGCGCCTGCATCGACGGGTCGTCAATCTCGAGGCAGCGCTTCGCGGCGCTGCTCGAGAGCATGCTGCCGGCGATGAAGAACGTGAGCGAGTCGTACGGCCCACCGACCTACTACGAGACCCTCTTGGCGCTTGCGTTTCTTCACTTTGCGCGCGAGACGGTCGACGTCGCCGTCATCGAGGTGGGACTCGGCGGCCGCCTCGATGGAACGAACGTCATCGTTCCGCAGGTCGCGGCCATTACATCGGTGGGGTACGATCATACCGACGTGCTCGGAGATACCATTGAGGCGATTGCGTTCGAGAAGGCGGGGATTGCAAAGCCAGGAGTGCCGCTTGTCGTCGCGGTCGATCGGCCGGAGGCGCTCGCCGTCATCGAGGCGCACGCCATGCAGACCGGCGCTCCGATCGTTCGCGTCAGCGAGGTCACGGCGGTCGACGTGCACGAGGGCGAGGAGCGACGTTTCGACGTCGTGACGCCGCGAGGACGTTACGCGATTGCGTTGTCCGTCTTCGGAGCGTTCCAACGCCGCAACGCGTGCACCGCGATCGCCGCACTCGAGGTGCTCGAAGAGCCGCTGCGTCCTGCCGTCGCCGACGTCGAGCGAGGGCTCGCACACGTCGTCATTCCCGGCCGCATGGAGATCGTGCCGGGAGAGCCGACCGTCGTGCTCGACATCGCGCACAATGAAGAGAAAGCGGCGCACCTCGCCGTCGCGCTGCGCGAACGCTTTGCGCAACGCAAGATGCGCGCGCTCGTTGCCGTCGGCGAAGGAAAAGACGCAGCGGCAATTCTCGACGCGCTCGCCCCTGTCGTCGCGTCGTTCGTCGTCACGTCGTTTTCGGCCGCCGGCCGGACGCCCGTCGCGCCGGAGCGCCTCGCGGCGCTTGCACGGCGCCACGGCCTGCCCGTCTGCAGCGTGGAAGATCCGCTAAAGGCGTTCGCTCTCGCCATGGATCGCTGCGCGCCTGCCGACGTGCTCGTCGTGACCGGCTCGACCTTCGTCGTCGCCGCGGTTCGCGACCACGTGCTCGCTCCACCCAAGCCCGTCTATGGCTGAGCGCGGAGCGTTGCACGTACGCGGGGCGCGTCTCGCATGGGGCACGCGCACGTATGTCATGGGGATCGTGAACGTAACGCCCGACTCGTTCTCGGGTGACGGATGCGCGAGCGCAGACGACGCTCTCGCGGTCGCGAAGCGGCACGTTGACGAAGGCGCCGACCTGCTCGACGCGGGCGGAGAGTCGACGCGGCCCGGCCACGCTCCGGTCGACGACGCGACCGAAGTGCAGCGTGTCGTTCCGGTGCTCCGTGCGCTGCGCGAGCGATACGCTCACCTGCCGCTTTCGGTGGACACGTCGAAGGTTTGCGTTGCGCGGGCCGCTGCGGACGCGGGAGCAGACATCATCAACTGCGTGCGGCGTGCGCCCGACGCGCTGCTCGCCCTCGCTGCGGAGCGCGGGCTCGCCTTCGTGGCGATGCATAGCCAAGAGACGCCGGAGTACCCCGGGGACGTCGTCGACGCCGTGCTGCGCGTGCTCGATGAGTGCGCGCAACGAGGGGTGCGACGCGGAATCCCGCGCGATCGGATGATACTCGACCCGGGCATCGGGTTTGGAAAAACTGCGGATCAGAACGTGCAGCTGCTCCGCCGGCTCGATCGGCTCGTCGCGCTCGGTTTCCCTACGTTGCTCGGCACGTCGCGAAAATCGACACTCGGCAAGTTGACGGGCCGCCCCGCGCACGAGCGCGCCGCCGCTACGGCGGCGACGAGCGCGCTCGCCGCGGCAGCCGGCATCGACATGGTTCGCGTGCACGACGTTGCGGCGACGTGCGATGCCGTTCGCGTCGGCGACGCGATCGGGCGCGACTGGAGGCCGACGCCGTGGACCGCATAGCGCTGCGCGGCATTCGCATCGCCGCCCGTCACGGCGCAGACGAAGGCGAGCGCGACCGCGAGCAGATGTTTTCACTCGACGTGATCGCCGAACTCGATCTGCACGACGCGGCTGCGTCGGACGACATAAGCAAGACGCTTCACTACGGCGAGCTCTATCGCAGAGTTCGTGACGTCGTCGCCGGCACATCGCACGCACTGCTCGAGCGGGTCGCAGCGGACGTTATCGACGTCGTGTTCGAAGATTCGCGCGTCGTACGCGCATCGGTCACCATCGGCAAGCCGGGGTTGCTCGGCGGGGCGACGCCGCAGGTGACGATCGAACGCGATCGCGCACAGAGCACGTGATCGCCGCGTATGTCGGCATCGGATCGAACCTCGGGGACGCGGCTGGAAACGTCCGCCGAGCGATACGCGCGCTCGGCGGCGCCGGCACGGTACGATGCGTCTCGTCGCTCGTGCGCAGCAAGCCGTGGGGCCGCACGGCGCAGCCGCAGTTCGTGAATGCGGCCGTTCGGATCGACACGCTGCTCGCGCCGATGGCTCTGCTGCTAAAACTTGC
>DAHUYK010000118.1 GCA_027315245.1 Vulcanimicrobiota bacterium | reverse complement strand
GGATCGGAGAGCACCTCGTAGGCTTCGTTGATCTGCTTGAAATGGCGCTCAGCCGCGGCCTTGTCGTCGGCCACGTCCGGATGGTACTTGCGCGCCAGACTGCGGTACGCGCGTTTGATGTCCTCGGGAGTAGCGCCTTTCTGCACGCCGAGGGTCTCGTAGTAATCGTGCGTCTTCATCGCCTCGTTATGTTTAACGTACGTCTCCGTCGGCGAGCCGTCGCGAGAGCGACTCTGCCGTGCCGGAGGCAAGGGCGAGCAGCCGCGCATACGGCATGCGTCGCGGGCCGAGAATCGAGAGCATGCCGATCGCGTTCGGTCCGAAGCGGTAGGGAACCGTCACGACCGAGAGGTCCGAGAGTTCGTCGTTCCCCAGCTCGTGACCGATCTTCACGCGGGGATTTTCACTCGTCATCGCATCGGCAACGATATCGTACAGCGTACGCTGTTCCTCCACGATGCGAAGAATCGAGCGCAGCTTGCGCACGTCGGCGAACTCGGGTTGGTCCAACAGATTCTGCGTCCCAGCTGCCGCGATCTCGGGCGCTTCGCCCGCGCGCGCGCTCTGGAGCGCCGCGACGATGGCACCGCGCACGTCGTCGCCAAGCCCCTGCTCCGCAACGACGGCAGCGACGTCGGCATCGCCGATTTCGCTCATGAGGCGATTTGCACAGCGCGCGTTGAGCGCGCTCGACAGACGCGTGAGGTCGTCCGCGCAAACGTCTGCTTTGAGTTCGAAGAGGCTCTGCGCCGAGACACCGTACGACGTCACGACGATCGCAACGCCCGTCCGGGGCGCGATCGAGATCAGTTGCACGTGCTTGAAGCGCTGCGTCTCACCTTGCGGCTTCGTTGCGAACGCAAGGCTCTTCGAGAGGCGGCCGAGCAAGCGCGTCGTCTGGTCGATGAGATCGTCGAGCTCGCGCGTGGCATCGTGCAGCTCGTCCCGAATCCGCCGTCGATCGCCAGGCGTCAGGGCTTCTGGCTGCATGAGCTCGTCGACGTATGTCCGATAGCCTGCGTCGGAAGGTACGCGGCCCGCAGAGGTGTGTGGCTGCACAAGGTATCCGGCAGCCTCGAGCTCTGCCATCTCGTTACGCACGGTGGCCGAGCTCACGCCTAAATTGTACTTCTGCGTGAGGGTCTGCGACGCGACCGGCTCCGCCGTCGCGACGTACTCATAAACGACCGTCGCGAGGATATATGCCTTGCGCTCGTCGAGGCCGGGCTGCTTCATCGGTTCTATATTAGCACTCCGAAGCCAGGAGTGCCAAAGGGTCCTCCTAAACTCCCCGCCATGGACAGTGTGCAGGCCATCGAAGCGCTTCTTGAAGAGAAGCGCCGGTTTCCGCCGCCCCCCGCCTTTGCAGCCCAGGCGAACGCGCAGCCCGGTATCTACGAACAGGCGGAGCACGATTTCGAGGCCTATTGGGCCGGCTGGGCGAGGACGCTCGAGTGGACGAAGCCCTTTACTGCGGTCCTTGAGTGGAAGGAGCCGTTCGCGCGCTGGTTCTACGACGGCGAGCTGAACGTGTCGGTGAACTGCCTGGACCGCCACGTCCGAGCCGGCAAAGGCGAAACCATCGCCTACTACTACGAAGGAGAGCCCGGCGATCGCTGGACGATCACGTACAAGCAACTCCTGGATGACGTCTGCCGCTTCGCGAACGGCTTGCGCAAGCTGGGCATCAAACGCGGGGACCGCGTCGCGATCTACATGGGGATGATTCCGGAGCTCGCGGTTGCGATGCTCGCGTGCACGCGCATCGGTGCCGCGCATTCCGTCATCTTCGGCGGGTTCTCGCCAGATTCCATCGTCGACCGCGTGAACGATGCAACGTGCGTCGCGATCATTACCGCCGACTACGCGCGGCGTCGCGGCTCAACCGTCGCGCTCAAGCAGAACGTCGATGCGGCCCTCGCGCACACGCCGAGCGTCAAGCACTGTATCGTCGCCAAGCGCGTGGGCGATCCCGTCGAGATGCGAGCTGGGCGCGACCATTGGTGGAGCGACGTCGTGGCTGGGCAACCGCCGGCGTGCGAGCCGGAGTCGATGAGCGCCGAAGACTTGCTCTTTCTTCTCTACACGAGCGGCACGACGGCGAAGCCGAAGGGCATCAAACACACGACGGCCGGCTATCTGACGCAAGCAGTGATGACACACAAGCTCGTCTTCGACGTCAAGCCCGAGAGCGACGTTTACTGGTGCGCAGCCGACATCGGCTGGGTGACGGGACATACGTACATCGTCTATGGCCCCCTCGCGAACGGCGTCACGTCGGTCATCTACGAGGGCACACCGGATTATCCCGACAAAGACCGCCTGTGGGAGATCGTCGAGCGCTACGGCGTGTCGATTCTCTACACAGCGCCGACGGCGATCCGCACGTTCATGAAGTGGGGAACGCAGTACCCGCAGCGGCACGACCTCTCCTCGCTGCGGCTGCTCGGCAGCGTGGGCGAACCAATCAATCCCGAGGCCTGGATGTGGTATCGCGAGCATATCGGTGGCGGACGCACGCCCGTCGTCGACACCTGGTGGCAGACGGAGACCGGCGGCATCATGATCGCACCCCTTGCGGGTATTACGACGCTCATGCCCGGCAGCGCCACGCAGCCGTTGCCCGGGATCGCTGCCGACATCGTGAACGATCGCGGCGAATCCGTCCCACTCGGCGGCGGCGGATACGCCGTGCTGACGCGTCCATGGCCTGGGATGCTGCGCGGCATCTGGGGCGATGACGAGCGCTACGCCGAAACGTACTGGAAGCGCTTCCCGCACCGCTATCTCGCAGGAGATGGCTGCAGGCGCGATACCGACGGCAACTACTGGTTCATGGGCCGCATCGATGACGTGATGAACGTCAGCGGACATCGGATATCTACGACGGAAGTGGAGAGCGCGCTCGTGAACGATCCGAAGGTCGCCGAAGCGGCCGTCTGCGGCAAACTCGACGAGATCACCGGGCAAGCCATCTACGCTTTCGTCACGCTCAAAAGCGGCGAGAACGGCAGCGAAGCGCTCGCGAACGAGTTACGAGACTACGTCGCGGAACGCCTCGGCAAGTTCACGCGCCCCAAATACATCACGTTCACGCCCGAACTTCCTAAGACGCGCAGCGGCAAGATCATGCGCCGCCTCCTGCGCGACGTCGCCGAAGGGCGCACGCTCGGCGATATCACAACGCTGGCCGATTCTGCGGTCGTCAAAGACCTGCAAGAGCGCTCCAGGGGCGAAGTCACAGAGGAGACGTAGCGCGGTGTTTGTCATCGCGTAGCGAATGCAATGCTTGTCAACGCGCAGCGAATGAAATGCTTGTCATCCTGAGTGTCGCGAACGCAATGCTTGTCATCCTGAGCGTAGCGAACGCAGTGAGCGGAGTCGAAGGACGGGCGCTGCTGCTGAGAGGCGCTTCCCTCGACTTCGCGCCTTCGGCGCGACGCTCGGGATGACAAAGAGCCTTCGGCGCGACGCTCGTCATCGCATGCGAACGCAGCCCTTGTCATCCTGAGCGTAGCGAACGTAGTGAGCGGAGTCGAAGGACCGGCGCTGCTGAGAGGCGCCTCCCTCGACTTCGCGCCTTCGGCGCGACGCTCGGGATGACAAAACGCCTTCGGCGCTATGTTCGGGATGACACTGGAAGACGGCGAGCGCGAAAGCCGATCCAGCGATAGAGCAAAATCGGCGTGACGACGAACGCGACGACACCGATGATCGATGCCCAGTTCGAGAACCAGTCGCCGACGACGGCGAGCGGCGTTTCCTTTCCGCTGATGACGATGATGCCTGCGAGTACGACGCCGAAGAGGCTTTCGCCGACGATCAAGCCGGAGGCCACGAGCACGCCGAGCCGGCGTGCAGCGGCGGCGTTGGGCTTGTGAGAAACCCAGCGGTTGTACAGTGCACCGAAAACCGCGCCGACAACGGCGGGCGCCGTGGTCGCCGCGGGAAGATAGATCCCGAGCCCGACCGCGAGTGGCGGCAGACGAAAGCGCCGCGTTATGTGGCCGAGCTCGTCGATCGCGATGACGCCGGCGCCGACGAGTGCGCCCACGCCGATGAGCCTCCAGTCGATTTGGCCTTGAATGACGCCCTTCGCGAGCGTCGAGATGAGCGTCGCTTGCGGCGCGGGCAGTCCGTGCGCGCCTCCAAAGCCGTAGGCTCTGTTCAGTAGGTCGAGGATCGGCGGGATGACAGCCGCGCCGAAGAGCACCCCCACGACGAGCGCAACCTGCTGGCGCCACGGCGTCGCTTCGACGAGCTGCCCGGTCTTGAGGTCTTGCAAGTTATCGTTTGAGATCGTCGCCACGTTGATCAGCACCGCGGTGACGAAGAGCGCGTACGCAACGAGCGCCGAGGACTCCGAGGCATTGCCTGCATGCGCCAGGAGGACGAGCAGCAGCGACGCACCGATCACCGAAAGAATGGCGAGGCCGGATACGGGGCTGTTGGAAGAGCCGATGAGCCCCGCCATGTAGCCGCAAGCTGCCGCGACGAAGAATCCGACGACGACGATGTAAACAACGGCAGCGATGACGAGCAGCTGCAGCATCGAGCCGAGCGCACCGCCCGCGAGGAAGACGTCCAGCGCGATCGCGATCGGGATGAGGCAAACGAGGCTGACGAGCGCGACGATGCCGATCGGAATGTCGCGCTCCACGATCGGCAACGCCTCCGCGCCGTCCGCGCGTCGCAAGCGCGACGCAACTGCGGCCGAGCGTAAGCCCTGCAGAACGGGCGTAACGAGCCTGCCGATGGCCCAGAGCGCCGAAACGCCGATCGTTCCCGTTCCTATGAAGCGCACGTACTGCGACCACGTCGTGAGCGCTACGACGTCGGGCGTGCCGGCCATCGGGTGCATCGCAGTGAGGATCGGCATCGCAATACCCCAGGCGATGACGAGCCCGGCGAAGATTGCAAGACCGACGGTCAAGCCGATGAGATGGCCGGCGCCGATGAGGGCGAGCGAGCCGTTCAGCCCAATCCCGGTCGTCGACGCGCCGAAGCGAAAATACGCGGCAAACGTGCCGGCAAAGAGCTGCATCGCCGAGAGAATCTGAAACCCGGCCGACGAGATCGAGCTGACGACGAGCGCGATGAGTCCCGTGCGATTCTCCGCTGCGGCCTCTTCTTCGTGCTCGCCGGCGCCCACTTTGAGCACCTCGGCGGCTGCAACGCCCTCGGGATAGGGAAGATCGGAGTGCGTCACGAGCGCGCGGCGCAGCGGCACGCTGTACATGACGCCGAGCACGCCGCCGGCCGCGATGATCCAGAACGACTGCCAAAACGGAAAGCCGCTCCACCAACCGACCATCACCAGACCGGGAAGGACGAAGATAACCGAAGAGAGCGTTCCGGCAGCGGATGCGACCGTCTGCACGATATTATTCTCGACGATCGTCGCGTTACGCACGGCACGTAAGACGGCCATCGAGATGACCGCAGCCGGAATCGAGGATGCAAACGTCAACCCAACTTTAAGGCCAAGGTAGACGTTCGCAGCGGTGAACACGAGCGTGATCGCGCCCCCGAGCAGGAGGCCGCGCACCGTAAGCTCCTTGCGCATCGTGCCGCGCCGCGCCCGCAAGGGTCTCGGCGCGGCTACGTCTTCGCTTGCGTAGCCCACGTCGCGGTGTCGATGACCCACACGGTTCCGAGGCGCTGAAGCGTCAATGTCCACAGACCCGTTTCACGCGCCGGTTTCCCGTTTGCGATCAGCGTGATGACGAGCGGAACGACGACGTACGCCTTCGTACCCGATACGCTCCAGTATCGAACCGGCAGCGCCGACGCGCGGAACTGCTGCACGTGGCCTTCTTCGTTCATCGCCGCGACGGCACGCCACCATGTTTCGCCGGCGCCCGACCCGCTCCAAACATACGGTGCGTTCTCGTCGATGACCGTGCTTTTGATAGCGAAGTATGATCCGACCCTCGCCGCATCGCCCGCGTTCACTGCAGCCAAGACCCCGTGAATCGTCGTCATCATCGCGGGGCTCGGCCCCGAAGCTGCAGAACGCGGCGGCGCTGCGCCGAGCACGCAGAGGACCAGAAAGAGTGAAGCGGCACGCACGTTCATAACGCCCTCCTATGGGAAGCGACCTACGCCCGCCGGAGCGGCAAGACCTGCGTCGCGTCGGAATCCCAGAAGTCCGTAAGGCTCCCAAGAGCTACGGCTGAATATTCAGCGCAGCCTTGATTCGTGGGAGAATGCTACAGGCGCTGACGACGGTCGTCTGCGCGCGTTTCTCGCAATAGTTGTAGGCAGCGTCATAACGGGCACGCCGCGCATGGTCCCGAAGAGCCTCATAGAGTCCACCGATAGGGCGGAGGGCCGGAATCTCGTGGATGAGTCCCTTGCGACGCTGGTGGGACACTCCCTCTTCTCCGTTTTGCGCGATTACCGCTTCAATATAATGCAATGCAGCGTAGAAGCTAGCAATAACTCTCCAGTCTTGATATGCGCTGTCAGACAGCAGATCGGCAAGCTTCTCGTTGCTCCTAGCACGCTCCGTGTGCTGTATGCACGTTGCCATGTGTCGAGACAGCGAGTCGGCCGCTATGCTATGCCAATGTCGTCAGCGATATCTATCTCGAGATCGAAGGAGCCCCCCACTCGATCTTCCGTACGCCACTTCGATTCGTAGAGTTCGATAAGGATTTCCGGGTCTTCGGGTGTAACGAGAAGGCGCAGGCAATGTTCCTCATCTCGATATCCTGCTACACGAGCGATTACGACGCTGTTGAGCCGCGGGGACGCATCGATTTCATCCAGGAATAGCCGCATGGTCCGCGTTACTGCGTCGACGCCCTCGGCTAAGAAGCGCCACGCTACGTCGAAGTTCGCATCGAAGAAAACATCAACGCCGATCTCACCTGCGCTATGGCCGGTCCCTATCAGATGGTGAAGCCAACGCCATTTGCTTTCGCCCTGTGGTGAAGGCCAATAGGACGCCGTAGCCAAATCGCGGCTCTCGATTCGCTCCGCAAGGTCGGCTACGCTGTTATCGTACGTTGCCTCGTAGAGTTCCTGAGTGCTCAAGACTTTGCCTCGGGGACCAGCAGGACGCGCAGTATGGTTTCGCCATCAAGGGGAGCCCCATCGAGAGTGGCGTGAATCTTTACGTCGCCGGCGCATTCGAGACGGCACCGCTGTATAGGCACGACGACGATCCCGAAGCCTTCAGGACGGATCATCGCCTTCTGCCCCTCGGCGACGAGGAAAACTCCTTCGCCTGCTGCCTCAACGCTTATTGTATGTTCGCCTGGAGGAACGTCCAACATCTGAACGGCTGCGTAAAAGGGAGCGGCGAAATCAAACGGAAACTTCGAAGCCGCGACCGACGTGAACAACGCGTGCAGGCTAACGCGTCGGCGCATGTCTATTGCGGCGTTCGCTGCGAGCGTGATCGGCCCGCTCAATCGCGGCGTAGACGAACTTGAATTCGTCCTTCCGCTCGTTTGCACCGCATGTTCTTTGCGCATACCCTCGGCGAGCCCTTCCTACCGTCCGAGGTCCACACAAAGGCTCCCATGAGACAGTAGGTCCCCAAAAGGGACCCGTTTGAGACAGGTAGTCCGCTCATCGTGTGCGCAGCTCAACGGCGAACGAGCGGCCGGGAACCGGATACGCATAAAACGCTACCGACGCTGCCGAGTAGGTTCCGAACTCGGAGTAGCGCGCGTTCGTGAGATTGTAGCCGCGCAGCGTCAGTACGAGCCGCGAGCCAAGCCGGTAGCCTGCGTACGCGTCTACGCGTGTGTAGCCGACGGGTTGATCGAAGGCCGGCAGCGTCGTATCGACGAGGCCGCGAGGCCCTTTCGACGTCGTCGCGATGCCGAAGCCGTCGAAGCGGCTCTTCGGCGGCGCGATGTACGTTATGCCGGATTCAAGAGCGAACGTCGGGCCTCGTCCCGCGATGCGCGAGCCGTTCTCGAGATTCTCGGCGCGGTAGAGATTCGTTACCGCTACCTCTGCCGAGTAGCCGTGATACGACCGCGTGCGCGCGTCGAGGGTCACGCCCTGGACGATGGCGCGTCCGATGTTCTGGGGAATGAACGTCACGGGGTTGTCGGCGATGAGATTGCTCCCGTCGGTCGTGAACCAACCGACGGCGATGCTGCCCGCGGTGCCGTCATCGGTAAGTGTCACATCGCCCACACGCGTGCGCTCGGGAACGAGCCCCGGATTCGAGAAGAACGGATAGTAGAGTTCCTCGGCGGTCGGGGCACGAAACGCCGTCGCTGCATTCCAGCGCAGTGAGAGGTCGCCCGCGATTCGTTCGATGCCGCCGATCGAAGGCGAGAGGGCGCCCCCCGGAGCGCCGTCGCGTTCGCCGCGAAGGCCGGCATAGAGTTCGTCGCCGCGCGCATCGAACCACTGCGACTGTACGTAGAGCGCAGCCTGATCGAACGGGTGGATCGCAAGCGGATCGATACCGTCGTCGACGCGCGCAACGCCGCGCGCCAGGTCGAAACCGTAGACGAGCTGTTCGTTGCCATTGCTCACGACGTCTCGAACGTCCGCCATCGTTCGCTCTTCGGTCAAGAGCTGCGCGTACGGCGCCGGTGGAGCGATATAACTGTTCGGACATTGCGGGTCGACGGGCGTATCGCAGGTAAAGCTCAGATCCGCCGTCGAGGCCCCAAGCTGCATCGTGACGGTAGCACGCGCTCCTGCGTGCTCCAGCGAGAGGCGCGCGTCACGGTCGACGGTGCCCTCACGGCTCGTGGGCGAATAGAAGCCCTGCGCGCCCGGCACGCCGACATGCTCGTCGACGAGGTCGCCGGAGAGTGCGAGCTTCACCGGTCCGAGGTCATGCGTGAACCCGGCGCGCAAGGACGTGAGCGATGCGTCGGCGTTCTGCAGGGTCGTTCCGTTGGGGAGCGGATAGTCGTTCGCCGCAACGGTGCGCGCCATCGAAATGTACGGTGCGTCGAGCGAGAGCGACGCTTCGCCGAACGAGCCTACCTCGACGGCAGCAGCGGGTTTCAGCGGCGTGGCCGTGATGATGTTGATGACGCCGCCCATAGAGCCCGAGCCGTAGAGGGTCGAGCCACCGCCCTCCACGACCTCGATACGCTCGATGCCGCTCGTCGGAAGCTGCCCGAGATCGATCGAAGCTATCTGCGATCCGGCGACGGGCATACCGTCGATGAGGACGAGGACTTCGGCGCTCGAGGAACCGCGAATGCTGACGTTCGAGAGCGACCCGAAGCCTCCATACCGTTCGATTTCGACGCCGGGAATATGCGCGAGCGCGTCGGCAACGGTGAGATAGCCGTTACGGACGATGGCTCTTTTCGTGACGACGTACGTCGTGCGCGCGCTGCGAGCGGCAGACTCCGGCGATCGGTCGCTCGTCACGACGACGCGTGCGATGGGCGGGAGTGTGGGCGTGGGAGCAGGCGCGGCGGCGAGGACCGCCGCAAGAAGCGGTGCGATGACCATGGCATTCCTTCCTTCATGCGAGGTGGATGATGCTCGTAAAGCTTGCAGCGTATCCTGACTTGCGGGTCTCCCGCATACAGTGGCGCGACCGTGCCGGCGTCTCACCGGCTTCCCGCGCAAGCTTACGCCCGCAGCATTGTTGCTACGCGCTCGCTTTCCTTCTCTCGCTCGCCGCATGCGCGCCACTGCAGCATCGGACGGTCGCGCCGCAGCAGCGGCGCATCGTCGCGCTCATGCCGTCGTTCGTCGAAGATCTCGTCGCCATCGGGGCGGCAGGGCAGATCGTCGGCGTCGCGGCGGGAACCGGCGTTCCTGCGGTGCGCGGCGTGGAACGTGTCGCCGACTATGCCAGCGTGGACGTCGAGCGCATCGCCGCATTGCATCCCGACGTCATCGTTGCGATTCCAGCGCAGATGCGGTTTCTATCGCCGCTCGTGCATGCAGGATTCGACGTGAGAACGCTCCCCGACGACTCGTACGCCTCCATCTTCATCGACCTCGCGCGGCTTGGAGCGATCACCGGCCGTGAGCACCGCGCGGCGCTGGAGATCGCACGTCTTCGCCTCGCGACGGAGAGGCTGCGTGCAACGGAGACGCACTTCCGCACACCGCCGTCGGTCTTCATCGTCATCGGAGCACAGCCGATCTGGACGGTCGGCAGCGGCTCGTACATCGCGAGGCTCGTTTCACTTGCGGGGGGGCGCGACGCCGCAACGAGGCTCGGCGGTGCGTACGGAGAGTACAGCGCTGAAGCGCTCCTCCAAGAGCAACCCGACGTCATCGTCAGCGATCCGTCGACGCAGTTGACGACCGTGCTCGGGCGCGAGCCGTGGCGCAGCCTACGCGCCGTGCAGCGCCGTCGCGTCTTCATCATTAGGGACGCATCGCTGCTCGAGCGCCCCGGGCCGCGTTACGTCGAAGGTCTCGCCTGGCTCATTGCATGCCTGCGAGCAGCTTCGCGTTGAGCGGCACCTTTCCAGCAAGAACGTCGCTCACGCCGTGCGACGGATAACCTGTGCTGACGTACAGACTGTCCTGCCACGCGAGGTTGCTGAGATCACGCAGCTCCGCAACACCGCGCGCAAGCTGTCGTGCCGTGAAGCGTACAGCCGCCGCGTCATCGCGGTTGAAACCGCCTTTACTCGCGATCTCGTAGAGAGGAACGACGGCCGCACCGGTTCCTCGAAGATACGCTTCCACGATTGAGCCGATCTCGGCCTGCGAGAGAAGGTGCTGCGGAGCGAGCATGCGATTCGGAGCGACGCGGGCTTCGACGAGCGCGTCGGTCTCGTAGCGGTTCACGAAGCTGCTTTCAAAGAGACTGTGAATGGGCGCTTGCGTGAAGCCGCGCGGATTCGGGTAGTGTCCCCAACCGTTGAAATGCACCGTTACGTGCAGCGGCTGACAAGCATCCGCGACGAAGTGCCCCCAGACGCCGAGATCGCGAAGGGTCAGCACCTCGCGCAGGTTGCGCTCGATGGCGAAGCCTCTGCGGAGCGCGGCCGCCTTGGCATGCTGCGCAGCATACGCCTCCACACGCCAATAGGCAAAATCATCGCGCATCTGTTCGAATCCGTCCTCGATCGAATAGGGCAGATAACCGGCACTCCACGGCGTTGCGTGCTCTAGCTCCAGCGCTAGTGCGTAGGCCTTCATCGTCGGCGGGAGCGCCGAGAGCGAGACGCCGTCGACCTTGCCGTCGTCGCCGAGATCCAGGTAATGACCCGGGTCGTAGTCGGCGTCCCACGAGACGCCGGAGCCCTTGAGCAGGTCCTCCTCTGGACCGAGCGCAGCGATCTCGCGCACTGCGTCGGGCGTGCGAACGAACGCGGGCATCGCTGCGGGGAATCCCGTCGCAGCGAGCCGGTTGATCATCATGTGGCCTTTCGATCCCCACGCGAGCGCGCTCTGGGGCGTCAATAGAGCAAGCGAGGCGGCAACGGCAAGAATCCGAATCTTCATCCAAAAATCTCCGTCAGGTCGTCGAGGTGATCGATGCGCGTCGCGTTCGGAAGTGCGCCGAGGATCGTCGCGCCGAAGCGCGTGCCGGCGGCTCGTCCGTCGAGCAACGCGACGACGCCTCTATCGGCGGTGTTGCGAATGAGCCTGCCAAAGCCCTGCTTGAGCCGCACCGTCGCCGCCGGGACCATGTAGTGGTCGAAACCGTCGAGCCCGCGCGACTCGAGCGACGCGATACGCGCCGCAACGAGCGGATCCGCAGGAGACGGGAACGGCAGACGGTCGATGATGACGCACGACAACTGCTCGCCCGAGATATCGATGCCTTCCCAGAACGTTCCCGTCGCAAAAAGCACCGCGTTCGGCGTCGCGCGAAACCACTCCAACAGCCGTGCACGCGGCAGTTCACCCTGCAGCCGCAGCGGGAACGGCAACCGCTCGCGCAAGAGCGCGTGCACCTCACGTAGCCGAGCGTACGACGTGAAGAGGACGAATGCGCGGCCGCGGGAACGTTCGAGGCACTCTTCCACGAGCGGCGCGGCTCGACGCGGAAAATCGTTCGCTTTCGGATTCAACGATGGCGGTGCGATAAAGAGCCGCGCTTGACGCGCGTAGTCGAAGGGCGACGGCGCGACGAGTTCTTGAGCGTCGTCGATTCCGAGCGTTCGCTTCAGGAAGTCGAAGGAACCACCGATTGAGAGCGTTGCGCTAGTCAAGACGACGCTCGGCGTCCGAGCGAAGAGCGTCGCGCGCAAAAACTCTGCGACGTCGTGCGGCGCGCTCTTGACCTCGTACGCACCGTCGGCATCGCCGCGCTCGACCCACGCGATCGTTTCGTCACGCGGAGCCTGCGCTCGCTCGATCGTCGCCACGTGCGCGAGCAGCGGGCGCATCGCGAGATCGCGCCTGCGCTCAGCCTCGACATCGCTTTCGGGAGCGCGCAGGAGCGCGTCATGCCAATGCGCGTGCAGCCAGTTTTCCAGGTGATAGAGCGCGGCGCGAACGGCGTCGAGGCTGGGGCCGAGCATCTCGTTTGCCGCGGCCGGATAGCGCTCGGACGGGCCGCGAGCGAGCGCCTGATCCAGCCCTCTCATCGCTTCGTCCATCTGCGCGTCGATGTCGGGAGGAAAGCGGTACGTTCGGTGGAGCTTTCGCATCATTCGCCCGACCGTCCGCCGCGAGATCGTTCCCGTTAGCGCATCCGTCGCCCATCGCTCGCACTGATGCGCTTCGTCGAGCACGACGACGTCGTACGGCGGCAGCAAGCCGCCACCCATGGCGAGATCGAGAAAGAAGAGCGCGTGATTGACGACGACGACGTCGGCGTAGCGCGCTTCGTCCCGCTTTTTGAAGAACCAGCAATCGCGAAAGTGCGCGCAATACTCGCCGGTGCAATCGTCGGCGTCGGCATCGAGCTGCTCCCATTCCGATGCGCTCGGCACGAACCGCAGCTCGTTCCTGTCGCCGGTCCGCGTACGCTCTGCCCAACCCCACATCTCTTGCATCGAACGCGACGGCGGCACGAGCCGCTCTCCGCGCAGGCGTACGTACTTTTCTTTGCACAGATAGTGGCTGCGCCCTTTGAGCAGCGTCACGCGGGCAGGCACGTCGAGCGCGCGAACGACGAGCGGAATATCCTTTTCGACGAGTTGCTCCTGGAGCGCAATCGTTCCGGTGGAGAGCACGACTTTCTTACCGCTGCGCATCGCGGGCACGAGGTACGCAAGGGACTTGCCGATGCCGGTTCCTGCTTCGACGAGCGTATGCACGCCTTCGAGTATCCCGCGCTCGACGAGTTTGGCCATTTGGACCTGTCCGGGTCGCGATTCAAACGCGTCGAAGACGCGAGCGAAGGGACCGCCTTTGCCGAAGACGTCTTCGACCGAGTCGATCACGAGTGCGGCGCGGTGCCCTCAGCGGGCGATTCGTACTCCGTGTCGAGCGCGCTGCCGCTGCCGGCGTCGTACGCCTCCGGCCGTATGCGGCGCGGAGGGAAGTAGATCGCGAATGTCAGGATGAAGCCGGAGATGAGGCCGCCGACGTGCGCTTGCCATGAAATGCCGGGCACCGCGAACGTAAAGACGAGATTGAGGATGAGGATCGGCAGCATCGCTTTGATGAGGTCCATGCCGTGCCTGCCGAACTTGAATCCGATCGCGAAAAGCGCTCCGAAGATGCCGAAGATCGCACCGCTTGCTCCGAGCGTCGCAACGTCAGGCGGACTGAAATAGGTGACGCTCAAGCCCGAAACCACAAGCGAAACCATGTAGACGACGAACATGCGCGGCGATCCAAGCGCCGGTTCGACGAATCGTCCGAGCACGAAGAGCGAGTACATGTTCACGCCGATGTGGAGCAGGTTGGCGTGCAGAAACGCGCTCGTGAGAATGCGCCACCATTGGTGTTCGCCTAAAACGTAATAGGGGACGAGCGCTCCCGCGTTGGCGATTTGCTGGGTCGTCACGTTCCCGGAAAGAATGCCAGGGCCCATCGTGGCAATTTCCCACACGAAGACGATGACGTTGACGACGACGATGAAGCGCGTGACGACAAAGGTGCGGCTCATTGCAGCACGGCTTGCTCCGGCGAGACGATCACCATGCGCGCCAGCTCGAGCGAGACCGCAGTACGCCGCCGGCCATCGATCTCGATCGTAACGGGCCCGCCGAGCGGCGCCTTCTCGACAATGCGGACGCGCGTTCCCGGCCGCACGCCGATGTCGCCCAAGTACCGGAGCATCTCCGGCGGCACCTCGGTGACGCCGCGCACCGTGGCGTCGGTTCCAACGTCGAACTGCGCGAGCGGTTCCCCGATTTGCTTTGGCATGCTCAGATCGCGCGGAGGGATCGGATGTCCGTGGGGACACGTCGCCGGATCGCCGAGCACTTCGACGAGCCGCTGCTCGACGCGCTCGGTGATCGCGTGCTCGAGGATGCACGCTTCAGCGTGCACGTCGTCCCACGGCATCCCAAGCATATCGGTTAACAGACGCTCGGCGAGACGGTTGCGGCGCACGACGCGCACCGCGGCCTCGAGTCCCGCGTGCGTCAACCGAACGTCGCCTCGCGCTTCATGTTGTACGAATCCATCGCTCACGAGCTTCTTGAGCATGCCCGAAACCGACGCCGGCGAGACGCCAAGCTCCGTCGCGAGCACCGAGGTCGTAGCACCGGGGCCCTCGCGTTCGAGACGGTAGATCGCCTTCATGTACATTTCGAACGACTCGGCAAAGTGCGAGTGCGAATGGCCCGGCATGGGCTACGCCCCAGCGAGCGCTGCTTGCAGCGCTTCCTTCTTCTTTGGAGCAGCGAAGCTCTTGTCGATAGCGGTAGCGATGCACGAACGCAGCATGCCGATGCCAGCGCGGCGCGCGACGTAGCGATACTCCGCCTCGATCGACGTGCCGAAGAGCGCGGGGTCGTCGGCGTCGACGATCACGGGAACGCCAGCTTGCGCGAGCGCGAAGATCGGGTGCGGTCGATCGGGATCGGCGGCACCGGTGAGGAAGTTCGACGTCGGACACATCTCCAGCGCGATGCCTCGCTCTGCAAGCATGGCGACGACGCCGGCATCTTCGAGCGCACGAACGCCATGCCCGATACGCTGCGCATGCAGGACTTCGACAGCAGCGCGAACGCTCTGCGGTCCCGCGGCTTCGCCCGCGTGTGCGACCGTATGGAGATCCGCTGCGCGCGCGGCCGCGAACACGCCGGCAAAGAGTTCGGCAGGAAACTGGGCCTCGTCGCCGCCCAAGCCGATCCCGACGACGCCGCGATCCCGAAAGGATGCCGCGAGTTCCACCGTTCCCATCGCGCTCTGCGGCCCCAAGTTGCGCGTCACGTCGAGGATGAGAGAGAACGTCGGCGTGCCGTCGCGCAACTCGTGGAGTATCGCTTCGAGCGCAGCGGCGACGTCAAGCTCCGGGTGAAAGAATCGCCATACCGACGGGGAGACGAAGAGTTCACCGTACACGACGTTCTGCGCCCGTGCGTCGAGGACGAACTCACGCGCAAGGCGCGCATAATCGCCGGGTGTGCGCAAGGAGCGGCAGACCGCCATGAAGACCTTGAGAAAGGCGGGGAAACCGTCGAATGCGTACGGGTTCTCGCCGCTTGCGACCTTGGCTCCGGCGCCATCTGCGAGCTGCGCATACGTCTGCGGGCGCAGCGTTCCCTCGAGGTGACAGTGCAGGTGGAGCTTCGGCAGAGCGTGGACGGCGGCGTCGAGGCTATAGCCTTCGGCGATGTGCACCTCTACCGATTCGCCACCTTGCAAGCAGCCTCTTTTGCGGCCGCAACCGCTGCCGGAGGGACGGGGTTAGCAGGGACGAGCGGCACGTCCGTAGCAGACTACGCGCCGCGGGGTGGAGCAGTCCGGTAGCTCGTCGGGCTCATAACCCGAAGGTCGCACGTTCAAATCGTGCCCCCGCAACCAAGTCCGGCACTACTTCGCCGAGTAGGCGATGCACCAGCCATGCGGGCTGATCGAGCCCGAGACAACCGAACACGTCCCTGAAGCAGCGGCCGTTTTGCCTGGGTGGAAGAACTTGCAGCCCGAGCACTCCTGCGTTCCGTGGGGATGTGTTTGGTACTTGAACTGGCTCTTCGAGCCTTCGGCTTGCGCGATTGACGTCGTCGAGGCGAGAACGCCCGCGAGCGCCGGCAACACGATGAGACCCGACAGGGCTTCACGCCTGGTCATTGAGGTCGAACGATTGCGCATTGGCAGAGATCTCCTTCTCGTGGGACGTTACCACGAAGAATTTCGCCGTTCCTTGAGACTGCTACCCTAGAAGCCCTACGTCCCTGCCGACGGCTTCGAAGGCGGCAAGCGCGCGATCCATTTCGTCGCGCGTTAGCGCGGCGCTGATCTGCACGCGGACGCGCGCCTTCCCTTCAGGTACCACCGGATAGCCAAACCCGGTGACGAAGACGCCTCGCGCAAGCAGCTTGTCGCTCATCGCGATGGCAAAGGACGTCTCGCCGACGATGATCGGCACGATCGCGCTCTCGCCTTCTAAAGGCACATAGCCCACACGCGCAAGACCGGCGCGAAAATACGCGACGTTGTCGCGCAGTCGCTCGACGAGCGCGGGATGTGCGTCGAGGAACTCTATCGCCGCAAGTGCGCTGCACGCAACCGTGGCCGGCAACGCATTGGAGAAGAGCTGCGGGCGCGAACGCTGGATGAGCGTGTCAACGAGTGCCTCGCTGCCCGCGATGAAGCCGCCCGCTGCGCCGCCCAGCGCCTTGCCGAGCGTCCCCGTGATGACGTCCACCGCTCCCGTCAAACCGTAGTGCTCGATCGTTCCTCGCCCCGTCTTACCCATGACGCCGGTTCCATGTGAGTCGTCGACGACGACGATGGCGCCGAAACGCTTTGCGAGCGCGACGATCTCCGGCAACTTCGCAAGATCGCCTTCCATCGAGAAGACGCCGTCGGTTGCGATGACGATGGGAAAGGCACCCTGCACGGCGTTGAGCTTGCCTTCGAGTTCGGCCATGTCGCTGTGCCTGTAGCGTTCGCGCCGCGCTTTGCTCGCGAGGCGGACGCCGTCGATGATCGACGCATGGTTCAGCTCGTCGGAGACGATCGCGGAGCCCTCGTCGCAGATCGTCGGAAAGAGACCCGTGTTCGCGTTCCAGCACGAGACGTAGCTCAGCGCGGCCTGCGTGCCGAGAAATGCAGCGATACGCTCCTCGAGCGTGCGGTGAACGTCGAAGGTGCCGCAGATGAATCGCACCGAGGCGGTACCTGCGCCGTACCGGTCGAGCCCGCGCTTTCCGGCCGCGACGACCTCGGGCTGATCGGCAAGCCCCAGGTAGTTGTTGGAGGAAAGCACGATGA
>DAHUYK010000110.1 GCA_027315245.1 Vulcanimicrobiota bacterium | reverse complement strand
ACGGTGCGCCGTCGCCGGATGCAAATCGCAATGTTTCAGTTAAAACGGCGCTGATCCGGCTAGATCGGTTTACATCGGCGTAGATCAATCCAAAACAGGTTAAATCCGCTTAGATCGGGTTAAATCGGTTCCTCATCACGACAGTGCACTTTTTTCATCGGCTTCCGCCTGCGCCCGACGAGCTTCGCTCTCAGCCCCTGCGCTTTGATACCGTAGCGAATGGTGTCGACCGGCGTCATGCGTTCCGGCCACTCATCCGACGGCAGGACGCATCTCCGGAATATCGAGCGTCGCCTCGCCCCAGGGGCTGGATTGAATCCGATCCCGGTACCCCCTCAAGCAGCTTCGCTTAAACGGCTCCCAGGGGGCACGAGTCCGCGGCCCAGAAGGTTACCGCCAGCGGATCGAGATAGAAGCAGTTCGTGGCTACTCTTCGTCGGGCCACGCCGCGAGGGAGCCGATCGCGGCGCTCTTGAGCACGCGCAGACCGAGCATCGCGCATTTCATGCGCGTCGGGCTGATACCGATGCCGACGTTTTCGAGCACGGCGTCCTTCGATAGTTTCGCGACGTCTTCGAGTTTCATGCCGACGACGGAGTCGGTGAGCATCGACGCCGACGCTTGGCTGATGGCGCAGCCTTTTCCGGAGAAGCGGACGTCTTGGACCGTACCGTTGCGGTCGACGAGCAGATCCATCCGGATGCGGTCGCCGCAGAGGGGGTTGAGGTCCTCCGCCGTGACCGTCGGCGCCTCGAGATGCCCGAAATGATGCGGATTGCGATAGTGTTCGAGGATGTAATCGCGATAAAAATCGTCCACGTCTTTAGCTGCTATAGTTTGAAGATACGCGCGGCCTTCTCCAGGCTCGCGACCAAAGCGTCGACGTCGTCATCGTCGTTGTAGAGATAGAACGATGCTCGTGCGGTGGCTTCCCATCCCATACGTTCCATGAGCGGCATCGTGCAGTGGTGGCCTGCCCTGATGCAGACGCCGTCGGTGTCGAGAATGGAGGCGACGTCGTGGGCGTGCACGTCGGCAAGATTGAATGACAGCACGCCGCCCGTCCGTTCGGGATCGCGCGGACCGTACACCTTGAGGCCCAACCGCTCGAGGGGTGCGAGGCGCTCCAACGCGTAGCGGGTGATGCGCTTCTCGTGCTCGCGCAACCACGCCATGCCCGTGCCCTGCAGATACTCGATCGCGGCGCCGAACCCGATCGCGCCGGCGATGTTGCCCGTGCCCGCTTCGAACTTCCACGGCGGCTCGTTGAAGGTGGTGTGGCGGTACTCGACGGTGCGAATCATATCGCCGCCGGAGAGAAACGGCGGCATTGCCTCGAGAATGGCGCGTCTGCCGTAGAGGGCGCCGACGCCCGTCGGGCCGAGCATCTTGTGCGCGCTGAAGGCGTAGAAATCGCAATCGAGCGCGACGACGTCGACGGGAAGGTGCGGTGCCGCCTGTGCGCCGTCGACGACGACGAGGGCACCGGCTGCACGCGCACGCGGTATGATGATCTCCAGCGGCGCGATCGTCCCGAGCGTGTTGCCGACGTGGGCGATGGAGAGGAGCTTGCACCCGTCAAGCAGCCGATCGAGATCGTCGAGCACGAGCGAGCCTGCATCGTCGACCGGAATGAAGCGTAGCATTGCGCCCGCGCGCTGCGCGAGCAGCTGCCAGGGCACGAGGTTCGAGTGATGCTCCATCTCCGTGAGCAGGATCGCGTCTCCGGCGTGCACGTTCGCGCTGCCCCACGCGTACGCAACGAGATTGATCGCTTCGGTCGCGTTGCGGGTAAAGACCAGCTCGTTCGGAGCGCCGTTGACGAACCTCGCGACGAGCGCCCGCGCGTTCTCGTAGGCCTCCGTCGCCCTCGCCGCAATCTCGTAGACACCGCGGTGAATGTTAGCGTTGTACTCTCGATAGTACGTGTCCAGTGCTTCGATTACCGCAAGCGGCTTCTGCGACGTGGCCGCCGAGTCGAGATAGACGAGACGTTTGCCGCGGCTCGTGCTCTGGGCGAGAATCGGGAAGTCGGCGCGGATCGCCGAGACGCGGGGATCGCAAGCGCGCAGCATCGCCGGGCTCCTTAGGAAACCTTACGCTCGACCGCGCCGCGTAGCATGTCGTGCAGCGTTGCAGGAAACCGTTCGATGGCGGGTTCGAAGAAGCCGATTGTCACCATCCGCTCCGCGTCGCTGCGCTCGATGCCGCGCGTCATCATATAGAAGAGGGTCTCAGCGTCGAGCGCTCCGACGGTCGCGCCGTGATACGCTTTGACGTCGTTCGCCGCGATCTCGAGCGCAGGGACGGAGTCGATGTGCGCACTGCGGGAGAGGAGGAGTGCGTCGTCGCGCAGGGACGCGTCGCTCTTTTGTGCCCGCGCGGCGATGCGGATGTTTCCAACGTAGCGGGCCTGACCACGGCCCGTTGCGGCGGATTTGACGCTCGTGCTCGAGGTCGCGCCGCCGGCGCGATGATCGACGGTCGAGCGGAGATCGACGTGCTGACCGCCGGTTGGAAAGAAGAGGCTCGTGATGCGCACGTCCGCACCCGGCGCGCAGAGCGCGACGTCGATCTCCCCGACGACGAGTGCCCCGCCCAAGTCAGCCGTACAGAGTGCGAGGCTCGCGTCCTTCCCGGGCAGCGACGCGCGCGTCCATAACACACGCGCGCTCGCCGACGCCTCTTGATGCGCCGCGACGACGGCATGGCTCGCTTCCTCGGTCACGATTTCGGAGATACCGCATACGAACGCACCGTCGCCGGCATCGACGCTCTCCACGATGGTCGCGCGCGCGCCGCGCTCAAGATGGATGCAGGTGTACGGGAACAGCGCTTCGCCTTCGGCGGCGCGGTACGTGACGACGATCGGCGATGCGACGTCCGTATCCGCAGGCACGGTGACGAAGGCGTACCGGTTTGCAAAAGCGGCCGCGAGGGCACCGAACTTCGACGTGCTCGCCGAGGTATAGCCGAAGCCGCGTGGCACGGCGTCAACGCGGACCCGCGCGTCGTCACAAACAATGTCGACGCTTCCGGCGCTGGGATCGAGGTGAAGATCGTCGATGGAAAGCGCATCGAGGTCGATGCGCCAGTACCGCCCTGGCCGCTCCCGTCCGGACGGCAACTCGCGATAACGCTGCAGTGCAACGTTCCGCGCACTCTCGCTGAGGACGTCGTCGGCAAACGCCGTCGCTGCCTGCGCCGCAGGCGGCCGGCTAAGCAACGGCGCCGCTCTCCGTGCGGATGGTATCATAGCCTTCGCGTTCGATGCGGTCGGCGAGGGCGGCGTCACCGGTCTTGACGATGCGTCCGTCGAGCATGACGTGCACGATGTCGGGCCGGACGTAGTGCAGGATACGGGGATAATGTGTGATGACGAGCAAGCCGGTTTCGCGTCCACGCTCGCTCGAACGCAGCGCAACGATGGATTCGCCGATATGCTTGAGCGCGTCGACGTCGA
>DAHUYK010000089.1 GCA_027315245.1 Vulcanimicrobiota bacterium | reverse complement strand
GGTCGGGACGATACAGAGCATTTGCCCGCGCTGCGCTCGCGAGAGCGCCGCCAGAAGCGCCGGCCGGACCGCTGCCACCGTCTCGTGAAGGGCGACCGCGTGCCCCCCCTGGAGGCGAGCGAGCGCCTCGGCGCCGGGGCGCGATTCCAAGATCGTCGCCTGAAGGCTCTCGGCCATCGGCGAGGGCGCAACCTTGGGCGCGGGCGGCGAGTTGAGAAGATTGGCAGTCATACAAAGAGAGTGCTAAAACGCGGTCGGTACAGGCCGCACATTATAGAACCGCGGCGGTCTCGGCCGCAACGGTTTCGATATGCTCGGCTGGGACCCGCTCCGGGGCTTGCTCGGAAACTGGGGTTCGAGTCTGGGCATCGACGTCACCCGCACGGAGTCGGGCTACGAGATCGAGATGCCGGTTGCCGGCTTTACGCCCGAGCAGATCGAGATTACGGTCGAGGACGGCGTCCTGACGGCGTCCGGCAAGGCCGAGAAGCGCTCGTTCCGCCGCTCGGTCGCGCTTCCGGAGGACATCGACACGGATGCCATCGAGGCAAAGGTCGAGAACGGCCTACTGACGCTCGCGCTCAAGCTGCACCCGAAAGCGCAGCCGAAGCGAATCGAAATCAAGAACGTCTCGGTAAAGAACGTCTAAGGGCGCTCGCACCGAGGCCGACGAGAATCCACCAGCCGGCGGCGACCTTCGGATAAAAGACGAGATAGTCGACGAACTGGTGCACGATCAACGCCAACGAGGCGGCAAATGCGGCGACTTGCCACGGTGCCGCCTCGCGTAGTTTGTAGGCGAGCGTCCGCAATAGCGTGACAGCGAACGCCACCGTAGCGGCAAAAAGAACGATGCCTCCCTCCGCGAGAGACTGCAAATACCAACTATTTGCGTGCGTGCGCACACCGTAGAGGCCGACGCTGCCGAGTTCCAGTTCGTAGTTGCCCGCGCCGGTGCCGAGCAGCGGATGGCGGCGCCACAGCGCGATGGCCGCGCGCCACAACTCGGGGCGGTAGCCGACGCCACCGGCCGAAAACATCGGCGGAGCGGCCGCAAGGAGGCCGGGTACCCCCGTGAGCGCCATCCACACTCCGATCGCAGCGAGCCCAAGAACCGCACCGGCGGCGACGGGAGCGGCGAGCCCTTCTTGCCGGCCCCTGCGAACGATGAGAATCGTCGTTATCCCGATTGCTGCGGCGACGATGCCGGCACGCGAGAACGTGAGCGCGAGCGCGCACAATCCTGCAACGATCGCCACGTCGAGCAGCGCTTCGCGGCGGTACCACGCGCAGAGTACGGCGAGCGAGACTTCGAGATATCCTGCGAGTTGATTCGGCCCTTCGATCGGGCCCGCGATGCGCGGCACGACGACGCCGTTGACGACGAATCCCGACGGCGCTCCAAGAGCGTACTGCAGCACTGCCGCGGCCGCAACGACGAGCGTGACGATCGCCCACGTGACGACGATCAGGCGATCGTCGGGATCGCGGTCGTATGCGACGCAGACGACGGCGACGAGCACCGTGTATTCAATCCATTTCAACGTTTCACGAATCGCCGGCGCAGGATAGGCGGCGACGGCCACCGTGAGGGCGACGGCAAGCGTGACGGCGCTCATCGCGAAAAGGACGGTTCTGACGGGGCGCGCGCTCAGCGCGCTCTTCCAAGGAACGTGCGCGAGTAGGCCGGCGATCGATCCCAGCAGCGCGACCTTCGAGAGCGTCACCGTCGTGTCGAGGATGCTGTGCGCGGCTGCGAACGGCACCGTTGCGACGAGCGCAACGATGCAGAGCGCAGGGCGGCGCGCGGTCGCGAATGCCGTCGCCGCGAAGAGCGCCGTAAAGAGCATCGTCCAGATCGGGTCGAGCGCAACCATCCTTGATCGGCGGGCTTCGCCTCGCAGAGCGCGAAATCCACGCGCTCGACATGGAGCAGTTCGACGAAACAGCGATGCGCCGCGCGATCGAGCGTAAACGCGACGGCGCGCCGCTCGAGCCGCAGACGTGGGAGGCGATGATGCGCTCCTACGTTGGCGGCGGCATCGGCGACGCCCAAATGGGAGCGCTCCTCATGGCAGCTCTGTGGCGCGGCATGACGATCGACGAGAGCGCGGCGCTCACGAAGGCGATCGTGGAGAGCGGCGAGACGGTCGAGTTCCCAGCCGGCATGTTCGTCGTCGACAAGCACTCCAGCGGAGGCGTCTCCGACATCGTCTCGCTCGTCGCGGTTCCGCTTGTGGCCGCCTGCGGCGCTCGAGTCGGAAAGCTCTCAGGACGCGCGCTCGGGCATACCGGCGGCACGATCGACAAGCTCGAGACGATCGCTGGGCTGCGCACCGCGCTCTCGCGCGACGAGTTCGTTGCGCAGGTCGAACGCGTCGGATGTGCGATCGCGGCGCAGTCTCAACACCTTGTGCCCGCCGACAAACGTCTCTATGCGCTGCGCGATCGCACGGGAACGGTTCCGTGCGCGGGTCTCATCGTCGCCTCGATCGTCTCCAAGAAGGTGGCAGGCGGCGCGCAGGCCTTCGTCTTCGACGTGAAGTGCGGCGGGGCGGCGTTCATCCACGACAGCAACGAGGCTGAGCTGCTCGCTCGCGAACTCGTGTCGGTTGCCGGTCGATTCGGGCGAAGCGCGCGCGCGCTCGTTACCGACATGAACGAGCCGCTCGGCCATGCCGTCGGCACGGGAATCGAGATCGTCGAAGCACGCGATTTTCTACGCGGTGAGGTTCGCGATGCCCGGGTGCGAACGCTCGTGCTGCGCATCGCGAGCGAGATGCTGGAGTTGGCAGGCATCGCGTCCGCGTACGACGCCGCCGCGGCGGCGCTCGGCGACGGCGCTGCGTACGAGCGCTTCATCGCCATGATCGAAGCGCAGGGCGGTTCACGTGCGGCGCTCGAGCGGATGCAGTTGCCGTCCCGAACGGAGGCTGCGGTCGCGCCGCGCAGCGGATACGTTGCCGCAATCGACGCAACCGCGTTCGGCAACATCGCGCGGGCCTGGAGCGAACATGAACCGATGGCAGGCATCGTTACCGCCGTGCGAGTCGGCGATCGCGTTGAACGCGGCGCGCCGCTCGCGCACGGCTACGGTGCTAAGGCTTCGGCAAGCGCGCTTCTCCCGGCGTTTGCGATCATAGACGAGAAGCCCGAACCCCGCCCGCTCGTGTACTCGCGCATCTCTTGAACGCCACCTTGTCACCCTGAGCGTAGCGAACGTAGTGAGCGAAGTCGAAGGGCGAGGGACCGAAGCACTTTTAGCGGCGCAAGAAAGGACGGGCCGCTATCGCGGTCCTTCCGTGGTTTTTATGGCGAGCACGATGAGATGAGGCGGTGG
>DAHUYK010000061.1 GCA_027315245.1 Vulcanimicrobiota bacterium | reverse complement strand
CGCGCAGCCGTTGGGCGAGATCGACCATCTGCCGGAAACGCACGTTGCGGTCGTCGTCGCCTTGGATGAGGAGCACCGGCGACGTCCACTTCGCGATGGAGGCGTCGGGCGACGACAGCCATGCTTCCCGCATCAACGCTTTTTCGTTGACGGTTTGGTAGCGCTTCGGCTGCGCGCCGATCCAATCGGAGAGCTCCATCGACCAGTCGTGCACGCCGTGCCAATCGACGCCGGCTTTGAAGATATCCGAGTTACGCGCGAGTGCGAGCGCCGTGAGATAGCCGCCATAGGAACCGCCCCAGATGCCGATCCTGCGCGGATCGACGCCGGGCAGATGCTGCAAATAGCGCGCCCCGGCGACGACGTCTTGATACTCCGACGCGCCGGTTGGCCCCCAGTGCGCCGGAAAGTTGAAGTCGTGCCCGTAACCGATGCCGAGTCGATAGTTTACCGACAGCACTTCGAAACCGCGGCTCGCGAGATATTGGTTCTCAGCGTACGTGTTCGCGTAGTAGTCGATGTAGTGCCATGTCAGCAGCATTTGGCGCGGCGGACCCCCGTGCACGGAGATGACGCCGGGATGCTTTCCGCCGCCGCGCGGCAGAAAGAGCTGCCCGTGGATGAGCCAGCCGTCTGCGGCGTGGAACGCAACCTCGCGCGGCGTTACGAGCAGCGGCGCTGGAAAATCCGCCGGAAGCTGATTCGCGTCGAGCGTTCTGCGAGCACCGCGATCGAGGAGCGTCACCATGAACGGGCGCTGCGCGGTCGCCTCGTTGAAGGCGACGGCGCCTGCGGCGAGTGCGACGGGTCCCGCCTCCGTGCTGGCGCCCCGCGTGAGCTCGGTGATACGTCCGGTCGAGAAGTTCACGCGAAAGAGATGGCGCCGATCGTCGTCGCCGGGCGTGGATCCGGTATTCGCATTGTAGATCATCGCGCTGCGGCCCGGCACGAGCGAACGGTCCATAACCATGTACGCGCCCGGCGTGAGCAGGTGCGGCGCGCCGCCGTTCGCGGAGACGTCGTAGAGATGCGGCCAGTTGTCGCGCTCGCTCAGGAACAGCAGGCGGTCGTGCGCAATCCATTCGAGCAACGGTCCGCCGCCGCTTTGAGGCAGCGAATCGCGCGACGTCGAGCCGCTGCGCCACACGATGTGCGTCGCCCCCGTGCGAACGCCGGTCACGACGATCTTCCACGGAATCGGATTCCAGTTGAGCGGGTTCTGCGGCGGACCGCCATCGCCGTGAAGACGCACGAACGCGATACGCCGCCCGTCGGGTGACCAGCGCGGCATCATGTCCTGCGACGTCCTGGGGTCGAGATATTGTATCGGCGTCGCATCGTTGCGATAGATCGCGACGAAGCTATGGTCTCCGCGATTCGAGACGAACGCGAGCGCGGAACCGTCGGGCGACCAATGAAGGCTCGCGTCTTGCCCGCGATCGAAGAACATGCGCGTCGCTGCAGCGCTGCCGTCGATCGGTGCGACCATGACGGCGCCGCCGTTCGTGAACACGACGCGTTTGCCGTCGGGTGAAATGACCGGTGCGTCGCCGTCGCCGAGCAGCTTCGGCGCACCGCCGGCGGTCGAGACGGACCACACCTGTTCGAACTGCTGGATCGGACTCGAGTTGGGGTCCGGCTGCAACGGCAGCGGCCAGTTTGCGTCGTGATCGCCTCCACGCACGTACACGACGCGTGCGTCGTCGCGCGAGATCGCTAGGTCGCTGAGCTCCTGGCCGTCGTCACCGTTGGATACGAAGAGCCGCGTCGCATCGTAACGAGGCGCTTGCGCAAACCAGAGGCTGCGCACGCCGCGCTGGTCGAGCGCGTACGCAACCGCGTGGCCGTCTGGATCGCGCACGAGCGCGTCCGGAAATGGGTAGCTCAAGACCTGCGTCAACGTGAACGACTCCGGTGCGGGCCGCGCTACCGCGCCGGTCCCCATCGAAAGGAGCGCGAGCGCGCCGAGCAGTGTGAAAACCTGTTGACGCATCGCCGCCTCCTAATAGTGATAGTTGAAGTTCGCCAGACCGTAGAATACGATCGCCCACAGGCCGTAGAGTGCTCCGATGCCGACGAGCACTTCACCCGCGCGCGAGAGTATGCCGCCCGGCCCGTAGAGCGCCCGATGCACTGCGTTCACGAGCATCGCGATGCCGCCGACGATCGCGATGACGCCGAGAACGTAGAGCCACGTGAGCGAGCCGTCCATGTTGAAGATTGCATTCGAGCTGGACGCCGCTGACTGCAACAAGTGAATCCAGCCGTAGAGCACGAGCAGGAACGCGACCACTCCAAGGCGCGACGCGATGCGCAGCCCGCGCTGACGCGCCGTCTGCTCGAATGGCACCTTGAAGTACACGCGTACGAACCATCCGCCGATCCAAACGAACAGCGTGAGCACGAAGAGCGCGATCGTCGCGCCGGCGACGAGCTTCATCGTGCCGCCGGATGCTATACCGTTCACGCGTTGTTCCACTTCCACGGGAATGTCCTGGTCGGAGGCAAAGTATGAGACGTTGCCGGCGGCGTCGGTCGCAAAGCGCAGATGCGTCTGCCCTCCGACCGCCCGATAATCGAGCGGCCCCACTTCACGCCACACGATCGGCGCGCCGCTCGGCGTAAGTTCCGAGCTCACGGTAATCGTGCCGTCGTGCCGTGCGCTGACGACCGTTTGCTGCAGGCGCCAAAACAATCGCAGCGCAGTATCCTCGCGCCGGCTCGAGATGTAATAGCCTACAACGCGCGCCGCATCGACCTTCGGGTGAGCGACGGTCGCCTCCGCAGGCGGCGCGTATGGAAAGTAGCGATTGAGAAACGCGCGAAAGATCGAGACGCGCACGTTTTCGACGGCGCCGGCTTTTCCCGCGCTGTTGAACGACATGAAGAGTCCCGTGTTCGCGTCGAGGATCAAGTGCAGATCGCTGTGGAACGCGCTCGTGTCCCCGGCGTGGCCGATGATGCGGTGCCCGTTGCGATTTTCCTGATAGAACCCGAGATCCATGCCGTTGAGCAAGCCCGGAATCGCGACGTACTGCCGGCTGTGCATGAGGCGAGCGGTCGCGGCGCTCAAAATGCGCGCGCCGTCGAGCTGCCCGTTCTGCAGTTGCGCCATCATGAAGCGCGCCATGTCGGTCGCCGTCGACGTGAACGCGCCGGCCGGCGCAACCTCGACGTCCTCAAACGGAATGGTCTTGGGGTCCGAGGCCTTCGTGTATCCCGTCGACATGAACGGCCGCATACGCGCGGGGAGCGGCTGGGCAAAGGTGGAGTCGTTCATC
>DAHUYK010000045.1 GCA_027315245.1 Vulcanimicrobiota bacterium | reverse complement strand
GCGTTGTCGACGACGATGATCTCGAAGGCGGGCGCGCCCATCTGGCCGCGCAGCGCGGCAAGCGTCAGTGCCAGCGTCGCCTCAGCGTTGTAGGCGGGGATGACGACGCTTGCCTGCACCGTCATCGCAACGCTCGCTCGAGCTGAGCGCTCCACGTGGGCGAGCCGCCGGAGTTCAGCCCGATCTCGACGCGCAGCGCACGCAGTCGTGCGCCGGCACGTGCGGCGGTACGCAAGATCGTCTGCGCGGCGTCGCGGTCGTTCGGGATGACGATCTGGCGCAGCAGCAGCGCCGTCGCCTCGCCGGGTTCGAGGGCGGTCGCGCGCAGAGTGCCCGGAGTGCCGGTGAGCGCGAGTTGCAGCACGTGCGTCGGCCGCGCACGTGCGACGCCGGCTCCGCCGAGCGCGGAGACGGGCACCCTGCGCTTCGTCGTGCCCGCAGAGTACGGCGACCGCTGCTCGATATCGTCGAGGCCGCGGAGCCATCGCTTCGATGTAGGATCGAGGTTGAACGTGTGTGCGAGCGCGGCGAGCTCCGGACGACCGTCACGTACGCGCAGCAGCACCTTGTCGTCGCCGAGCGTTCTCCACCCGTCGCGAACGAGCGCCGCGCAGAGCGTGCTCTTCCCGCCGTTCGAGCGCGCGCAGAGGATGACGCAGCGACCGTTGCGCTCGAGCGCTCCGGCATGGACCGCAAGCCATCCCGAACGTCGCCAGCCGGTCGTGAGCGCGAGCTCGATGAGATGTTCGAAGTCGATCGCCTGCGCCGTTGCAAGCGTGCCGTCCGGAACCCCGAGATGCCAGACGTCGCGGCCTCGCTGCGCGAAACCGCGTGCGCAGAGGCCTCCGGTCGTACTTGCGCTCACCTGTTCAGCGCGCGCGTCGACGCGCATGCGTCCGGCTGCGAGGAAGGCACCGGTCGCGGCACGCGGCGCCGCTGCCGTACGACGGATATCGATCCGGACGCTGCGCATCGGCGCCCGCCAGCGCGCGTCGAAAAGCGAGAGCATCGCGACGGAGCGGTCGACGAGCATCGCATCGTCGCTGCGTACGCGCACGTTGAGCGGTCCGCAGGCGCACGTGTTCGTGTAACGCAGCGCCGGCGTCATGAAAGCCCTTCCACCGCTCCTTGAAAACCGGCTGCGGCAAAGCCTCCGCCCTGCAGCACGTCGGCGATGCGCCGGGACGGTTCGGCGTTCTTTGAGGCGACCGGGACGTGTGCGTCGGCGCTGTCGGCCGGCACGTATCCAAGCGCGCGGGCACGATCGTTCTCCCACCATGCGGCGGCGTTCTCGGATATGCCGTACACGATCTCGTACCGAAGCAGAGGATGGTGCAAGCCGATCTCGACGAGCTGCACGAGATCGCGCGGGCTGATCCAAATGCTCGCATCCGTCTCCTCTTGCGGCTGCGGTGTGACGTGTCCGATGCGGATGCACAGGACGCGCAATCCGAACGTTCGAGCGTACTCGCGGGCGGCTTCCTCTGCGAAGACCTTGCTTGCAGCGTACAGCGTGTCGGGCCGCACCGGGCTTGCAGCGTCGAGGCGCACGTCGCGGCGATAGCAGCCGTTTACGTGCCCCGTGCTCGCGATGACTACGCGCTCGATGCGTTCCAGGCGCGCCGCCTCGAGCACGTGATACGCTCCACGAAGGTTTGCGCGAGCAATCGACTCGAACTCGGCCTCTTGCGAGACGCCGCCGAAGTGCACGACGGCATCCGCGCTGTGGAACGCGGCGCGCATTGCAGTGAGGTCTTCAAGGTCGGCGGTGTCGCGATCCACGAGGCGCAGCCGATATCCACGCTCCTGGAGTAAAGGGCACACGAGTGCCGCCGCTTTGCCAGCGGCGCCGGTGAGGACGACCCTCGTACCGGCCATGCCGTCTACTCCGCCAGCGGAATACTCGGGTCGAACGCGCTCGTAACAAGGCCTTGCAGCGGCTCGGCCTGGCGCGCGATCGTAGGCGCAACCCACGGTTGTTCGAATGCCGGCGTCAGGGCGCGCGTGCGCGCTGCGGGCTCGATGAGGCCCTCGCGCTCAAAAGACTCGAGAACGTAGGATGCGACCGCCGCCGGTTGCGGTGCGCCCCAGGTGCGGCATGCCGCCTCGACGTCCGCGAGCGTCGCGCCTTCGCTTTCAAAGAGCTGCGCGATCGCCCACGCGGATGCGTTGAGCTTGTAGAAATACTTCGTCTGGAGATCGAGCAACACCGCACCGTCCTCGACGACGGTCGCGATGAGCGCGGAACGTAGCGAGAAGCTGCCTGAAGCGACAATGCCGCTAGCGGACATCATGAGATGGAGTATACGCAGCGCGGGGGTCGTGCGAAGGTGCTGGCTCGGGAACGGGGCGAGGTACGAACGGTCCCCAGCTTTCCAAAAGGAGCCGCCGCGGGCCGCCCGCCGCTTTAGAAGAAGAAGGCGCACTGGCCTCGTGGGTGAAGTGAGGCAGGCTCCCTATGAACTGGAAGACGCTGCGGACCCCCTTGAAGGCGGTCGTTATTCTCGCGATTGTGATATTCGCGGCGTTCTCCGTGACGCCGGTGCAGCAGAAGATTCGCCTCGGGCTCGATCTCGTCGGCGGTTCCCGCCTCTTGCTGCAGCTCTATCCGACGGCCGAGGTGCCCCAGATCACCCAGCAGATCCAGCAGCAGACGATCGCGGTCATCGACCGGCGCATCAACGCCCTCGGCGTCGCCGAGCCGACGATCACGCGCTTCGGCGGCAATCGTATTTTGGTCGAGCTCCCCGGCCTGAACCAGAACCAGACAGCCGAGGCCCAGCACCTGCTCGAGACTGCCGCGGTGCTCGAGTTCAAGATCGTGCCGCCGGCCGTCGCGCAGGAGGCGCAGGGCGACGTCGACCTGCTCCTGCAGCCAAACCTTCCTCCTAAGGTCCGCGCGAAGGCCGAGAAGTACGTCAACGAGACGGCCTATACGCTCTCCGGCCCGGTCGTCTACTCCGGCAAAGACCTCAAGGGCTCGCAATCGGGCTACGCGCAGCAGGGCGGCACGCCGATGGTCTTCTTCCAGACGCGCGATCCTGCGAAGTTCGGCAAGTTGACGACGGCAAACGTCGGCAAGCCGCTCGGCATCTTCCTCGACCACCGGTTCGTCGAGGCGCCGAACATCAACAGCCCGATCTTTGGCAGCGGCGAGATCG
>DAHUYK010000020.1 GCA_027315245.1 Vulcanimicrobiota bacterium | reverse complement strand
CTCAACGGTTGCCTTGAGCCGCTGCGGTTTTCCGCTCTCGTCGGGAAGCAGCTCTATCGTGGGGCGATCGAGCGGATCCAAATCATGTTCGCGCAGCGCTCGCTCGTATGCGGCCGGCGCAACTTCGTCCAGCGCCCCCGCTTCGATCTCGTGCGTGCCGTAGGTCTGCTCGAAGAGGCGACGGGGGACTTTTCCGCGCCGAAAACCAGGCAGACGCACGTTGCGCGCCAGCCGCGAGAAGGCGCGCTGCTGCGCAACCGCTACCTCTTCGGGTGCGAGCGGGATTTCAAGTTCGACTTGTGTGGGAGCGAGACGTGTCAGCGTTGATATGCTCATCGTAGTAGGGAAGGTTCCTTAGCCGCGATCGGGCGCAGAGTAAGCGGAAGACGAGATTCGAACTCGCGACCCTCGCCTTGGCAAGGCGATGCTCTACCGCTGAGCTACTTCCGCGCTGTCCTCGTTCGAGTTTTGGTTCGATTCGATTCGGAACCGCTCGAAGTCCCCGTTCCTCGACAAGACGAACCCTAACCCTCACTCGTGATGACGACGTACTCCTGGGCAAGCAGAGACTCGAACTCTGACGGGTTGCCCCACTGGATTCTAAGTCCAGCGCGTCTGCCGGTTCCGCCACTTGCCCTCCGTGGAGCTCCGGGACGCGTGTAGATAGCGCGCGGCGTGGCTGCGTACCTGCCCGCAGCGCCAAGACGCACGATTGCCGCGGCAGAGGGCCGCGGCAATCACAGGCCAGGCGCGAGGCGACCGCTAGGGAGGGGCGCTACAGGCCGCAGCATCCCTCGTCGTCGTCGTCGCCGCCCCAACCTCCGAAGCCTCCGAAGCCCCAGCCGAAGTTGCCCTCCCAGCTCGGGTACGAATACGGATAGCCGTAGCCGCTCTGGTACCGCACGTAGCGGTACGGCGTCTCGATATCGTCGGCAACGAAGACTCCGTCGCCGGGATGGCCATAGACCGTGACATGCATCCCCGGCTCGAGGGTCAACCCCGTAGGCGTGATGATCGTCCCCTGATGCAGACGCACGCGGTCGAGGTTCCCTCGCCCGTCGCGCACGTACATGAGCCACTGGCCGTCGAACGACCGTACCGTTCCTCTGATCGATTCCTGCCGTACGGCATAGCTGGGTGGCCCCGGGTACGGTTCCTGGGCCCGAGCAACCGAGCCGAAAAGTAGTGCCGTTGTCAATGCCAGCGCGGCAGCTCCCGCCTGCGCCGGTAGTCGTCTCATCATCATGTCGCCTGAATTCTACCCCTTAAGGAAGAACGATGCACGGCTCCTCAGGGTTCCGTCTCGGCGCCGGCGCCGGCAAAGCTCGAACGGCCTGTCCGTCCCGCATAATGCATCGCGGCCGCAGTCTCGTTGTACGGACCCTGCGGCTGCCGTTCGTCGCCACGAAGTTCGCAGTGAGCGAGCCGTTTGTAGCTCCGAAGTAGTCAGGGAGCGCCACTTCGACGGCATTCCCATATCGCCGCCGCGCTCGCCCGCGGTCGTCATGGTCCCATTTGAACTGCGCTTCGATATACGCAGCGAGGTCTGCAGCAGCGCGTGTGGCTTCTCCGGGGAATGCGAGTAGCGCTGCGGCCTCCATTTGTCCGAAGAGGCGTTGGAGCGCTTACGCAGTTACGCGAACGCACGGGGCAGAAGCCCTTTGTGCTCCGCGTTCCGCAAGGAGGATGGTGCCTCATGGAACGACCTGCGCTCGTGCGCGTCGAGGTCCCGCGGTTCGATCGCTGGCGCGATGCTGGCACACTTCATGCCCTACTCAACGACCCGAGGCATGACCACGAAAGGAAGCTTCTCTCATGGCACGTTCAACTATAGCACAGTACAACAGCGAGATCGTGCAGCGCCTCGCGGCCTCATGGATTCGCAAAGTGACGAAGACAACAGCAAGCATGGAGATCGACGACGTAGCGATCGCGGCTGCCTCCGTCGCCGACGCAGAGCAGTTAGAGCATCTTACGCAGCCCATCGCGTTTTCAATGGGAGCCGACTTTGGCTTCCGCGTTGGCCTAGCGGTGCTAGCGAATCCGCTCGACGCCGAGCGCGCAACGGCAGATGCGATCGAAGCGACGCAAGCCGACCTACTGAGGGAGTCCGAGAGAGAGCGTCTTGAAGGCGAACTCTTTGCGGCACGCGCGAAGGTGGGCAAGTAAATGGGCAACGTAATTGCGTTTCCCGGCAAGATTGACAAGATCGCGCGAGGCCGCGCCTCCTCCAATGAAGCGAGAACATCTCGAACGGCAGAGGACCAACTCTTGCTCGCCTTGCGGCTGCTTGAAGAGGTTCGGGGACTCTTGTCACCGCTCGAAGTGGGCGAGAAAGGTGACACATGACCTGGAAGCCTTTCCGCGATGCAAAGACTCGAACGCGATGGAAAAGCGAGCTGCTCGAACGGCAGCGATCGCGCTGCGCACTCTGCGGCCACCGCTTTCCCGAACCGGGCGCGCTGCCCGAACCGTCGCGGTTACAGTTCGAGGCGACGTTCGACCATATCGTCCCAAGGTCGAGCGGCGGAGCGGATGACATTTCGAACTTTCGCCTCGTTCATCGCGCCTGCAACACTCGGCGCGGAGACGGCAGCGACTCACGGCCGGACCCAGGCATCCCTCGCGTGTTGCGAATGACGGAGGAGAACGATGATACCAATAAGTGACGGGTCGCGCGCGAAGGCGTACTTCGCGCGCATGAATCCAAAGGCAGCCGCGGCGCTGCGCAACGCGATCGTCGCTGCACTCGCCAAAGCCTCGGAACTCTCGGCCGAAGCCTGCGCAGTTTCGGTGCAGAAGCATCTCGACGCCGGGATCGCGGTAGTGGCAGATGACGTCGTGACGGCCGTGCAAGAGAACGAGGCGCCGATCGCGAGCACCGCGCTTGACGCCGCGGCCGACGCACTCTCGCAGCAGAGCTCGCAAGGCGTCGACGTCGGCGTTGCGATTGCGGCCGGAACGGTTGCGGCCGTCGCCGGCGGCATGACGATCGGAAAGGTGCGCGGTGATATGTACCACGCCGGCAGCGTGCTCGGGGACGTCGAAGCCGTTGCATCCGGCAATCCCGAGAAGATCGTGCGCCGCGGCGCGCAGCATGTCTTCTGGCGCGCGGTCGGCAAAGCCGGACGCGGCGTCTTTCGGAAGATCGGAGGGAAACGGTGACACGATGTGATGCGGAGGACATTCGGACAATGGCCGCCTCGATGCGAGCTGATGGTCATTCTCACTTTCCACACCTGGAGGCGGCGATGAAAGAAGCCGCCGAGCAGGGGCTGCGACCTTAAGGACATCTTGGATTGCACGGATCGCCGCATGCTTGCAGCCTTTGACCGAATACTGAGGCGAGGTTTTCAATCGTGAAGCCAGGCGTAGCAACGGCGACGGCGCGATCGTCGAACGCTGGCACGGCCGCGTGCGGCTTGGGGTAGATGCGTGCACCCGGAAAGCAGAGGCGCATCGTGCTCTATGCGGGCACCAGCCGCGAGCTCGCGACGAAGATCGCGCGTCTCTTCAGGCCGACGCTTCGCACGGGGTCATCCCGAGCACGGAGCGCATAACCGTTGCGCAATGTTTGACGCGCTGGGTTACCGAAGCGGTTGCCACGTCGAAGCGTCCCGCACAGGGCGTCGTGCACCGCGAGGGGTGCGCAAGCCCGTCCGCGCACTGATCTCTGAGCAGGCTGATCGGCTCCTCGGGTTGCAGTAGGCCAACGTAGACCTCGACGGCACTGTCCTCTCCCTGCGCCGCGTTGTCGCAGTCGTGCGAAACCGTCTCCTCGTCGGCGAAACCAAGACGGCCGCGAGCCGCCGACGCATCGATCTCCCATCGCTGGCCGTCTCCCCGCAATGAATGGGGCTACAGCAGCGTCGTGGCTTTGCGCCGAAAAGCAAAAGCCCCGCCAGGATCCTTATTTGACGGGGCTTTTCGCTTGATTGCTTTTGCACCGCGAGGGACTTGAACCCCCAACCAAGTGATTAAGAGTCACCTGCTCTACCAATTGAGCTAGCGGTGCGCGCGTTCGAGGAGCGACTTCGCGAGAAGAATTTTTGCGCCCTCCGGGGATCGAACCCGGGACCAACGGATTAAAAGTCCGGTGCTCTACCGACTGAGCTAAAGGCGCGCACGTTCATGCGAACGAGTTCGGCACCGGCGTCAACGGCGGGCCATGGGTCCCGTATCGCCAGGCGCGGCGTGCCGCCTGGATACGCGCCTTTCGGATGGCGCTCATCCCAGCACGTGAACGGGCAACGAGGTATTCAAAGTTTTCGTAGACGCTCGGGCCGCGTTTTCGTCGCATCAGCGCTACGACCGGCTCGATGTTCTCCCATGTGAGCTCCGGCGTGTTGTTGTCGAAGTACAGATCCTCGGGAAAGAGCCCGTGTTTGAGCATCGAGCCGAGCCGCTCGTAGTAGTCGGCTGCTCGGAGCGCCTTGTGAACGATGCGGTCCGGAGGAGCACCGGACGCAAGATCGTATCGAAACTCGGGATAGTCGAGCCGTGATGGCAGCTCGTGCCAGACAAAACTGAAGCTCTCAAGCAGGACGAGCGCGACGATGGCCGGCGCGCCGATGACGGCGAACGTTCCGATCGCAGCGACGCTGTTGACGACCTCGAGATGCATCGGTGACTCTGAGATGGCTGCGGCCTACTGACCCTGTGCTAGTGAGAAACCGCGTTCCGCGTCGAACTCGTAGAGGCCTTCCGTCTTGACGGCGTCGAAGCCGGCTGCGTCGAGCGCCGCAATCACGCGTACGACGTCCTTCGTCGCGAACTGCGTGCCATCGCGCTCGAAGCGGCAGGACCAGTGATCGCTCCAGAACGCGTCCGGGTCGCCGTTCGGCCACACCTTCGTTCCGCGATTCGCGATGACGGTGAGCCTCACGCCGGAAACCGCGAGAGACTGCATGCGCTTGGCGCTGTCGTTCGGGTCGCCGCCGGGCAGATCGATGAAGACGCCGACGTGCTCCTTGCGCGAGCGCGCGCCGAGCGGTCGCGGGTCGGGCTGCATGCCGGTCGCCGTGCGTACTGCGCCGGGCGCAGATGCTGTGGCTCGTGCCCGAAACGAGCGATGACCGCATCGGCGAACCCTCGCGTTCCGACCTTCTCTTGCGCTCGTCGTAGATGTCGTACGTATGGACGCTCGTCGAACGCCCTGTGAAAGAGCCCATCCGTCTGCTTCGTGACGTTGTCCGTCGTGAAGCAGGTGGCTTTCTTGCGCGCATACGCTCGAGCATTGCTGAAAGCTTGCGGCGACCTGGCATACCAATGCTGTTTTTTTGGGGCGAAGCTCAGCTGGTTAGAGCGCTCGCTTTGGGAGTGAGAGGATCCGCTGGTTCGAATCCAGTCGCCCCGGCCAACATCTCGTCGCGCGCCCGTAGTCTAACTGGATAAGGCACGAGCCTTCTAAGCTCGAAGATGGGGGTTCGAGTCCCTCCGGGCGCGCATCCACACGACGCACGACGGCGATCGGCGGCGACGGTGGAGGAGCCGTTCGGCAACGTGTGGCAAATCGCGACGCGCATGCAACTTGCGCCCGTGGTCTAACCGGATAAGGCACGAGCCTTCGAAGCTCGTTGATGGGGGTTCGAGTCCCTCCGGGCGCGCGCCGCTTCGATTGACAAGAGCGTCGAAAGTGAAGTGTTAAGATAGTCGCATGGCAAACCTTGACCGAATGCGGGCTTGTACGGGGCGCGTCTTACCGGAAACAGTTTTTCATTTTAGGAACAGAGCTTCAGGTCGCCGGCATAGCAGATGTCCCGACTGCCAGCGCACGTATTGGAACGAGAACTATCGGCGTAGCCACGAACAATACAACGCGTATCGCAGGAAGAACAAGGCGAATACGCGGCGCTGTTGCGCGGACTGCCGGGAGTCGGATCCGTTGGTCTTGGAATTCGACCATGTGCGCGGTGAAAAGCGTGCCAACGTTAGCGAGATGATTGGCGGCGGCTGGCGATGGGATGCGATCTCGGACGAGATCAAGAAATGCGAGGTCTGCTGCGCCAATTGCCGCAGACGAAGAACGGTGCTGCAGCTGGGTTGGTTTAAGGGAGCCCGGACCGCCCGTGGTGAACCGGCGCAGCCACAGGGATGATGCCCTGCCTGGTTCGGTGGCTGTAGCTCAGCTGGTTAGAGCGTCGCACTGTGGATGCGAAGGCCGCGGGTTCGAATCCCGTCAGCCACCCCATGTCATCGACAAACGCGCCTTTGGCTCAGTTGGTAGAGCAGCAGACTTTTAATCTGTTGGTCCCGGGTTCGATCCCCGGAGGGCGCACAGATTTCCAGCAAGGCGAGGAGCACGTCTGCGTTCAGTCGCGGAAGCTCTGGCCGACGAGCGAAGCACATCCGTTCCACAGACCGACGCTCTAACCAGCTGAGCTGCAGCCACCATGAGTTCTTCGCGCTTTCTATCGAACGCGCGCGCCGCACCTCCTTAGTCTTTTCGTCGAGTTGCGGCGTATAGTTGCCGCGTTCCAGACGCGCCATGCCCAGGACGTTGGCGCGCCTGGAGGGACTCGAACCCCCATCAACGAGCTTAGAAGGCTCGTGCCTTATCCGGTTAGACCACAGGCGCGCGTTGGTCGGGACGACAGGACTTGAACCTGCGACTTCCGCGTCCCAAACGCGGCGCTCTACCAAGCTGAGCTACGTCCCGAAATAGCCCTAGTATAGCAGCGGATGGCAAGCGACGTATCGGCTCCCGTCGCCGCTCTCGTTGACCGTTGCAGTGACCCACGCGGTCGATACTGCCAGCCTGCAGCGAACCGCGGCTTGGAGAATGCGTACGTTGGCTCCCGGCACGAGGCATTCCATCCACGACGCATTGTAGCGGCGCGAAAGCGCCGCAATCGCAAAGGCGAATATCTGCTCTTCGTACGAGCTGGACGACGCGGCAAGCGGACCTAGGCGCCCGTTCGGCCACACGTATGCATAGCCGACGAGCTCGCCGCTCAAAAAGAACGCATCGCCTGTTGCGAGCTGCCCGAGGATCGCGTGATCTGCGCCCAGCGGTGTGCCGCGCACTTCCCGCTCGAGCGTCTCGATCGCGAAGCGATGTGCACCGACGTCAAGCGGCGCAACGTCGAAGTGCCGTCCTTCCGACCCGGCGAGCCGCAACACGTCGTCTTCGCTCGGCAAGGCTCCAGCACAGCGAAGAAGCACTCCGCGTAACGCAAAGCCGTGCCGGATCGCGAAGGCTTGCGCTACTGCATCGCTCGCATCGACGATAGCGCGGCGCGACCATGCGCCGGAGGTCGCTTGCTCGAGCAACCGTGTTCCCACACCTTGGCGACGGTGTATCGGGCTGACGAAGAGCTCGTGCACGAACGTCTCGTCGTCGTTTGCGCTTGCGAATGCAATGCCGGCAGCCTCGTCGCCGAAGCGGGCCACCGATGCAACGCTCTCTCTTGCAAGCGTGACATACATGCGGCGAACGCTAGCGTCCCGGCAGCGCACGCCGGCGAACGTGACCAACTCGTCGTCGGTCGGAGTCCCGAAGACGGCCTCCGTCATGGGCGCAGACGCGACAAGAGTGCCGTTGCAGCCGCGTGGCGATGGCTCATCGCGTTCTTCTTCTCCTCGCCCATCTCTGCGAACGTGAGGACCTCCCCGTCTGGAACGAAAATCGGATCGTAACCGAAGCCGCCGGCCCCTCGCAGCTCGCGAGTGATGTGGCCGCGCGCGAAGCCCTCGCCCATCCACGTGCGGCCGTCAGCGAGCACGAGCGGCATGTAACACACGAACATCGCCGTGCGCTTTTCGTCGGAAACGTCACGCAGTTCATCCAAGAGCCGTTGGCGCCGCTGCTCCCACGTCGCGTTCGCTCCCGCGTATCGCGCCGAGAGCACGCCCGGCCTGCCGTCGAGAGCATCCACGCACAGCCCGCTGTCATCCGCGATCACCGCGGCCGCGACGCCTGCGCTCTTCAGCTGCTCGTGCAGCGCGCGCGCCTTGAGCAGCGCGTTCTCCTGAAACGAAACGTCGCCTTCTTCCACATCCGCGTACGCGCCGTACGTGAGCAGATCGAAGAAGGTTCCGGCGAAGATCGCCTGCAGTTCCGCGAGCTTGCCGCGATTCTTCGTCGCGACGTAAACGCGCAAGGGCTACTCCTCCAGGCGGAGCACTGCCATAAAGGCTTCTTGCGGAAGCTCGACGCGACCGACGCGCTTCATGCGCTCCTTACCTGCTTTCTGCTTCTCGAGCAGCTTGCGCTTGCGCGTGATGTCGCCGCCGTAGCATTTTGCAAGCACGTTCTTACGCATCGCGGTCACCGTCTCACGCGCGACGATCTTTCCCCCGATCGCCGCTTGAATCGGAACGTCGAACATCTGGCGTGGAATGAGCTCCTTGAGACGCTCCGTGAGCGCCCGCCCCCGCTGCGCCGCGCGCTCTCTCGCAACGATGAACGAGAGCGCGTCGACGGGCTCGTTGTTGAGCAGAATCTCGACCTTCACGAGGTCGCCTTCGCGGTATCCTATGAGCTCGTAATCGAGCGAGGCGTAGCCTTTCGTTCGCGATTTCAACTGGTCGAAGAAGTCGACGATGACCTCGATGAGCGGCATTTCGTACGTCAGAATGATACGCCCGTCGTGCAAGTACTCCATGCCGGCAAGGCTCCCGCGCCGGCTTTGTGTGATCTCCATGATCGCGCCGACGTAATCGGGCGGTGCAATCATGGTTGCCTTCACGTACGGCTCCTCGATGGTGCGGATGACGTTCGTTGCCGGCAGTTTCGAGGGATTGTCGATCGTCTGTACCTCGCCGTCCGTCTTCGTCACGCGAAAGACGACCGAAGGCGACGTGGCAATGAGGTCGAGCGCGTAATCACGCTCGAGCCGCTCCTGGACGATCTCCATGTGAAGCAGCCCCAGGAAACCACAGCGGAAGCCGAAACCGAGCGCCACCGAGCTCTCCGGCTCGTAGACGAGCGCGGCATCATTGAGCTTGAGCTTCTGGAGCGCGTCGCGCAGCTCCGAGTACTCCACGCCTTCATTCGGATACAGACCGCAGTAGACCATCGGTACCGCTTTGCGATAGCCGGGCAGCGCAACGTGCGCCGGATGCCCCGCTTCGGTAATCGTATCCCCGACGTCGATCTCGCCCAGAGATCGGATGTTGGCGATAACGTAGCCGACGTCGCCCACGCCGAGCACGTCGCTCGCCCGCATCTCGGGTGCAAAGATGCCGACCTCGACGCACTCGAACACGCGCTCGTGCGCCATCGACATGAAGCGCGTCCCGGTCTTCAGTTCGCCGTCGACGACGCGCACGTAGCACACCACGCCGCGATACGGGTCGAACTGCGCGTTGAAGACGAGGGCGCGAAGATGGTCTCGATGCCCTTTCGGCGGCGGTATGCGCGCGACGACGGCTTCAAGGATCTCGTCGATGCCGACACCGTTTTTGGCGCTGGCGAGGATGCACTCACTCGCCTCCATGACGAGCAGCTCCTCGACTTCGCCCATCACGCGCTGCGGGTCCGCCGCAGGAAGATCGATCTTGTTGAGGACCGGAATGATCGCGAGGTCGTGCTCGAGCGCAAGGTGATAGTTCGCAAGCGTCTGCGCTTCGATTCCTTGGGCCGCGTCGATGATGAGCACCGCACCCTCGCACGCCGCGAGCGAGCGCGATACTTCGTACGAAAAGTCCACGTGCCCCGGAGTGTCGAT
>DAHUYK010000019.1 GCA_027315245.1 Vulcanimicrobiota bacterium | reverse complement strand
AAGAGCCGGTACTCTCTGGCCAGACCGTACGTGAAGGGCAGCGCGACCGCCGCTTCGACCGCGTCGACGAGTTTGTGGGCAGCGTATCCTCCACGCTCTTGCGATGGCAGCATCTTATGCGCTTGCGAGACGAGGAATGGGAGCGCTTGCGGCACGACGCCTTTGGGAAGGATCGCCCGCCGGTCGGAGAGCCGGCGCTTGCGCCCGGACGCGACGAGGGCAATCGCAGCGCCGGTCGCGTCGTCTGCAACCTCGTCGATGATGCCCTTCTCGCGCGCCTGCGCGGCCGTGAGGCGCGTCGCTTTGAGCATGATCTGCAAGGCTTGTTGCACGTCGACGAGCCGCGGCAGACGCTGCGTTCCACCGGCACCGGGCAACAAGCCGAGCTGAATCTCGGGAAACTGCAAGCGAGAACGCGGCGTCGCGACGCGGTAGTCGCACGCGAGCGAGAGTTCGAACCCTCCTCCAAGGGCATTTCCATCGACGGCAGCGGCGAAGATCTTGTCGCTGCGATCGATCGCGTCGATAACGTCCCGGATCGTCTTTGCATCCGCTGCCGGTTCGCCCGCGAAGTCGTTGACGTCCGCGCCGCCGGAGAAGATCGCGTTCGCGCCGGTGACGACCACGGCGGTGACTGAACGATCCGCGCTCGCCGCCTCGATGATCGGCAACAGCTGCGCACATAGCGCGAACGACAACGCGTTGACGGGCGGATTGTCGAGCGTCACGACGCGGACGCTGCCGCGATCGCCGGCGGTAATCTTCACGCCGAAAGCGCCGGCGCTGCTCGATCGAGATCGAGTTCATCAGGCGTAACGGCCATCACACCCGCCGAGCCCTCTTTGATCTGATGCGCGTACCAGAACGCCTGCGACAAGACGTGATCGGCGTAAATGCGCGCGGTCGCGAGCTTCGCGCGGTAGAACGCAGCACCGCTCGCGTCCGAGGCGAGCCGCGCGCTCGCGATCTCAGCCGCACGGGCCATCTGCCATCCGCCCGCAACGACGCCCCAAAGTTTGAGATAGGGGACGGAGCACGCGAAGGCTCCGTCCAAGTCGCTCATCGCGCTCATACCGATCCACTGCGAAGCGTCGGCCAGAGCATCGACGCTCGTTTCGAAGACGGCCGCGATCGGCCGCAGCGCAGGATCCGCGCCTTTGAGCCGCGAGGCATACTCCTTCATCTGCCCGATGACCGAGGTCGCCGTCGCGCCCATGTCGCGAATGAGCTTTCGGCCGACGAGATCCATCGCTTGGATGCCGGTCGTCCCCTCGTAGATCGGCGTAATGCGTACGTCGCGATACTGCTGCGCGATGCCGGTCTCTTCGACGTATCCCATGCCGCCGAACACCTGTAGCGCGGTCGAACACACCTCCGTCGCGGTTTCGGTCGACCAGCCTTTGACGACGGGTATCATTAGTTCGACGAAGGCGCGGTGCTCTTTGCGCGTCTTCTCGTCGGGGTGGCGCGCCGCGACATCGAGCGAAGCAGCGGTCACGAACGCGAGCGACCGCATCGCTTCGATGTTCGCCTTCATCGTCACGAGCATACGCCGGACGTCCGGATGCGCGACGATAGGTTTTGGGTTCTTGTCCGCTGCCATCGGGTTGAGATCGCGTCCCTGTACCCGCTCTCGCGCGTACGCGAGCGCCGACTGATACGCACGATCAGCGAGACCGATCGCTTGAACGCCGACGGAGAAACGGGCAGCATTCATCATGATGAACATGTTCTCCAGACCCTTGTTCGGCTCGCCCACGAGCTCGGCGATCGCTCCGCTTCCCTTATCGCCGTAGTTGAGTGTGCAGGTCGGATTCGCGTTGATGCCGAGCTTGTGTTCGATGCCCGAGCAGTATACGTCGTTGCGTTCGCCGAGCGTGCCGTCCGGATTGACGCAATACTTGGGAACGATGAAGAGCGAGATGCCTTTCGTGCCCTCTGGCGCCCCGGGCAGCCGCGCGAGAACGAGGTGGATGATGTTCTCGGCCATGTCGTGCTCGCCGAACGTGATGAAGATCTTCTGTCCGGTGATGCGATAGCGGTCGCCGTCGGGAACGGCCTTCGTGCGCACCTGCGCGAGATCGGAACCCGCCTGCGGCTCGGTGAGGCACATCGTTCCTGTCCATCTCCCCGAGACGAGGTTGGGAATGTAGCGCTTCTTCTGTTCCGGCGAGCCGGTGAGTTCGATCGCTTCAATCGCGCCCTGGTTGAGCAGCGGTCCGTTCGCGAAGCCGATGTTTGCGGCGTTCCACATCTCAAGCACAGCGCCCATGAGGAGTTGCGGGAGGCCTTGCCCGCCGTACTCTTGCGGAACCGGGAGTCCGATCCAACCGGCCTGCGCGAACTGCTTGTACGCCTCCTTGAAGCCCCGCGGCACCTGCACCTCGCCGTCACGCCATGTGCAGCCCTCCGTGTCGCCGCTGCGATTGAGCGGATCCAAGACGCCCGCTGCGAACGCGGCTGCCTCTTCGAGAATAGAATCGAGCGCCTCCGCGCTCTCCTCGTAACCGGGGAGTTTGCCGATCTCGTCGATGCCGGCGAGCTCGCGGAGGACGAACTGCATGTCGCGCAAGGGGGCTCGGTAGGTGCTCATCGGTGTCCTATGGGCGGCGGTGGTGGTACCTATTATTTTTAATACCCTAAGGACCTGTCGGGTTACGTCACCAGGCGCGCGAGCGCGAAGGCCGCTGCGGCAGCCACCCCGCCGACCGCAACGGTCTGGATCGCCGCGGTGAGCGGTCGCATGCCCGTAAAGCGGCCCTTAAAGAGTCCGAAGAGAACGAGGGCGACGAACGTGACCGCTGCCGAGAAGCCGAAGGCCCCGCGCGTATCGGGGATGACGAGGTACGGCGCAAGCGGCACGAGACCGCCGACGACATAGGCTCCTCCGATCGTGAGCGCCGAGCGGAGGTCGCGCCCGGGAATCGGCTTCTCGAGCCCGAGCTCGAAGCGCATCATGAAGTCGATCCAGCGGTCGTGGTCCGACGTCACGGCCTCGACGGCGCGATCGAGCGACTCTCCCTCCAAACCGTACTCTTCGAAGATCTCCGCGATCTCGGCGCGCTCGACCTCGGGAACGCTCTTGACCTCTTCGCGTTCGCGACGCTCTTCGCTAGCGTAGTAATCCGAGTGCGTGCGTGCTGCGAGATAGCCGCCGAGTCCCATCGAGATGCCGCCGGCGGCGATCTCGGCCATGCCGGCGGTCACGACGACGTGTGACGCCGCAATCGCTCCAGAGATGCCGGCGGCGAGCGCAAACGGCACGGTCAAACCATCGGACATTCCGAGCACGGCGTCTCGCACGAAGGCGATGCCGCCCGAATGCCGTTCGTAATGATGTCCTTGTACGGCAGGCATGCAGCTGTCATTCAACGCAATGGCGCGTTCATCCGGCGGACATCCGCCGGCGATGAGGCCGCCATGACGACACGAGAGAATGGCGGTCATGGACGACGACTGTACCAGACTCGCCGCCGATCTCGTCGCCGGTGAAGCGTCCGAACCTCCGGAACGCGCGATCGTCGACGCTCTCGCACGATTCGGCGAGGACGCACTGCACTACGCCATCGGCGGCGGCGTCAGGGTCGTGCCCTTACCGCAGGGCGCTCGCTATCGCGAGCTTTCGCGCGCGCTCGCCAGGCTGGGCATCGATGTCGACGCATGGCCTGCACCTCCGGCCGGCCTCTTCGTCGTCGAAGAGCGTACCGTGTATCTTCGCTCGCGCAGCTCGATGACCGTCGCGCACGAGTTCGGACACGCCATCGACTGTGTTCTCGGAGGCGGCGTCTATCGTTCCGGGATCGATCCAGTCGTGCGCGCCTGCTTCGCCGTCGCGCGGACGTTCGTCACCCCCTACGCTGCGACCGGCCTGGATGAATACTTCGCCGAAGCGCTGCGCGCATACGTCGAAGCGAACGACGCAGCATCGGCGTGGCCGCGAGCCACGCGAGCGCGACTGCGCCTCGTGGACCCGGGCATGTACGCGTACGTCAGCGAACTCTTCGCGTCGGGCTTTGCGCGCACGACCGCTGCATGATGTCGCTCCATGCAAAGCGTGCTGGCGCCCTCTCGGGACGCCCTGTGATTCATGTTCGATTCATTCGGCGTTGGTATAGTCACGTGTCGTGCTTGCCCGCGCGCGCAGACCTGCACGTTTGGTATAAAGGGGGAACGTGCTCACTCGGCTCTTCGTCCAGCGGCCCACGCTGTCTATCGTCACGATTACGCTCGCCTTGCTTGCGGGCGTCATGGCGTGGCGTACGCTGGTGCAGCAGGAGTACCCAAACGTCGCCCATCCGACGATCGGCATTTCGGCAACGTACGCGGGCGCGCCGACCACCGTCATGCGCGACGCGGTGGTTGTCCCGATCGAAGAGCAAATAAGCGGCTCGCCCAACCTAGAGCATCTCAGTGCCGTCATCGAGGCAGGGCGTGCGTCACTCACCGCCACCTTTGCACTCTCCTCCAGCGTTCCCGCCGATCTCACGAACGTACAGAAAGCGGTACAGGCCGCGCAATCCAATCTCCCGAGCGCCGTTGCGCCTCCCGTCGTGCGCGCCGGAAACCCGAGTCAGCCGCACGTCGTCACCATTGCCGTTAGTTCGCAGACGCTCAAACCAGGAGCGCTCGCCCAGATCGTCATCAATCACCTCGTACCGACGATCGAGCAGATACGCGGCGTATCGAAGGTCAACGTCACCGGCGACGTCGTTCCCGCGTACGAGGTGCGCGTCGACCCAAATAAACTTGCCGCCGCTGGACTGACGCTCAACGACGTCGTCTCTACCATCGCGGCGAACAACGTACGCGCTCCCGGTGGATTCGCTTACGAGCCCAACCGGCAGACCTCCATCGACGTGCGCGGCGACATCGCTTCGCCACAGTCGGTCTCGTCGCTGCTCATCGAGGCCCCCTCGCAGAGTACCGCATCATCGAACACGGTCGGCACGCTCAATACATGGACGATGGCGCCGCGGGCGGTCAGCATCGGTCAGGTTGCCACCGTTGACAACTCGCACGAAAAGCAGCTCGACTATGCATCGGTGGAGGGGCAGCGAAGCATCCTGCTCGAGGTGCGTAAAGCAACGTCCCAATCGGAGGTAACCGTCGCCGACAACGTGCTGGCGGCGCTTCCGGCACTCGAGCAGCGCTTCCACCAGGTGCACTTCAAAATCATCGAAGTGCAGGCCAACGTCACCGAGCAGCAACTCGGAAACGTAATACGCACGCTGCTCGAAGGCATTGGACTCTGTGCCATCGTGATGCTCTTCTTCTTGCAGTCGTGGCGCAACGCGCTCGTCGTCATGATCGCGATTCCCGTGTCGCTGGCGGTAGCGCTCTTCGTCATGCGTATCTTCGGCCTGACGCTCGACACGATCTCTCTGCTCGCAATGACGCTCGTCTTCGGCATCTTGATCGACGGTTCGACGGTCGTCGTAGAGAACGCCGAAAGGCATTTGCGTGAGCTCGGCCAAGCCCCGGAAGAAGCAGCGGTGAACGCGCGCTCGGAAATCGGCGCCGCGACCGTCGTCTTGACCCTCGTCGACGTCGTCGTCTTCTTTCCGATCGCCTTCCTGCACGGACCGATCGGACGCGAGCTGTCTGAGTTCGGCATCGTGGTGACCGTCTCGACGCTGACGTCGCTCTTCATCTCCTTCACCGTCACCCCGGCTCTTGCCGGCGTGTGGTCGCTGCACTCGCATTGGAAGCCTCCCGCGTTCATCCGCGCGTTTGGCTCAGGGTTCGAGCACGTACGGCAGTGGTACGCCAAGCATGCATTGAACTGGGGATTGCGCCACCCACGGACCGTCATCACCGTCGCAGCAGCCTCGCTTGCATTTGCGCTTTTGCTCGTACCGACCGGCGTCGTCGGCGAAGCCTACATTCCGCCGCAGGACCGCGGCGAGATCTACGTCCAGGTCGTCTACCCGGTCGGAACGCCGCTGCAGAAAACGAAGAACACGATGCTGCGGCTGGAACAAACGATCGATCGGATTCCCGACCTACGATCGGAAACGACGATCGCGGGGCGATACTCCGCACCGTTCGGACACACGGTCTCCGAGGCGAACGTCGGGCAGATCCATCTCTTCCTTCACTACGGCCGCCGGCATCCGACGAGCTACTGGGTTCGCAAACTGCGGACGATCGCCGCCACCGCCGCGCCGGACGCGCACGTCGTCGTCATCGCCGCAAGCGGAACCGGCGGCGGCAGCGTACAGCCCATCGACGAAATCGTATCGCTGCGCGACGGCCGCGACCCGACACTCTATGCGCGCCAGGTGTACGATGCGATGCGTTCGATGCCGGGGACGGCGAATGTCAGCAGCTCGGCGAGCCGTCTCACTCCGCAGCTTTCGGTCATTTTCAACCGCAGCATGGCGAGAACGCTCGACGTCAGCATCGGCGATGCCGCGACCGCGGTCCAAGCCGCCTTCGGCGGTGTGATCGCATCGCAGTTCAGTACGACGAACGGCCTGGTGTACGTGCAAGTGATCTATCCGGTCGAGCACCTGCACGATCCGTCGGCGATACTGCGCATTCCCATACGCGCGCTCAACGGTGCGATCGTTCACGTCGGTGACCTAGCGACGCTCCGCTCGACGCCGGCTCCGCCGTTGATCGTTCGGCAAGACCGCGCCGACGTCGTACACGTCAATGCAGACGTCGCCCGAGGTTACTCGCTGTCGAACGTCCAACATGCGATCAATGCGCGGATCGCAGCGCTGCATCTGCCGCCCTTCGTGCACGTTCATTCGGCTCCGAACGGCCAACAGGCGCGTATGAAAGAAGTGCTCGTGGATCTCGGCGGCTCGCTGCTGCTCTCGCTCGTGCTCGTCTACCTTCTCATGGTCGCGCTCTATAACAGCTATCTCTCCCCGCTCGTCATCATGTTTGCGGTTCCAGTAGCCGTCTTCGGCGCGCTCGGTGCGCTCGCGTTGACACACCAGACGCTCAATCTCTTCTCGTTGATCGGCTGTTTGATGCTCATCGGCATCGTGACGAAGAACGGCATCTTGCTCGTCGATTACGCAAACACGCTGCGTCACCGCGGCGCAAGCCGGCTGCGCGCCATCAAGAGAAGCGCGCGCGCGCGCTTCCGTCCAATCGTGATGACGACGGTGTCGATGATCGCGGCGATGACGCCGCTCGCCCTGGCACTAGAGCAGGGCTCGCAGGTGCGCCAAAGTCTGGGCATCGTCGTCATCGGCGGCATGTCGAGCTCGCTGCTCTTGACGCTCGTCCTCGTACCCGTGATGTACGTTCTGCTCGCGCCGAAAGACGCTCCCGGCAAGGTGAGACATCGCCGCAACGTCTCTCTTGCACGACGTGCGGAGAAGGAGCTGCCATCGTGAGGAACGTGCAGCGCTTCCGGACGCCGCTCGCCGCCCTCGCCACAGCCGTGCTCGTCCTGGCTGGCTGCGCGTCGAAACGAGCTGCGCTCTCCCGACCCGCAGCGATTCCGGTGCACGTTGCGACGGCGACGCTCCGGACGATGCAGCCGACCGAGACCGTTGCCGGATTGATAGCGCCCCGCCGCAGCGTCGCGCTCTCCTCCTCGCTGCCCGAACCCGCGCTCGCCGTCTACGTGCGCGAAGGGATGCACGTGAACAAGGGGCAGATTCTCGCCGTGCTGGCGACCGACGATCTGCGGGCGACGTTAGCCGCTGCGCAGCAGACGGTGGCCGCCGACCGGGCAAAGACGTTGCAAGTCACGTTTGCGTCGCGCGAAGCCTTTGCGCAAGGTTCGAGCGGTGTGATCTCCGCTCAATCCACGGTGCTTCAGGCGCGCGCAACACTGGCCGAGGACGATCTGAACCTCAAGCGCTACGCGGTTCTCTTCAAGCAGGGATACCTTTCGTTGCAGACGCTCGACGCCCAGCGCACGCGCGTCCTCGGCGATCAGCAAGCACTGCTCGCAGCACAGGCCAAGGAGAGGGCGGCGGCGGCGGCGCAAAGCGCGAACGGGACCCAGAATCAAGGATTGCTTGCCTCGAACATTGCCGCGGCGCAAGCGCAAGCGCGTGTCGACCAGGCACAAGCGCAGGCGATTAGGGCGCAGATCGCGCGTGCAACGATACGATCGCCCATCGCCGGCATCGTCGTCAACCGCAACTTGAATCCGGGCGAGTACCCCGCGGGGCGTCAAATCTTCACGCTGCAGGAAACCTCCAGCGTCTATGCAGTGCTCGGGGCGACCAGCGCGCAGGCGTTCGCCGTTCGGCCTGGCGCTCCGGCGATCGTCACACGGAGCGACGGCTCCAACGGACGTTCGGCTCGCGGCGTCGTGACGGCCGTGCTTCCGCAGGTAGCGCCGGGCTCCACGGACTTTACGGTCAAGGTCAGTTTTCCCAACCCCAGCGGCCGATGGCAGGCTGGGATGCCGGTCGTAGCGACGGTCGCGCTTCGCCCGGTTCGCGGTATCGAGATTCCATCGTCTGCGTTTCTCAACGACCGGGATGACAGCGTGTTCGTCGTTTCCCGCGGGCGCGTCGTGAAAACCCGCGTCCAGGAGCTTGCGTCGGATCCCGGTCAGTCACTCGTGCGCGGTTTAGCGCCCGGGACGCGCGTCGTAGCGAATGGCGGCTTGGGCTTGACGAACGGCGCGCGCGTCGCACCGCAGTAGTAAGCGCTCCGTTCAGTGCGTCGCAGCGACCTGCGCCGGCGTCACCGCGCCGGCCACGTTGCCCCAAGAACTCCTGATGTACGTGATGACCGCAGCGATGTCGTTCGTCGAGAGCGTCTGTCCCCACGCCGGCATCTGCCCGTTGTACGTCGTCCCGTTGACGGTGATCGCTCCGCTCAAGCCGTCCTTGACGACGTGGATGACGTGCGCGGGATCGCCGGTGACGAACGCATTGCCCGCAAGTGGCGGGAACGTTCCCGCCAGGCCCTTTCCGGAGGCTTGATGACAGCTCGAGCAGTTCGTCGCGAAGATCGTCGCCCCGTCACTTGCCGCGGCGCCGTTGACGGCAACCGCACTCGGTGATGCCGCCGGCGTCGGCGCGGTCGTCATCGCCGCCGCCGCCGTGCTTTGCGTCGTCGTCGACGAAGAGGTGCCGTGCGTGTTGTGCGCGCACGCCGTGCAGAGAAGGAGCACGCCGAGCGTTGCAAGCGTAGATGCATGTCGCATGCATCGTTCCTACCCGCTTACCTTGCCCTAAGCCTGCTTGGCGCTCATAGACCAAGCAAGCGACACCAGGAGCACGTTCGCCAGCAGCGAGCTGCCGCCGTACGAAATGAATGGCAGCGTTATTCCGGTTAAGGGGAAGAGCCCCGCGACGCCGCCGACGATGATGAGCACCTGAAACCCGAGGGTTGCAGCCAGACCGACGGCGAGAAGTTTCGTGTAGAGATCGGGCTGCTGCACGCCGATGACGAGAATGCGCCGCACGAGCGCAAAGAAGAGCACGAGCACCGCAATGGCACCGAGCCAGCCGAACTCTTCCCCAATGGCCCCGAACACGTAATCCGTTGCCGCATCGGGAATGAACTGCGGGTGTCCCAGGCGGTAGCCGGTTCCGAAGAGACCTCCCGCCGCGAGCGCAAAGTAACCCTGCGAGCTCTGATAGCCTCGGCCGTAGGGATCCGCGAACGGGTGCAGCCAGACCGCGATCCGGGACGCGACGTACGCGAAGTGGTGCATGGCCCAAAACGCCGCCAGCGCGAAGAGAGCGAAGCCGGCGAGAACGATGTCGAGACGACGCGTCGCGACGTAGAGGATCGTTGCGAACGTCATCAAGAGCAGCGTCGCCATTCCCAGGTCGTGCTGCACGACGAGGATGAGCATCGAAGCGCCCCAGCCGAGAAATAGCGGCCCGAGATAGCGTGCGTTTGCAGTCCAGAAGCGGCGCGCCGTGGAGATGACGTCGGCCGTTTCGGCGAGGTAGGCTGCGAGAAAGAGCACGATGAAGAGTTTGATGAGCTCGACGGGCTCGTAGTGTACCGAACCAAAGCGAATCCACAAGCGTGCACCGTTGATCGTTTCGCCGAACAGCACGAGCATCGCAAAGAGCACGAGCGACGCGACGACCCAGACGTATTTATACGATGCCATTCGCCGGAAACGCGTGAACGATGGTCCGAGCACGATCGCGAGCGCGAGCGAGACGATGAGCCACTCTTGTTGCTTTCGCGCCAGCGGCGGATCGAGGCGCGCAACGAGCGCAAGGCCGAGCGCGCAGAGCAGAATCGCGAGCGCTGGAAGAACGTCGTCGCGCTTCGTCGCCGATGGCTGGATTGCGACCCACACGTAGGAGAGCACGACGAGCACCGCATCGATCCACCACGGACCGAGTGTCTTGGGCGCGGCGAGCGAGAGGATGAAGGCGCCGGCGAGCAGCGCGCCGGTCATGGGCCCGACGCGGCCCGCGAACGACGCTGCGCTCAGCGGAAGAGTGCGCGCATCCGCAGCGCGACCGCAGCGAGAAACCCAGTTCGACGCACCACGGGCTCGTCGTCCGAGGGTTCGTAGCGCACGCGAAGGACCTGTTCTTCCGGTCCCCGTTCCAAGAACTCGACGAAGCGGCCGGCATCTGCCGATGGATCGACCGCGTGACCGCAGAACGCCAGGACGTCGCCGCACTCCAAGCCGATCGACGATACGGCGAACGTGAGGACCGGTGCGACGCCGAGCGCGCGCGCGAGCACGGGCTGGGCGGCGTCGTCGAACGTGTCGCCTCCGGTGAGCGCGAAGACGCTGGATCCGTGCACGAGATAGACTGCCGTCGATCCCGCGTGCGCGACGTACGCACGGTTGCCGACCACCAGCGCCGCCGATAGGGAGCAGGCCGCGGGAACGTAGTCGTCGTGACCCGCGCTGCGGAGATAGAGCGCGCCGTTGACGCGGGCGAGCGCTCCGCACAACATACCTGCCGCTGCGTGCGAACGGGCCAAGCGCTGCCGCCGCGCCTCAGCGCGCGCGCGGCGTCTGCACTCGGCTTCGAGGCGGACGAGTGCCGCCCGTGCGATCGGGGTCCCGTCGACCGCACCGAAACCACGGGCAACGGCGAAGAGCCACGTTGAAGGTGCAAGACGAAGCGTCAAGCACGTTGCAAGATCGCCCCGAATCGCTACGTCCATGGCACGATCTCCTTCACGACCAATCGCGCCGTCCCTACGTCGATCCGATCGCCCGGCCGCACTTCGATGGCCTGGCGGAGCTCGCGCCCGTTGAGAAAGGTCCCGTTCGCGCTCTCGAGGTCGCTCACGTACACGATACCGTTTTCCGCCTCGAGACGAGCGTGGTGGCGCCCGACGTCCAAGTCGTCGACGACCACGTCCGCATCGGCGCCTCGTCCGATGATCGCCGGCGTGAGCACCTCGACGACGTGTTCGCCGTCGCGATCGACGACGCCGAGTTCGACGCGCACCGGCGCCAGGCGGCCGACGTCACGAGCGACACGGAAGCGCGGGTTTGCAGCAGCGATGCCGGCGGTAAAAAGGAGCACGGTCACGCCGAGCGTCTCGATGCGCAGATTTGCGGCAAGCGCGGACGTCACGACGCGGCCTCGATGCGCATCTCGGTGTTCCCGAAGCGCAGATCGTCGCCGGGCTTCAACGTGCGAGAACGTACGCGTTCGCCGTTCACGAACGATCCGTTGCGGGATCCGAGGTCGCGCAGCATCGGTACGCCGTTCACGAGCGCGATGGATGCGTGGCGACGCGAGACGCTCAGATCGCGCAACGAGACGGTCGCGTCCTCTCCGCGACCGATCGTGACCTCGGTATCGAGTGCGTAGCTCGCGCCGCTCGGCACGCCCTTCGTCATCTGCAGCAGGTAACGGGGAGCCTTTGGCGTCAGATCGATCTCTACCGCGCCGACCGGCACGTGTTCGCGCTCGATCATCGTGACGCTCGGCGAACCACCGACGAAGGCAGCGCCGACGCGCGCCGCAAGGTCGCGCAGCAGCTCCGCCCATTCGCGCTCCAGGTACGCCCGATCCGCGGCGAGCCGTTCGAAATCTTCTGGGTTTACACAGACGCCGTACGACGACGGCGCGACAAGACGCCCGTTTTCACGGCGTGCGTGCGTTTCCATGACCGCGACGAGCTTGCGGGCGACGTGCGCCGGAGCCAACTCGCTGGGGAAACTGCGTGCGAAGGCCCGTTCGATGAACTCCGCACACGCCTGCTCGAAGCGCGCCAAGAGGCTCATAGCGCTCGTTCCAATCGCGCGACGTAGAAGCCGTCCCTGCCTTCGATGCCGGGCGGAACGAGCACGTCGCCGTCGCCGGTGAGGAACGGCTCGAGCGCGGAAGGCACGAGCCCGCGCGAGAACTTCGCATGCCTTAAAAACGCCTCCACGACGTCGATTCCTTCGCGAGGGTCGGTGGAACAGACTGCATAGACGAGGGCTCCCCCGTCGTAGAGGCGATCGGCGGCCGCCGCCAGGAGCTCGGCCTGCACGCCGGCCAGACGCGATGCGTCGGTGCTCTGCTTCTTCCACCGCGCTTCGGGGTGGCGCCCCACGACACCGATGCCCGAGCAGGGCGCATCGAGGAGAACGCGGTCGAAATGCGGTTCGCGCACCGCTTCGCGTGCATCTGCGATCGTCTCGACGAAGGCGATGCCACAGGCGCGTGCACGCGAACGGAGCACGCGCATCTTGCGATCGGCGCGGTCGACGCAGACGAGCTCTCCCTCGCCGCTCATACGCGCTCCGATTTGCAGCGCTTTATTGCCGCGACCGCTGCAGACATCGGCGACGTTCTCACCCGGCTGCGGCTGCAGCACCTCTACGGCGAGCGCGGAGGATTCGGATTGCCGCCACCACGTTCCGTCAGACGCTTCGTGCGGCAGCGAAGCTGCGCTCGTGACGATGAGCGATTCCGGTGAGAAGGCAGAGCGCCGTGTCTCGATACCGCCGCTGTGGAGCGCCGCAGACGCGTCTTCACATTCGATCCGCAGGCGGTTGACGGTGACTGCGGTCTGCGGTGGCGCGTTCACGCCGGCACAAATCGCCTCCAAAGCAGGGTCGCCGAACGTCGAACGCCATTGTCGAACGATCCACGTCGGCAGCGAATGGAGCGTCGCGAGATACTCGTCATCGCTCTCGAAGGAAGCTCGTGAAATCGGCTCGGCCGCGTTACGCAGCGCCGACCGCAGCACCGCGTTGGCCAGCCCGGCAAGGCCGCGATGTCCATGGCGCTTCGCCATCTCCACGAACTCGTAGACGGTGGCGTGCACGTCGGCACGCGTGTAGCGCAGTTCGTACATCGCGAGGCGGAGAATCTCGTGCGTCACCCCAGGCAGCGACCCCGGACGGTTGCCCAAGAACGGTTGGAGATGCCAGTCGAGCGCGCGGCGCATCTTGATCGTGCCGTACGCCAGTTCCGTCGCAAACGCTCGGTCGCGCCCGTCGAGTGATGCACGCTGCGCACGATACGACAGCGATTCCTGCGCACTGCGCCCGGGACCGGACGCCGGAAAGACGTCGCGCACGACCTGGAGCGCTACCTCGCGAGCGCTCATCGCTGCCGCTCGCGCAACGCGTAGGCCGTGCCCGACTCGGGCGCGCGATTCGGAGCGACGAGCGTATCGATTACGACGGCGCCGGTGCCGCACGCAACTCGCGCTGCTTCGTCGCCGCCCGCGACGTGCGCCCGCAGGATCTTCACCGTCTCCGTACCGAGCACTGCGCGCGCAGCCGGTGCGGGTGCGTACGCGCGCACGTGACGGACGACGCGCTCCGCCGGCCAGCTCCAGTCAATATCGAGATCGCGGCGCGCGATCGGCCGGGTGAGGGTCGGCGTGCCCGTCTGCGGCCGGTGCGCAAAAACGCCGTCGCGTTCGCCGTCAGCGAGCGCCGCACCCAGCAGCCGTGCACCAAGCGCTGCAAGCCTGTCGTGCAACGCCCCCGCGTCCTCTCCCGCATAGATAGGGGTTGATTCTTGGAGCACGACGTCGCCGGTATCCATGCCCGCGTCCATGGCGATGACGGTCACGCCCGTTTCCTCATCGCCCGCAAGCAGCGCGCCTTGGATCGGCGTTGCACCGCGATAACGCGGCAGCAGCGACGGATGAACGTTGAGTGCTCCCATCGCCGGAGACTCCAGGAGCGATGGCGGGAGGATCCGGCCGTACGACACGACCACGAACGCGTCGAACGAAAGCGCGGCGATCTCCCGCGCGAACGCACGCAAATCCGTAGGCTCGTAGACCCGCACGCCGCGTTCGAGCGCCTCGGCCTTGACCGGGCTCGCGCGCATGCGCTGACCGCGGCCGGCCGGTCGATCCGGCTGCGTAACGACGCCCTGCAGTGCAGAGCGATCGGCCACGACGTCCAAACTCGCAAGCGCGAAGGCGCTCGTCCCGAAGAAGAGCGTCTTCAGCAACGCGTCACGCTTCTCGCGCGCGGTCGGGCGCGACGTCCTCGCCCTCATCTTCCTTCGCGGATGGGCGGAGATTCTGCGCGGTGTCCTTGTAAAGGCGTCCGTGGAGGTGGTCGATCTCATGCTGCAGACACTGCGCGAACAGGCCGTCACCCGACAGGCGCTGCTTGCGGCCTTCTCGATCGAGCCCCGTTACCGCGACGCGCGAAAAGCGCGTGATCTCGCCGACGTACCCGGGCACCGATAGGCATCCTTCGGTCAACTCGATCTCTTCCTCTGCGCTGACGATCTTCGGGTTGATCACGATGCCTGCATCGTGCTCGTCGTCCTTCACGTCGAAGACGAAGAGCTGCTTGGAGACGCCGACTTGTGGAGCTGCCAGCCCGACGCCCGGCGCCTCGTACATCGTGAGGAACATGTCGTCGATGAGCTGCTGAAAGAGCGGATCGGCGATCTCGTCACGTGTGACCCGCTTGGCCACGCGACGCAAGACCACGTCCCCCTCGATGACGATCCTCCGCTTGTACGGCACCGCGCCTTGTTACGCGATGCCGGCCGAGGCTCCCTCGACTACTGGGTGGTGAACTTTCCGATGAGCGAGGCGTTCGTCGACGAGTTGCACGCCGTTCCCAAGTTGTTCCAGTACACGCTGAAAACGGTCGCCGCCGTGAGGCTCGCGCGAAGCGTCGACTCGTAGTACTGCGGATTCGCATACCCGGGCGCCGTATTGGGCGTCGGAATCGACGCGTAGGAGACCGGGGTAAACCCGCCTTCGAGCACGGTACCGTACGCCGGCGGTCCCGTGAGTGCGACGTCGAAGTTGTTCGGCGTGCCGAGCGCATTCGGCAACGCGACGTAGACCGCGCCGGTCGAGTCGGGAACGGCCGTCGCACCGTTGGACGGGTACACGAGCACCGTGTTTGCCGGTGGCGTGCAGTTCGTTCCGTAGCCGGGCGGATTCATTGTGTTGTAGCCGTAGCCGCCTCCGCCGCATGCGGCGAGCGCAAGACCGAGCGTAAGCAGTGCAAGCGACGTTTTGTACATGACGCGTATCCTCTTCCGGCTGCGATGCAGCCTCTACGTTCGCACGAACCGCGCATCTCTCCTTCGGGTCGCAGTTTGTAGACGTTAGAGGATGTAGTTCGTGAGATCGACGTTCTGCGCCACGTCGGCAAGCCGCTCGCGCACGTACGACGCGTCGACGCGCACCGCGCCGCCGCTCTCGGGCGCCGCGAAGCTCACCTCTTCGAGAAGATGTTCGAGCACCGTGTGGAGCCGGCGCGCACCGATGTTCTCGCTCTGCTCGTTCACCTGCATGGCAAAGCGAGCGAGCTCTTCGATGCCGTCGCCGGTGAACTCGAGCTGCACGCCCTCGGTTGCGAGCAGCGCGCGGTACTGCTCGACGAGCGCATTGCGCGGCTGCGTAAGGATCGTCTTGAAGTCTTCGGCGGTGAGCGAATCGAGCTCGACGCGAATGGGAAGGCGCCCTTGCAGCTCCGGAATGAGGTCCGACGGCTTGCTCATGTGGAACGCACCGGCAGCGATGAAGAGAATGTGGTCGGTTTTGATTTGGCCGTGCTTCGTGTTCACGGTCGAACCCTCGATGATCGGCAGGATGTCGCGCTGTACGCCTTCCCTCGAGACGTCGGGACCGCGGGACCCTTCGCGCCCGGCGACTTTGTCGATCTCGTCGATAAAGACGATACCGTCTTCACCCGCGCGGCGCAGTGCTTCGCGCTTGACGGCCTCGGCGTCGATGAGTTTTGCCTCTTCTTCTTGCGTGAAGACCCGGCGGGCCTCGGCGACCGTCACGCGCTTGCGCGCGCGCCGCTTCGGCAGCATGCCGCTGAGCATCTCACCGATGTCGGCGCCGCTCTGATCGCCTCCGACGCCTCCGATGACGCCGACCGGAAGCGACGCGGCCTCCTCGACGTCGATCTCCACGAGACGCACGTCGTAAAACCCGCGCTCGACCTCTTCGCGCGTCTGATCGCGCACGCGCTGCGACTCGGGACCGGGCGGCGCGACCGGCTCCTGCGCGGGCGCCGGCTGCTGCTGGCCACCGAAGATCGACCCGAGCGTCGCCGCGAACCCGCTCTGCGCTGCCGGCTGCGGCGGACGCGTTTCGGGATGAAGCACGTCGATGACGCGCTCCACCGCTTGACGCTTCGCGACCTCGTGCACCTCGGCGCGTCTCGTCTCCATCACCATTCGCATGGCAACCTCCACGAGGTCGCGCACCATCGACTCGACATCGCGTCCGACATAGCCGACCTCCGTGTACTTCGTCGCCTCAACCTTCACGAACGGAGCGCCGACGAGGCTCGCGAGCCGACGCGCGATCTCGGTCTTTCCGACACCTGTCGGCCCAATCATGAGAATGGTCTTCGGCGTGATCTCCGCGCGAAGATCGTCGCGGACCCGGCCGCGCCGGTACCGGTTGCGCAGGGCAACGGCGACGGCGCGTTTCGCCTTCCTCTGTCCGACGATGTACGCGTCGAGCGAACGCGCGATCTCAGTCGGCGTCATCGCGGCTGCGTCGCCCGGCCCGAGGCTTTCGCCGTTCATGGCAGCGCCTCCAGCGTGACGTCGTCGTTCGTATAGATGCAGATCTCTCCGGCAATCCCGATCGCCGCGCGCGCGATCGCGTCGGCACTCAGTTGCGTATTGCGCAGAAGAGCCGCGGCGGCCGCCTGTGCGTAAGGTCCTCCGCTCCCGATCGCCGCGATGCCTTCGTCGGGCTCGATGACGTCGCCGTTGCCCGAGAGGACGAAGAGGTGCTCGGGCGTTCCCACGATGAGCAGCGCTTCCAGCCGGCGGAGCACCCGGTCTTGTCGCCAATCCTTCGCGAGCTCGACCGCGGCGCGCATGAGCTCCTTATACTCGTTATACTTGCCCTCAAACTTTTCGAGCAGCGCGATGCCATCCGCCGCGGAACCGGCGAAGCCGGCGAGGACCGTTCCGCTCGCGATACGGCGCACCTTGCGCGCGCCGTGCTTTACGATGGTCTTGTCGATGGTCACTTGACCGTCGCCGGCCATTGCCAGTTTGCCGTCGCGGCGCACCGCAACGATCGTCGTCGAACGTATGTCCATATCAAACCCTTACCCTCCCACGGATATCGGATGCGAACGCGTCGAGCGCTCGGAGCGCACGTTCCGCCATCAGCTCTTTTCTGCGCGACTTGTCGCGTTCGATCCGGTCGAGCGGCGGAAAGAATGCCCACGTCACGTTCGCCGGTTGAAAATCGGGTGTCGCTTGGTTTTGCAGATGCGCGACGACGGCACCCAGAGCCGTCTCCCGTGGAACGCCGACGGGATGCAGCCCCAGCGCCTCACGAGCCGCATGAATGCCCGCCATCGCGCCGCAGGCCGCGGCCTCGACGTAGCCCTCGGCGCCCGTGATCTGGCCGGCGAAGTACAGGGTCGGCACGGCTCGTAAGCGCAGCGCTTCGTCGAGCAGTCGCGGCGAGTCGATGAACGTATTGCGGTGCATAACTCCCAAACGCAGCCATTCGGCGCGCTCCATTCCCGGCAATCGGCCGAAGGCTTCGCGCTGCGCCGGCCAGGTCATGCGCGTTTGGAATCCGACGAGATTGAAGGCGCTCCCCTGCGCGTTCTCTTTGCGCAGCTGGACGACGGCGTACGGCGCTGCGCCGGTACGCGGATCGCGCAATCCGACCGGCTTCATCGGACCATAGCGCAGGACGTCGTCGCCCCGGTCGGCCATCGTCTCGATTGGCAGACAGCCCTCGAAGTAACGCGCCTCCTCGAATGCCTTGGGTTCATGGCGCGGAAGCGTCCGCAGGTCGTGCACGAGCCGTTCGTACGCGGCGCGGTCGAGCGGGATGTTGAGGTAGTCGTCGCCACTGCCTTTGTCATAGCGCGATTTGCGGTACATCTTCGATTCGTCGAGCGACTCCGCCGAGACGATCGGCGATGCCGCGTCGAAGTAGTTCAGCCGCCGCCCGGCGAGCGCGTCGATCGCGTGCAGCAGCGAATCGCTTGGTAGGGGGCCGCAGGCGACGATTGCCGGACGGTCGACCGGAATATCCGTCACTTCCTCGCGGTGTACGGTGATTCGCGGCTCCGCCGCGATGCGCGCCTGCACGGCCGCCGCGAATCGCACGCGGTCGACGGCTAGCGCGCCGCCGGCCGGAACTGCGTTCTCGCGCGCGGTTCCCACGATGAGCGAATGCAGACGCGCGAGCTCTTCCTTGAGCAGGCCGACGGCATTCTCAAGCGACGCGCCCCGCAGCGAGTTGCTGCAGACCAACTCCGCGAGATCCCCGGTGACGTGTGCCGGACCTCTCTTGGACGGCCGCATCTCGTAGAGGTCGACGCGAGCACCCTGAAGTGCCGCTTGCCATGCAGCCTCGCAACCAGCCAGTCCGCCTCCAATGACGAGAACGCTCAACGTTGTCCGCTACGTGCGGCGCTACTGCGCC
>DAHUYK010000169.1 GCA_027315245.1 Vulcanimicrobiota bacterium | reverse complement strand
GCTCCGGCCATGCGCGAGATAACCGAGGCGATCTCACTGGCGGCCTGCGGCCGGCCTAGTTTCGCCGCCGCCCCCGCCATACGGGCCCGGCGTTCCGTATCGGAGAGCACGACATCGAGCGCGTGCGGCAGTTCGTCCACGGATCGCACTCGTATCGCACAACCGGCATCGACCAACACGCGCAAGTTCCGTTCCTCTTGCCCGGGAAGCGGACGCGAGAGCACCATCGGTATACCGCAGGCCAACGCCTCGGCCGCCGTGAGCCCGCCTGGCTTCGTCACGAGCGCATCGCAGGCGTGCATGTAGTCGTAGACGTTGTCGACGAAGCCGCGCACGACGAGCGGCCGGGCAAGCCGCTCGGCGATTGCGGCGGCGCGACGCCCCGCCCGGCTATTGCGCCCGGCGATCATGACGATCGCGACGTCGCTCGCGAGACCATCGAGGGCGTGCAGCATGCGCTCCGATGGACCGATTCCAAGCCCCCCTCCCATGAGAAGCACGAGCCGCCCTTCCGGTGGAAGGCCAAGCCGCGCGCGCAGCACCGCCTTTTCGCCGGCTCGTGCGGCGAACTTCGGATGCACAGGGATACCCGACGCGACGATGCGCTCGCGCGCGACGCCACGCCGAACGAGCTGGCTGCGCAGCGCCTCGGTAGCAACGGCATACGCATCGATGTTGTCGTGCACCCAAAATCCGTGCACCGCGAAATCCGTGACGATGCCGAGCACCGGCGGTGCGTCGGCGTACGCCGCTTTGTACTCCGCCATCGCCCCGCACGGAAACGCGTGCGTGCAGACGACGATGTCCGGACGCTCGCGCTCGAGCAACGCGCGCAAGTTGCCAGCAGTGAACTGGTGCGCCCACGTACGAAACGGACCCACCTCCGTGGCGCGTTCCGCGCGATGATAGAGGAAACGATACATCTGCGGGATCGTTTTGACCATCTGCAGGTAGCCGCTGGAGACGACGCCCGAGACGACCAACGCGGCATAACGATAGGAGTCTACCACGAGTGCGCTCGCGCCGGGCGCACTCTCCGGCAACGCCGCGCAGACGGCGTTTGCAGCCGACGAATGGCCGTCGCCGACCTTCGCCGACAAAAACAAAACGCGCGTCACTCCTGCGCGTCCTCACTCGACTCGTCAACGGCGGCCAAGTAATCGTCGAGAACCTCTTGCGCGAGCGCGTCGTCTTCCAAGAGAGTGCCGTACGGATCCGTGACGATGAAGGTCTCTTCTTCGTCTTCGTTCTCCGGCTCGTGGAGCAGCACGGCGTAGGCAGCCCCATCCTCTTCGTCCTCGAGCAGCGCCATGACGCAAAACTCAAGGTCCTCTCCGTCGGCACCTTTGACGACGAGCCTATCTTTCACGTCGAGGCGCTTGGCAGTCATTCTCCCGCCCTTTTAAGGAAGCTCATCTCAAACAGCGCGCCACGTTCGCATCGTGCTGCGCAAGCGTCTGCGCAAACACGTGGGCCCCGCCGCCGCAATAGACGTAGTAGAGCGCCTTCGTCGCCGCTGGGTGAAAAGCCGCTTCGAGCGAGGCGCGCCCCGGGTTCGCAATCGGTGTCGGCGGCAGCCCGGTGTGGAGGTACGTGTTGTATGGCGAGCGCACGGCGAGGTCGGCGCGAGAGAGTTCCGCTTTGTGCTGCGGGAGTGCGTATTCGATCGTCGCGTCGATTTGCAGCGGCATGCGCAAGCGCAGACGATTGTAGATGACAGCGGCGATCATGGGGCGATCGCGGTCGATCTTCGCTTCACGCTCGACGAGCGAAGCCACCGTCACGACCTGCGGCACCGTAAGGCGCAGGGCGCGCGCGCGCGCCGCAGCGTCGACCGGCAACGCTCTGAAGAACGCCGCCTCGAGCTCGGTCTCGATCTGCGCGGGCGCCGCTGCGAGCGGGACGAGATACGTGTCGGGGAAGAGAAAGCCCTCGAGCGAGTGCGTGCGCGTCCCGTCCACAACGACCGACCCTGCGGCGAATGCGCGCGAGAAGGCGCGGGCATCGCCGATTCCCGACTGCTGCAGGCGCGCGGCGATTTGATCGTCGGTGAAGCCTTCGGGAAAGGTCACCCATCGTGCGACCTGCGCTCCCTGCGTCACGAGCGCGCGCAGAACCTCCGCGGCACTCTCGTGCGGCGCAAAGCGGTATTCGCCGGCTCGAACCTTCGTCTCGTCGCCGCGAAGACGCGCGAGGACATGCAGTGGCAACGCGTGCCCGACGACGCCGTCCCGGTGCAGGATAGCCAGCACGGTGCCGAATGAGCTCCCCGCCGGTATGACGACGTCGCTCGACGCGACAGGCAAGCTGCGATCGCCGTACAGCGCGTACCAGAACGATGCCGCAGCGATGCAGATCACGGCAAGGAGCACTAGCGGAACGACGCGCAGCATCTTCACGGCTGCGAACGCCGTCGAGCCAAGAACGTCTCCAAGATCAATGCCGCGGCCATCATGTCGATGGTCTCACGGCGGCGTTTTCGCGATGCATCCGCAGCGATCATCGCTTTGGTTGCTTGCGCGGTGGTGAGGCGCTCGTCGATGCGGTGAATCGTCCCCTCGTAGACGTTGCGCAGCTTGTCGACGAAGGCATCCATCTTCTCCGCGGCGAGGCCGCGCTGACCCGAGAGCGTCACCGGGTCTCCGATGACGAGATCGCGCGCCGCGTACTCGTTCGCGTAGCGCACGATGCTCGAAAGGTCCGCTTGCAGGTTCGTCCGCTCGATCGTTGCGACGGGAAGCGCGTACGACCCGCTCGGATCCGCGACGGCGATGCCG
>DAHUYK010000151.1 GCA_027315245.1 Vulcanimicrobiota bacterium | reverse complement strand
GGCGCCACGCCGCGCGCGCGATCCACGGCGAGTCTTCAAATGCAAATCCGACCGCGGTAACGAAATCCTCGCAGCCGGCAGCATTGAGCTGCTCGATCGTCATACTAAGAGTTCACCTACGGGGTTCATTCGCTACTGTGGCCACGCTCCTTCTCCGCAACGCGACGCTGCTCGCGACGTTCGACGATGCCGATCGGGTCTTCGAAGACGGCGGCCTCTTCGCGCGTGACGGTGTCATCGAAGCCGTCGGCCCGACGAGCGCGCTACCGCATTGCGCGGACACGATCGTTGACGCGCGCGGGATGGTGGTGCTTCCCGGGCTGATCTGCACGCACCATCACTTCTACCAGACGCTCACGCGCAACGTTCCAGCTGCCCAAGATGCAGAGCTCTTCGACTGGCTCACGACGCTCTATCCCATGTGGGCACGCCTCGACGGCGAAGCCCTCGCCGCATCCGCGGCCGTTGCCATCGCAGAACTCATGCTCGGCGGCTGCACGACGGCAGCCGATCACTGCTATCTGTGGCCAAACGGCGCGCGGATCGACGACGAGATCATGGTCGCACGCGAGATGGGGTTTCGGCTCCACGCGTCGCGCGGCTCGATGTCGATCGGCAGATCGCGCGGTGGACTGCCGCCCGACGACGTCGTCGAAGACGAGGACACGATACTCGCCGATTGCGCCCGCGCCGCCGATACATTTCACGATGCGGCTCGCTATGCGATGCTACGCGTCGTGATCGCTCCGTGTTCGCCCTTTTCAGTCTCCGAAGAGCTCATGCGCGAAAGCGCCGCGTTCGCACGGCGTCGCGGCCTCACGCTGCACACGCACCTCTGCGAGACGCTCGACGAGGAGCGTTACTGCCTCGAGCGTTTCGGGCGCCGGCCGGTCGAGTTCGCGGAGTCGCTCGATTGGTGCGGTGACGATGTCTGGTTCGCACATGCAATCCATCTGACCGCCGAGGAGATCGAGCACCTGGGCGCCCTGCGCACCGGCGTCGCGCACTGCCCGACGTCGAACATGCGTCTCGGCTCCGGCATCGCGCCGCTGCGCAGACAACTCGACAGCGGCATGCGCGTCGGTCTCGGGGTGGACGGCTCCGCCTCGAACGACGGCGGCAGCATGCTCGACGAAGCGCGTCACGCGATGCTTTTGCAGCGCATCGCACGCAGCGTGCTTCCCGATCAGGGCGCGATGCTCGGAGCACGCGAAGCCCTTCGGCTGGCAACGCGCGGAGGAGCGGCGGTGCTTGGACGCGACGATCTCGGCGCGCTCGCGCCGAACATGGCCGCCGACTTCACCGGCGTTCGCGCCGACCGTCTCGAGACGGCCGGCGGCGCCGTGCACGATCCGCTGGCATCGCTGCTCTTCTGCCGCGTTCCGCGAGTCGATCTCACGGCAATCGCCGGAGAGATCAAAGTGCGTGACGGGCAACTCGTCGGCGTCGACGAAACCGCGCTCGTCGCAAAACAGAACGCGATCGCCCGACGCCTCGAATGTTAGTGGAACTGTAGAACCCGCACGTCCTTCTGGAGCGCATCGAAGCGCCGGTCCATCTTGTCGAAGCGCTGGTCCATCTTGTCGAACCGCTGGTCCATATTGTCGAGCCGCTGGTCCATCTTGTCGAGCCGCTGGTCCACCTTGTCGAACCGCTGATCCATCTTGTCCAAGCGGTGCTCAACGAGCTCGAACCGAGCGTCCATGCGTGCGTTGAGGCGATACTCCAGCCCCGCGAAGCGTTCGTCGACCTTCGCAAACCGCTCGTCGACACGAGCGAACCCGAACTGCATGGCCTTGCCGAGGTCGAGCAGCCCTTCGTACACCTCTTGGAGCGTCACCTCTGATCCCACGGTACGATTCTACGATGCGTCTGTGATCGAAGTATTTCCTACGCGTGTCAGTTCATCGACTGCGCGAGCTCGCACTAATGCACGCAGCACCCGCTCCGGTGTCATCGGCAAATCGCTCACCCATGCGCCGGTCGCGTCGTGAACGGCGGCGGCAACGGCCGCTGCGAAGGGTACTAGCGGCATCTCGGCGACGCCGCGCGCGCCGTACGGGCCGTTCGGATCGGGATTCTCGACGATAACCGGGTGGATGTCGGGCATGTCGAGCGCCGTCGGCAGCAGGTATGTGGAAAGGTACGGCGTGAGAATCTTTCCGTCGCTGCACACGAAGTTTTCGGTGAGCGCGAAACCGACTGCCTGTGCGATGCAGCCCTCGATCTGCCCTTCGACTTGCTGGCGGTTCACCGCGCGGCCGACGTCGTGCACGCTCACGACGCGTACGACGCGCACGAGCCCGGTGCGTATATCGACCTCAACCTCAACGGCCTGCGCCACGTAGCCGTAGCAGTAGTTCGGAACGCCGGCGCCCGTCTCAAGGTCGAGCGGCGTCGTTCGCGGCGGCCGGTACTGCACCGTCGCCGACGGCGGCTCGCCTGCCAGCCAACGACGGCGCGCCTCTTCGCACGCGTCTTTGACGGCACGCCCGCCCATGAGCGTCATGCGTGAAGCGGACGCCGAGCCTGCGTTCGGAGCCTGCTCCGAGTCATCCGTCACCATCGTGACGCGCTCGGCGTCGAGGTCGAGCGTCTCGGCCGCGATCTGCCGTAAGACCGTGTGCGCACCCTGCCCGACATCCGCGGTGCCGATACGCACGCGTGCGGCGCGGATGGCAACCGATGCCACGTCGAGTTCGACGGTGGCCGTCGCCTGTTCGGGAAAGCCGAACGAATACCCAACGTTCTTGATGCCGCAGGCGACGCCGATGCCGCGGCGCAGCGGGGACGTACCACCGTTGCGCAGCGGAGACGGCAGGATGGTCTGCGCGCTCTCGAGGCACCGCTCGAAGACCTCGCGCGCGCCGACGCCCGCAGGCAACGGCCGCCCCGTCGACTCGATACTGCCCTCCCGATACAGGTTCTTACGGCGTATCGCGGCCGGATCGAGGCCAAGCTCCCGCGCGAGCCGCGTCACCATCGATTCCGCGGCAAAATGCGCCTGCGGCGCACCGAAGCCGCGAAAGGCGCCGGAGGGAACGTTGTTCGTGTAGCAGACGATGCCGTCGGTCGCGACGTTCTCAATCTCGTACGGCCCCGTCGCGAAGATCGACGCACACTTGAGCACTTCGACCGAGGTCGACGCGTAGGCGCCGCCATCCGCGACGAGTCGCGTCTGCGCTGCAACGATAGTTCCGTCGCGCAGCGCACCCCACCGGCTCGTAATGAAGAACGGGTGCCGTTTGTGATGACCGATGATCGACTCTTCGCGGCTCCACTGCATCGCGACAGCGGTGCGGAGCTTCCACGCCGCGAGCGCGACGAGCGGCGGCAGCGAAAGGTCTTCGCGCCCGCCGAAGGCACCGCCGATTTTTGCGTAGCGCACGACGACGCGCTCCTCCGGCATTGCGAACATCGCCGCGATCTGGCGGCGGTCTTCGTGCAGCCACTGTCCCGCAGTCTCGAGGACGAGCCGCTCCTCCTCGTCCCAATAGGCAATGCCCGCGTCGGGCTGGAGATATGCGTGCTCCTGCCAGCCGGTCGTAAACTCCCCTTCGAGCACCACGTCGGCTCGAGCAAACGCAGCCTGGACGTCCCCCTTACGAATTTTCTGATGCAGCAGTACGTTCGAGCGATCGTCGTGCACGCGGGGAGCATCCGCTTCCAGGGCGCGGCGCGGGTCCGAGAGGATCGGCAGATCGGCGTACTCCACCGTTACCTGCGCTGCTCCGGCCGCAGCTTGTTCGGGCGTCTGGGCGACGACGAGCGCGACACGGTCGCCGGAAAAACGTACGCGGTCCTCGCAGAGCAGCGGCTGGTCCGCCTCGATCAAGCCGAAGCGGTTGAAGGGAACGTCGCGCGCCGTGAGCACCGCCCGCACGCCTTCACACCGTTGCGCACGCTCGACGTCGACGCGCAGGATGCGCGCACTCGGACGGTGCGCGAAGACCGCCTTCGCGTGCAGCATACTAGGACGAATGAGATCCGCCGGATATCGCGCGTCACCCGTCACCTTGTCGCGCGCGTCGAGGCGCGGGGCGGGTGCGCCGATCTTGCTCACGCCGGAACTTCCTGCGGGCGCGACCGCTCTCGCGCGGCCTCTTCCATCGCGTCGAGAATCTTTCGGTATCCCGTGCAGCGGCAGAGGTTGCCGCTGATCGCGACCTGGCACTCCGCCCGCGACGCCTCCGCGTGCTCTTCAAGAAGCTTTGCACCGGCCATGAGCATGCCGGGAATGCAGAAGCCGCACTGCACCGCGCCGCGCGCGATGTACGCCTGCTGCAGCGGATGGAGCTGCTCCTGCGTTGCCAATCCTTCGATGGTGACGATCTCCGCACCATCGGCTTGGGCTGCGGGGACGAGGCACGACATGACGGCGCGCCCGTCGAGCCACACGGTGCACGCGCCGCACTCGCCTTCGGCGCAGCCTTCCTTGCAGCCGGTGAGGCCGTCGGCGCGCAGCCAGTCAAGGAGCGTCACGTGACCGCCGACCTCGCCGAGCTCGCGGCTTCGCCCGTTGACCATCAGCTGAGGTTCCACTCCATGCTCCTACCCCCGCCGCAGCCTGCCACCGGAATTCCTGCGGTCCGGCAGGCATGCGCCCGGACAATCTGTCTCCTATCGACGATAACTTCTGGACGCCGTCCCGCCGCCGTCAGAAGCCGGGGATCGCCTGCCACGCCCGGCCGGGATCGGGTGCGTCGTCGCGGGTCACGGTGCCTTCGATCAGGCCGTACGGGCGGTCCGCTGCGTAATACACCTCGTTGTCGTTCGGCAGCCCGAACGGGCTCAGGTCGACAAGGAAGTGATGCTT
>DAHUYK010000134.1 GCA_027315245.1 Vulcanimicrobiota bacterium | reverse complement strand
GTCCCTCGACTCCGCGCCTTCGACGCTACGCTCGGGATGACAGGGGCCGTCCCTCGACTCCGCGCCTTCGGCGCTACGCTCGGGATGACAGGGGCCGTCCCTCGACTCCGCGCCTTCGACGCTACGCTCGGGATGACAGGGGCCGTCCCTCGACTCCGCGCCTTCGGCGCTACGCTCAGGATGACAAATGCTACGCGGCTCGTAGGACGAGCGAGCCTTCGTTCAACTCGACGTGTGCCGTGCCGCCTTCACGTATTTCGCCGCGCAAGATGGCAGACGACAGCGGTGTGCTTACTTGGCGCGCGACGGTTCGCTGCACGTAACGCGCGCCGCTGCCCGCCGCCATCGATTCGAGCGCCAAGAAACGGCGAGCTTCTTCCGAGAGGCAAAGGCGAACGTAACGAGCGTCGAGGCGCCGTGCGAGCGCATCGAGGTGAATGGTGACGATCTCTTCGATCTCTGAAATGCCGAGGGGATCGAAGGCGACGATCTCGTCAATCCGATTGAGAAGTTCAGGGCGCAGCACGATCTGCATGTCGTTCTGCGAAAGGTTCGTCGTGAGGATGACGATCGCGTGGCGAAAGTCAATTTTGCGGCCTTTCGCATCCGTGACGTGGCCGTCGTCGAGTATCTGCAGAAGCATCGCAGCCACGTCAGGGTGGGCGCTCTCGAGTTCGTCGAAGAGGACGACGCAGTACGGCCGGCGCCGCACGGGTTCGGTGAGCTGACCCGGCTCATCGTGGCCGGCATAGCCGGCCGGCGCGCCGAGCAGACGCGAAACGCCGTGCGCCTCGCTGAGCTCCGAGAGATCGACGCGCACGAGTGCGGCATCGGTTCCGAAGAGCGCCTCCGCGAGGGCCTTTGCCAGCTCCGTTTTGCCGACTCCGCTGGGACCGTGGAAGAGAAAGCTCCCCAGCGGACGGTGCGGATCGTGCAGGCCGGCACGCGCGCGGCGTATCGCCTCCGACACGGCGGAGATGGCGCGCTCCTGACCGACGACGCGCTTGGCAAGCGCCTTCTCGAGATCGAGCAATCGGTTCGCTTGCGTCTCGGTCATCGCCTCGACTGGGATGCCGGTCCACTTCGAAACGACGGCGGCAACGTCGGCGCGCGTCACCGGCGCGCCGCCGGGATCGCCCGGTCGTGCGCGCAGTGCGACCGCTGCCGCCGCCTCGTCGACGAGATCGATGGCCTTGTCGGGCAAGAAGCGGTCGGCGATGTAGCGGGCGGAGAGCTGCGACGCGGATTCGAGCACGTCGTCGGCGATGAGCACGTTATGGTGCGCGGCATATTTGTCGCGCAGACCGCGCAGAATGTCGAGCGTCTCCTCCGGCGTCGGCTCGTTCACCATGACGGGTTGAAAGCGGCGCTCGAGTGCCGCGTCGGATTCAACGTACCTGCGGTACTCGTCGAAGGTCGTCGCGCCGATGCACTGTAGATCCCCGCGCGCCAGCTCGGGCTTGATCATCGACGAAAGGTCGAGCGCACCTTCGGCCGCGCCAGCGCCGACGAGCGTGTGCAGTTCGTCGATGAAGAGAATCACGTCGCGTGCGCTGCGGCGCACCTCGTCGAGAATGCGCTTCACGCGGCCTTCGAACTCGCCGCGGTACTTCGTCCCCGCGACGAGCGGACCCAGCGAGAGTGCGAGCACACGTTTGCCGCGCAGCGCGGCAGAAACTTTGCCGCTGACGATACGTTGTGCAAGCCCTTCGACGATCGCCGTCTTACCGACGCCGGGCTCACCGACGAGCAGCGGGTTGTTCTTGCTGCGCCGTGCCAGAATTGCGACGACGCGCTCGATCTCTTCGTCGCGTCCAATGACCGGGTCGAGCTTGCCTTCCCGCGCGAGCTCCGTGAGATCACGGGAGAAGCTCGCGAGCGTCGGCGTGTTGACGCCGCGCAGGCGGCGCGTGAACTCGTCGACCGGTGAAGGGCCCGACCGGCCTCCACGGCGCAGGCGATCGGCCAAAATCGCGCTGCCTGCCAAAAGCCCGGCGGCGGCGAGAGACGCACCGAGGAGCGGCAGCGCAGCGTTGCGCCGTGCGCACGCAGCGCAGAGGTGCTTTTCACCGTCGAGCGCGATCGCCGGATATTTGCCGCAGGAGTCGCAGGTGACGCTGTGCATGCTTACGGCTTCGCGAGGAACTCGATGCTTACCGTCTGCGTCACCGTCGTATTGCCGTTGTCGAACGTCGTGGGCGCGCGCACTGCCATGGCCATCACCGGCATCGGCTGCGGAATCTGTACGTAGCCGGCCGATATCTGCGCGATACCGATAACGTGGAGATGTGCGGCCGAAGCAATAGCCGTCGCCCTGGCAGTCGCATCGGCAACCGCTCTCTGGAGTGCTCGTTCGGTCGCAATCGAACTGTCGTGCAGACCGAACGAGACGCCGATCTGCGTGGCACCCGCGCCGGTCGCGGCGTCGACGACGTTTCCGGCACGGCCGATCGCGCGCACCGCTATGCGGAACGAGCGATAGACCGTGAACCCGGAGCGATCGCTCGGCGGCGGATTGTACGAGACATTATAAGAAGAGAGGGTGATGTCGGCGCGGGCGACGCCTGCGGCGACGACCGCAGCGGCAATGCGGTCGTAGAGATCGGCGTTCTGACCGACGGCGGTGCTCGCGTTGTGGCCGTCGTATGTTTCGATCGTGCCCGTCACCGTGGCCTCGTCGGGAGGCAGGGAGACGGTTCCCGTGCCGGTCACCGAAATATGGGTGGGGACGGCAGCCGCGATGGGTACCGGGGAAAGCAGGAGCAACCCTATGAGAAAGGCGGAGAAGTAAGCTGGCATGGATATCCTTTCTTGGATCGTTTTCGGATTCATCGTCGGCGTGGTCGCACGCTGGATCGTTCCGGGCGCCGCCCCAGGCGGCTGCCTCATGGACGTCGTCGTCGGCATTGTCGGAGCCTTCATCGGCGGCTGGATCTTCCGGTTCTTCGGACACGCCGGCGTGACGGGCTTCTGGAACTGGCATAGTTGGCTCGCAGCCATCGTGGGTGCGGTTGTCTTGCTCTGGATCGTGCGGGTGCTCGCGGGTCGCCGGCGCGCCCTCTAGGTTCCTTCATCGGCGCCGCCTAAGTAAGACGCTCATGGCGTACATCATCACCGAACCGTGTATTGGCACGAAGGACAAGTCGTGCGTCGACGTCTGTCCCGTCGACTGCATCCACGGCAAGGACGACGACGAGATGCTGTACATCGATCCGGAGGTCTGCATCGACTGCGGCGCGTGCGTCTCGGCGTGCCCCGTCGAGGCAATCTTCGCCGACTCGGACGTCCCGGAGAAGTGGGAGAACTACATCGCCGTCAATGCGGAGTACTTCAAAAAGGCAGAGGCATGAAGCGCCACCTCTGCGTCGCTGCGCTCGCGCTCGGCGTCGCCGGTGCTGCGCTCGCGATGACGAAGCTCGGTTCCGCGTCGCAGGCGATACCGTTTCCGATGGATACGCCGGCGTCGTCGTTCGAACCGCTGTCGACACCGCGTCCGAATGTCGGTCCAGCGATCTTTGTCGACGACGTGCTCGCGCAGGCGCATGCCTACGACAACAAACCCGTCAAGACGAAGGGCGTCGTGCAGAACGAGCGCACGGATTCGACCGCGAGCGGCAGCGTCGAGCAGTTCGATCTCTGCGGGCACGGATGCATACACGTCATCGACGCGGACAACCCGAGCGTCACGAACGGTGCGGGCGCGACGGTGGAAGGCGTCTTCCACCGGCACTTCCAGTACGGGCGCTTTTCGCAGAACGACGTCATCCTCATCATTCCCGGGGGCGTACCGGCAGACGACAGCACGAACTGGGAGCGCGTTTGGAATCGCGACTATCCGCCGACGCCTAGTCCCAGGTAAGAGCGAAGGTCGTCTGAGGCTGCGCGACGACGACGTCAGCGCGTTCCAGTAACTCCGGCGACGCGTCCTGGGTTTTCACCGCGACGATGCCTTGGACGCCGCGCGGGTGTGTCGCATAGCGCTCGCTCTTGGAGCGCAGGAAGACGCGCTCGGCCGTTACCGCGCTCTGTTCGCCTCGCAGGGGAAGGAAGAGGCAGTGTACCGTGCCGACGCTGCGCAGTACGGATCCGTCACGCACGAACCCCACGGCATACTCCCCGCCGACGGCGATGTCGAGCGGCACGACGAGGCGGCCGCCGTCGCGCAGCTGATCCCACCACGCCGCGGCGACGTCGTTCGCACGAGCGGAGACGATGATGCGATCGTAGGGTGCGTGCTGCGGATACCCCTCATAGCCGTCAGCGCACACGACGCACACGCCCCCGTATCCGCTCGCCTCGAGCGTCGCGCGCGCGCGCTCGGCGAGGTCGCCCTCCACCTCGAGGCTCACGACGAGGCCGCCGGCTCCGGCTAGTATCGCGATCAACGCGGCATTGTAGCCGCTGCCGGTACCGATCTCGAGGACGCGATTCGCCGGCTCGATCGCAGCGAGCTCGAGCATGCGCGCGAGCATCGACGGTTGCGAGATGGAAGCCAGCGTCTCGCCGTCAGTGCTCTTGATCGAGATTGCGCGATCGGCATACGCTTGCGCGAGCGGCACGTCGGGAATGAAGCGGTGACGTTCCACGGCGAGAAACGCACGCGCGATCGCGTTCTCGTGAACCGAGCCCTGCCGCTGCATCTCGGCGACCAGCATCTCTCGCCAGCGCTCGTCCTCCATCGCACGCCCTTCGTCGGCAGCGTACGAGGGCCTCGGCGTCGTTCGTGCGAAACAGCGCGCCCATGGTCGATACGTGGGTTCAGACGGCGTTCGCTTGGGCGCCGTGGGTCCTCTTCGCGGTCATCATATCCGTAACGTACGCTCTGACGCGCCGCGAAGAGAAACGTGCGCCCGCTGTAGGGCAGACCTTCGCTTGCGCCGGTTGCGGAAGGCGCGCAGCGCAAGGTCAGATGGCGACGGTCGAACACGAGGGCGCAGTCAACTGGTATTGCCATCGGTGCGCGCCACACCAGATGCAGGCGCGCGACCCGATCTAAAGCGCCTGGCGGACGGCGGTCGGCGTGAGGGCGAGAACGCTCCGCATGCAGCGCGTCATATGACTCTGATCGAAGAAGCCCGCTTGCAGCGCGATCTCGCTCAGCGGTGTGACGCTGCTCTTCATGAGCGACATCGCGTAGGCGACGCGCCTTTCGACGACGTAGCGGTGTGCCGGAACCCCAGCGGCATTGTGAAAGAGCGATTTGAAGCTCGTGGGGCAGACGCCAGCGAATTGAGCGAGCGTTGCGATACCGAGACGTTTGTCGATGTTCTCGTCGATATGGAAGCGCAGCCTTCTCATCTGTGCCGCCGAGAATGCGTGCGAGGTTTGCGCTGCGCCTCGTGCGTAGCGGCGTACGATCCGTCGTGCTATTTCGACGGCGAACGTACGCGCGCGGGCGTCGCTCAGCGGCCCCGAGTCGTCGAGCGTGCTCTTCACCGCCCATCCGATCCGCTGAAGCTCCGGGTCGCGGGCGTGCAGAACCGGCTCGAGGCGCATACTCTGGGGATCGATTCCCGCAGCGAAAGCGGCCGACGACATGAGGCTTTCGCTCAAGCCGACGGATAGGACGGAGTACGCTGTTCCGGTCTCAGCCTCGATGCCGAAGCTCCCCGACGTGACGGTCACGTCACCGGGAAGGGCAAGCCGCGGCAGTCCTATCGCAGACGTGCACGTGCAGGAGAGCAGCACCGGCGAGCTGACGAGCATGGTGAAGCGGTAAGGCGTAGCGGAATGCGAGCCGCGCCCCTTAAGGTCTACGAGTTCGAACCGAGCGTCTGCCGGTTGCTCGCTCCATCTAATAGCACGAGAAACCACTCTCTGCGCCGTTGGAAGAAGAGAGGCTCCTGATCCTTTTGTACAAATGAGAGCGGCGTTAGAATGCGCTGCAGTGCACGCGTTTCCGTCCGTTTATCCTTGAGCGCTTGCTCGCGCGTTCGCTACTGTTGTGGCACGCATTACCTAACCCGAAGGCTGTAGGCGGGGCTTATAGTCTTCGGGTACTTTTTTGTGTGCGCGTGCGCTTGTCCGATTGTCCAAGCACAGCGGCTTCTTGCTTTGTTACGTTTGCGGCAAGTGCGCTTGCGCGAGCAAGCTGGCGTCAGCGTACCGTTTTCGCACAACACACACTACACACAGAGGGTCTAACGAAAATGCGTTCTTCTAGAACCCTCCGTCGCGTGGGACTCGCGATGCTTCTCTCGGTTGGTTTCTTGCTCCAGGGAACATGGGCACTGGCAGCAACCACCGGAGGGCTCGGGGGCGTCATTCAGGATGACACTGGGGCTCCCGTCGCAGGCGCGACGGTAACGGCCACCTCGCCATCGCAGACGGCGACCACGACGACGGATTCACATGGACATTTCGTGTTCCTCGTCCTCGCACCCGACACGTACACGATCACCGTGACGAAGTCGGGTTATCAGACGATTTCAAGCGCCGGTAACACCGTCTTTGCGGACCAGGTGCAGCAAGTCGTTTTGACGCAGCCGCGAGCGCTGCAAGTCATCGCGCACGCACGGACGGTGGCGTCGGCGCTCGTGAAATCGGGTGTCGGCAACGACGTCTACAACGTCTCGTCGGCTCAGATCACGGCCAGCGAGCCGCTGGGCGGCGGCGCGAACCTCAACACCGCATACTCCGCGATCGCGTCCGTTCCGGGCGTCGTCGAGGCGAACGGCGGCGCGATGGGCGGCTGGGACTTCAGCGGTGTCTACATCCGCGGTCAGCAGTCGTTCTTCACGAGCTACGAATACGACGGTATCCCCGTCAACCGCGCCTTCGATAATTACAACGGCTCCGAAGAGTCGAACCTCGGCCTGCAGGAGTTGCAGGTCTACACCGGCAGCGGCCCGGCGAGCAACTCGTCGGCCGGCACGTCGGGCTTCATCAACGAAGTCATCAAGACCGGAACCTATCCCGGTTACGCCACCCTGACGGGCGGCATCGCGACCGGGGCGTTCTATCACGCCGTGAAGCTCGAAGCCGGCGGCTCGACGCCGGACCGGAACTTCTCGTACTACATCGGTCTCTCGGGCAACGATCAGGCCTTCCGGTACATCAACCCGCAAGATGGCGGAAACCTCATGACACCTGGCCAGGCGTATGCGGGCTACGGCTTTGCAGGTCTCTTCGGCGGCTTTACCGGGACTGGAACGGGAACCGTCGGGTTCGCGACGAACGGTCGCGGTGACCGCAGCGTCTGCACGCTCGGCACGCTCAACCCGATGCAGCCGAGTCCGGCGGGTACGGGGGCGTTCCCCGACGCGGCCGGAGCCTCCGGCTGCTGGAACTTCTACCTCGGCTCGTACGGCCAAGCCACGTACCTCTCGGATCGTGAGGACGTGGTGAACCTGCACTTCGGCATCCCGCGCCGTGACGGTCAGCGCGACGACATCCAGTTGCTCTGGAGCGGCTCGGCGATGAGCACGCAGGGCGGCGGCAGCGTCTCCGATGCCGGCGGCTACAACAACTACACGCTCGACGAAACGCTCTTTCCGTACGCGGCTCCGACGTGCGCGAGCAACGCGTTGTACCCTGCGGAGGGTACTGTCTGCTCGGGCAACTACCCGAGCTGGGTGGACGCCTTCGTCTACGGTCTCCCCTTCGGCACCCCGGTGACCGGCAAGAGCCCGCACTGGTACGCGCAACCGGATAGTCCGGGCGGTCGTCCGGCGTTGAGTCAGCTTCCGTTGAACCTGCGAGAGAACATGTCGAACGACATGGAAGCCGTGAAACTGCAATGGACGCATCCCTTCAGCAACAACGCGTTCATGCGCATCTTCGCATACTCTATGTACTCAGACTGGATGATGGCCGGCTTCAACACGGCGTGGGGCGGTTACGTGACCTGCTTCGGTCCGTGCGGGAGCATCGACGCCGCGAACTACGAGCTGCCGACGCACACCGGCGGCGGCGAGCTCGACATCGCGGACCAGATCAACGACCAGAACCTCATTCAGTTCACCGCGAACTACGTCAGCGCGACGACGACGCGCTGGAACAACACGGGGTTTATCGGAGCTAGTCCCCTCGTGAACCCTACCAACCCGGGGTCACCCGTGGGCTACATCGGCAAAGTCAACGGGCAGTATGAGTGCTTCGATCCGGGTACCGGTGCCCAGATCCCTTGCGGGACCGCCCCGATCGTCGGCTCGCAGCAGTTCTACCAAAACGCGCAGAACGGCACGGGCAATCCAACGGCACCATGCCCTTCGGCGGCGTGTACCGCCGGTGCGTACTGGGGAACGCTGTGGAACGGAAACGCGAACGGCGAGTTCAATACCGTCGCGCCGAAGTTCGCATTCGTCTCCCTCACCGACGAGTTCCGTCCGAACGACCGCTTGGTGCTCGACGGAGGAATCCGGTACGACAGCTACACGTACGACTTGGCGAACAGCAACACGCCGTGGACAAACTTCTACGCGAGTATCGTCGCGCAGGACCTCTGCGTGAACAACGTGGGAACCGTCTACAGCAGTCCGCTGGCGCCGGGGCAGCCGCCGCCGGCACCCCCGATCTACACGCTCACGTGTCCGGCTGGGTATAGCCACCCGCCGTTCACGGGCACATCACCGTCGGCGTATAAGCTCAGCGACTGGTCGGCACGCGGTGCGCTCACGTATACGCTCGGTCCGAATACGGTCTTCCGTCTCTCGGCCGGTCGCGCCACGGAGCCGCCGATTTCGGCGTCGGTGCAGTACCTCGCACTCTCCGGAAACTCAGAGAGCGTCTGGGCCGCAACGCTGCCGCTCGGCTTCGACTCTCCGTTCCATCCCATCCCGTCGATGAGTTCGAGTCAATACGACTTCTCGTGGGAGCAGCGTATCCCGAACACGAACGTCAGCTTCAAACTCTCGCCGTTCTACACGTACATCAACGGCTATCAGGAGCAGTCGTTCATCGGCTCGGGCTTCGTGACGCAGGTTCCCGTCGGCGCGTTCCGCAGCTACGGCGTCGAAGGTGCGCTCAGCATCGGCGACTTCGCGAGCAACGGCTTCGCGGCACAGGCCTCGCTCACGTACACGAACGCCCGCGTGAAGTACCAAACGTACTTCGGCTCCAACCAGATCCTCAGCACGAACTCGGCCATCTTGGCCTTCAACGCGCTGACGAAGGCTGGCGGCGGGTCGCCGTGTTATGCCGCGCAAGGCGATTGGACGGTCGCACCGGGCACTGGCAATCCGCAAATTGGCGGCGCCTGCGGTAGCCCCAACGCCACGAACGGTGCCAACAACAACGTGACCAACCCGTACTACAACATGACCGAGCAGCCGTTGCTCAGCACCAACACCTGGTACGAGCCGGCGAACACGGGCCTCTCCCCGACGAGCAATCCGAGCACGTCGTACTTCGACTCGCCGTGGGTCGGTGACGTCATCCTGAACTGGCGCGCGAACAAGCTGGCGATCACGCCGAGCGTGCAGTTCATCGAAGGCTCGCCGTATGGCGGTCCGATGGACGTCGTCGGGCTCGATCCGCGTACGTGCGGTCACACACAGGGTGAGACCGGCGTTCCGGGCGGCGTGGCCGGGAACTGCGACTGGACGACCGCGGTAGCTCCGGCCGCCTCGGACGCGGCAGGCGTGCTCTACATCCCGAACCCGCAGACGGGCACGTTCCCCATACCTGGTGCCTTCCGCAACCCGGCCATTTTGACCGGAAACGTAGCGGTCATGTACGACGTGAGCCCACGCTTGCGGCTCGCGCTGACGGCCACGAACATCTTCCACACCTGCCTCGGCGGGTCGAAGGAGCCGTGGACGACCGCCTATCCGCCGGGAGCGAACGTCTGCAGCTACGGGACGAACTCGGGCTACGTCGGGAACTTCTACAACGGTACGAGTGCAACGGACACCACGGCGAACGGCAACACGCCGTATCCGTGGCAGTTGAGCTCGTACGGCCCGGGAACCGGGTCCTCGACGACCTCGATCCCGATGCCCTTCAACATCTACTTAGAGGCGGAGTTCCATCTCTGATCTCCGGTAGAGCGTAACTCGAACGAGAAGGCCCCGGGCAAGAGCCCGGGGCCTTCCTCATCAACGGAGCGCGGCGTTACTCTTGGCCGTAGCCTTTCAGGAGTTCGTGCATGCGTCCGGCCATTCCGAGCGCGTCGTTCCACTGGCGTTGCCACATGTTGCGGCCGAAGATGAGCCCGACGCATCCGGCCTGCATCGCAACGTGCGCTTTGTGGATCGTGTCCTCGTCGCCGAGCCTGCTGCCGCCCGAGACGAGCACGAGGCAGCGGCCGGCTGAGCGCACGACGCGGCGCAGCGCGTCGAGTTCTTCGGGATGCATGCCATCGTACGGTTTGGGCTGCTTTGGGGCCGTGGCGGCGTCGTACTTCGGCTGGTTGAGCTTGATGACGTTCGCACCGACTTCGAGCGCGACGCGCGCGGCGTAATCGACGGCGTAGAGTGAATCCTGCCCGCCCTTCGCCTGCACCCCAGCGCCGCGCGGGTACGCCCAGATGATGAGCGGCATGCCGTAGCGGTCGCAGTCGCGCCGCACTTCGTTGCACTGCAAGATATCGGCATCTTGCGCGGGGCTGCCGACGTAGAGCGTGTAGCCCACTGCGTCGGCGCCGAGGCGCACCGCGTCTTCGACACTCGACGTGAGCGGGCTGAACGGCTCCTCGTCAGCGGGGATATTCGTCTTGCCGTTCACTTTCAGCACGAGCGGTACGCTGCCGGCGTACGCCGCGTGGTATCGTTCTGCGAGACCGATGTGCAGCGCGATGCCAGAGAAGTTCCCTTCGACGGCGAGACGGTAGATCCAATCCGTGTCGACGGAGTCGGGATTGGAGAAGAAGTCGACCGGACCGTGCTCGAGTCCCTGATCAATCGGGAGAATCATGAGCGTTCCGTTTGCCGGGCCGTGCTCGTAGAGCAGCCGGTGGAGGCGCGCGCGTTTTCCGATGGAGAGACCCATTTCGTCGAGGGCCGGACGCCGAGTCGCTGTAATCACGCTTAGGCGCTTCGGCGGGGGCCAGATACGCTCCCTCGCCCTTCGACTTCGCTCACTACGTTCGCGACGCTCAGGATGACAAGAGTGGGAGCAACGCCGAAGGAAGGCGTATGGGCATTCGCGTCGGTTTCGTCGGGCTCGGCGCTATGGGCGAGCCGATGGTGCGCACGCTCCGTCGCGCAGGTTTTGACGTGACCGTTTGCGCGCACCGCCGCCGCGAACCCGTCGAACGGCTCGTCGCGCTCGGCGCTGTGGAAGCAGCCGACCCGAAAGCGGTCGCAGCGAAAAGCGACGTCGTCGCAATCTGCGTTCCTGACGCGCCCCAGGTAGAAGAAGTGCTCTTCGGCGATCGGGGCGTCGCGCACGGTCTGCGCCCGCAAGAGAGCGTCGTCGTCGACATGTCGACGATCTCACCGATCGCGTCGCGCGGTTTTGCGGAGAGACTTTCGCGGCAGAGCGTCGGCTTTGTCGATGCACCCGTGAGCGGCGGCCCCGCTCGCGCAGACGCGGGCACGCTCACGATCATGGTCGGCGGTGAGAAAGAGCACGTAGAGCGCGCAGAGCCGGTCTTGCGTGCGCTGGGAACGCCGACGCACCTCGGCCCCGTCGGAATGGGCGAGACGGTGAAGCTGGCAAACCAAGCGATCATCGCGAGCGTTATGCTTGGGAATGTCGAAGCGCTCGTGCTCGCGCAACGGCTCGGGGCGGATTTGGAGGCCGTGCGCGGCGTGTTGGCGACGGCGACGGCATCGAACTATCTCATGGAGCAGTGGCTTCCCAAGACGTGGTTCGCGCAACGCTTCGAAGGCGGCTTCGCGATGGACCTGCTGCGCAAGGATCTGGCGGCGGCGCTCGAATCGGCTCGCGCGGTCGGACACGCGATGCCTGCAACCGGCCTTGCCTACCAACTCTACACGCTCGCGTCCGCGCAAGGAGACGGCGCGCTGGACTACAGCGCGATCGTCAAATGCTATGAACGAGACGATCGCTAAATCTCCGCGCGGTTCGTTCCCGAAGAATCCGGAGTTCAACAAGAAGATACTCGTCGTCGACGACGAGCTGGCGATGCTCAAAACGCTGCGCTTCAATCTGGAGCGCAGCGGCTATACCGTCGTGACCGCGACGGACGGACGAAGGGCGGTAACGCTCGCACAGCGTGAACGGCCGGACCTCGTCGTGCTCGACGTCATGCTGCCGCTGCTCGACGGCATCGAAGTCTGCAAGGAGATACGCAAGTTCTCGGCGGTGCCGATCATCATGCTCACCGCCAAGGACCAGGAGATCGACAAAGTGCTCGCATTCGAGCTCGGCGCCGACGATTACGTAACGAAGCCGTTCGCGCTGCACGAGTTCCTGGCGCGCGTGAAGGTGCGCTTGCGCCGCCCCGCGACGCCTTCTGCCGACGAGCACGAAGAGGCGATTACCATCGGCGGCATCGTGCTCGATCCGTCGCGCCAGCAGCTCGTCGTGCGAGGCGAAGAAGTCTCGCTCGCTCCCAAGGAGTTTGCGCTCTTGCGCGTGCTCATGGAGAACCAGGGACGCATCGTGACGCGGCAGACGCTGCTCGACAAGGTCTGGGGATACGATTTCGACGGTGAGCAGCAGACGGTGAGCGTGCACGTACGCTGGCTGCGTGAGAAGATCGAGGTCGACTCCGCTCGGCCGCGACACATTCTCACGGTGCGCAGCCGCGGCTACATGTTCAAAGCGTAGCGCTTCGGGGTCGGCATGCGCTCGTTCTTCGAACGTATCTTTGGGAAGCGCGAGACGCCGCAAGAGGTTTGCGGCCCGCGTGAAGAGCCGCCCGAGGGTGCGGTCGAGTCGCTATTCACGCGCCTCGTCGGCGCGCTCCCACTCGGTGTCGTGCTCGTCGACGAGCGTTTGCAGGTGCGGTACGCGAACGCGATGGCGGGCGGCGTGTTCGCTTTCGATCCGCAGCGCGCCGTCGGCGACCATCTCGTACGCGCAATCGCCAACGTCGAAGTGGAGCGCCGCGTGCTCGAGGCGCTGCGCGGTGAAGCGTCGGTTGCTCCGCTCGTCGTGCAGAGCCGCGCCGTTGCTCGCACGTATCGCATCTCGATCGCGCCGTTGGAGGCAGCAGAAGGCAATGGTGCCGTGCTCTTTATCGAGGATCAGACGGAAGCGTTGCGGGGCGAACGGGCTGGCCGCGAGTTTCTTTCAAACGTCTCGCACGAACTGCGCACGCCGCTTTCGTCGATCAAGCTCATGCTCGAGACGGTGATCGCGTCGCGTGACGACGAGGCTAGCGAGTTGTTTTTGCCGCAAGCGCTCGCGCAGGTCGACCGGCTCGTCTCGCTCGTCGGGCACTTCCTCGAACAGGCACGCACGGAGTCGGGGCAGATGAAGCTCGACCTCGCCGAGGTGGACCTAGAAGCGGTCGTGCGGCCCATCGTCGCGGCCTTCGAACCGCAGGCTGCGAAGAAGGGCGTCCGCCTGCAACTGCACGGCCAGCGTCCGGTTCGCGTGGAAGCCGACAGCGAGCGCCTTTCGCAAGTCATCGTCAACCTCGTCGACAACGCGCTGCGGCACACACGCGAGGGAGGGTCGATCGTCGTAGAGGTCGACGCGGTGGGAAACGAAGCGATTCTGCGCGTACGCGATACCGGGGATGGCATCGCCTACCGCGACCTTCCGCATATCTTCGAGCGCTTCTACGTCGTCGATCGCTCGCGGACGCGCGAGAGCGGCGGCGCGGGGCTTGGGCTTGCGATCGTCAAGGGCATCGTCGACGCGCACGGAGGGTCGATCTCGGCGGAATCGACGCTGGACGTCGGCACGGCGATGACGATTCGCATCCCCATCGTGCGCAGCGCCTTGCATGGCTCCTTAATCCGCTCTTGAGGGATGCCTAACGTCACTCCGTTAGACTGGGCGCATGCAGTGGGCCGTGGATGCGCCCGAAGACCGGCTCGTCAAGCTTCAAATCCTTGCCTTCGTCGAAGAGCACTGGCGGGCGCTCACTCTCGCCGACGTCGGCGAATGGTATGCTGAGGTCTTAACTTCCTTAATACGGCCTTAACTGGGCCACGGTATTCTACGGGCGAATGGCTGTCGTGCAGGGGATGACCAGGCGCAGTATCGGTACTATAGCCGCTCACCCTCGTGCACGCCGGAGGATTCCCGACATCGAAGCCGTTCCCAAGCTGCAGACGAAAGACCTCGACGTCTACTACGGCGCGTTTCGCGCCATCAACCATGCGTCACTCGACGTTCCAAACAACCACGTCACGGCGCTCATCGGGCCATCGGGCTGCGGCAAATCGACGTTCGTCCGCGCACTCAACCGCATGCACGACCTCACGACCGGTGCGCGCGTCACGGGAGAGGTGCTGCTCGACGGAGCGGACATCTATGCACCCGGCGTCGACCCGGTCGAGATCCGTCATCGGATCGGGATGGTGTTCCAACGGCCCAATCCGTTCCCGAAATCCGTCTTCGAGAACGTCGTCTACGGACCGCGCGTGCACGGCGTGCGGGATGCCAAAACACTCGATGAAATCTGCGAGCGCAGCTTGCGCCGCGCCGCCCTGTGGGACGAGGTGAAGGATCGCCTCGATCGCTCCGCATTCGATCTCTCCGGCGGCCAGCAGCAGCGGCTCTGCATCGCGCGCTGCCTTGCCGTCGATCCCGAGCTGATTCTCATGGACGAGCCCGCGTCGGCGCTCGATCCCATCGCGACGAGCAAGATCGAAGATCTCGTCGCAGAGCTCACGAGAGATTTCACGGTGGTCATCGTGACGCACTCGATGCAGCAAGCAGCGCGCATTAGCGACTTCACCGCGTTCTTTCTCTCAGGCGAGATCATCGAAGTCGGCAGCACCGCATCGATCTTCACCCAGCCTAAGGACAAACGCACCGAGGATTACATCACCGGCAGGTACGGCTAGGAGCGCCTTGTCATCGCGACCGCGAAGCGCCTTTGTCATCCTGAGCGTAGCGCCGAAGGCGCGGAGTCGAAGGACGAAGGACGAAGGACGAAGGACGAAAAGCCGCACACGAATCGCTGGCGATGCTAAGAGACGGTCCCTCGACTTCGCTCACTACGTTCGCTACGCTCGGGATGACAAAGGCAGCACAGCCGCCGACTTCGCTCACTACGTTCGCTACGCTCGGGATGACAAAGGCAGCACAGCCGCCGGCTTCGGCGTTCTAGCGGCCGCTGATGAGCCCGGCGGCTCTGAGAATCCGCATTCCATCGCCGTGCAGAAGAAACGCCGCGAATGCGCGCGCCGTTCGAGGATGCGGCGCGTCTTTCATGACGGCGAGCACGTATTGAATCTGCTTGGACATCGACGCGGCGCCTGGAAGCGGTATGAAGTGCAAGTGTCGAGCGCGCGCTTCCGTCGAGTAGACGAATCCGACGTCGGCTTCGCCGGTTTCGAGGCGCACGATGAGACTCTCCTCGGGAAATATCTGCGCGGGGTTGTTATCGGCGCCTAGAATCGCTTTCGTGCGTCGACCGCCGAAGAGCATCGTCGCAGCTTGGACGGTGTAGCGGCCCTTTGGGTCGAGTTGTGGGTCCGTGCGCGCGATCCGAATACCAGGGGTCGACAGCAACGCATAGAGCGACGCTGCGGTGGCGTGCGTGTGCGCGAGCGCTCCTGCGAAGCGGGAGCGTCGCGTCCAGCCGATTCCGAGGGTTGCGCTTCCAAGGGGCCACGACCGCGCAACGAGTCCCGCGCTCTGCAGGCGTGCGACGACGGCAGGATCGACGACAACGACCGCGTCGGGTCTCCTCAGCCCCCCGAGGATGAAGTTCGCGATCGCCGTACTCCCGCGCGGCTCTCCTTGAAATCGGATTCCATGCTGGGCGAGCGCCTGTGCGATCGGCCCTTCCATCGGCGTCACGAGCGAGCCCGCATACATGACGGTAACGCTCTGCGCCGGCGCCGCCGCCGTGAGCCCGGCGAGAAGGAAGATGGGAGCGAGTTTTGCGAGCATGAGTCCGCAGTTCGCCGCTGGCTTCGTGGCTCCGGGTTAGGAGCCGTCCCTCGACTACGGGCGCTGCGCTCCCTGCGCTCGGGATGACAGGTGCGCTCCCTGCGCTCGGGATGACAAGGGGAGCTGAGAGTCAAAGGCTGCGGCGCGATGGCAAAGACGATGCGAGCGCTCTGCAAGGTGCGTCCGGAGCCGGGATTCGAGCTCACCGAGGTCCCGGTTCCGCAGATCGGGCCGACCGGCGTACTCATTCGCATCGAGAAGGCCGGCATCTGCGGAACCGATTATCATATCTACGCGTGGGATCAGTGGGCGCAGGCGCGTGTACGGCCCCCGTGCATCATTGGGCACGAGTTCATGGGCCGCGTCGAAGCCGTCGGTGAGGCGGTGCGAGGCGTGCGCGTCGGCGACCGTGTCTCGGGCGAAGGACACATTGCAGACTTGACGTGTCTCTTGTGCCGAACGGGGCAAGCGCATATCTGCGAACGCTTGAAGATCATCGGCGTCGATCGTGACGGCGCGTTCGCGGAGTACATCGCGATGCCCGAATATAACGTGTGGCGGCTCGACCCCGCAATTCCGGACGACGTTGCCGCGGTCTTCGATCCGCTCGGCAATGCCGTTCACACCGTCATGGCAGCGGGCGTGAGCACGCGCAGCGTCGTCATTACCGGCGTCGGCTCGATCGGGCTCATGGCGATCCCCGTCGCGCGCGCCGCCGGCGCGGCGACCGTCTTTGCCATCGACGTCAATCAGGCAAAGCTCGATCTCGCCAAGCGCCTTGGCGCCGATCGTACGTTTCTTGCAACGCAGGCCGGCATCGTGGACGAGATACGCGCCCTGACGAATGGCGACGGCGTCGACGTCCTGCTCGAGATGTCGGGCAGCGGAGCGGCGATCGATAGCGGTCTGCAGATGGTTCGCAACGGCGGCACCGCCGCGCTGCTTGGGATTCCGAGCGACAACGTCAATCTCAACCTGGCCGAGCGCATCATCTTCAAGGGGCTGACGGTGCTTGGGGTCAACGGGCGCTTGATGTTCGAAACGTGGTACCAGACGCAAGCCCTCGTGAAGAGCGGGCGCGTCGATTTGCGCTCGATTATCACGCACACGCTCCCATTCGAAGAGTTCGCAGAGGCGTTCGAGCTCATGCGCACGGGCGCCGCCGCAAAGATCGTCTTGGACGTTGCAGGAGCGCGATGAATCAACGGTTTGAAGCGAAGCTGAACGCCGACCTCGAGAATCTCAAGGCGGCCGGAACGTATAAGCGCCTGCGTCACATCACGACGCCGATGGCGCCCGAGGTGCACATGGAGGAGGCGGGCGACGTCATCG
>DAHUYK010000131.1 GCA_027315245.1 Vulcanimicrobiota bacterium | reverse complement strand
TTTGCTGTGGGACGTGCCGCTCGAGATCGGTGCGCTCCCGGCGCGCAACGAATCGGGCGTGCCCGTCGTCGCCGACGGAATGGTCTACATCGGCGGCGCGGCTGCGCCGTGGGTGAACGGCGTCGGCGCGCGCAGCGGACGTCTACGCTGGCGCACGGAGGTGCGCGGGCTCGTCAAAGGCGGCTTTGCCGTCGACCGCAGCGTCGTGTACTTCGGTGATTTCGCGGGCTACCTGTGGGCACTCGACGCGCGCACTGGACGCACCGTCGGCGATATGGCGGTGCCGGCGCACTTCAACGTTGGATCGCCGATCATCGTCGGCAGAACGCTCGTCATCGGAAGCGTCAGCGGCACCGTCTATGCGGTGCCGCTGCGCAGTATTCGCTCCCGCCGCGACCGCTAACGCCTAGTACTGCACGTAGAAGTAGACGTTCGGCAGGGCCGTGGGCCACGTCGGGCCGACTTCGACATCGATCACTTCGTGCGAGTAGATTGGGACGGTCGTTGCATCGCTGCCCCAGTACGTGAGATCGCTCGCCTCGGTCGTGAAGTTTGTGCCCGTGTCGTTGCCGCGGTAGACCTGCCCCGACGTGAAGACGCGCACGGGACCGCTGAACGGACCGAACTGGTTCGCGCTCACGGTGATGCCCCACTCGTCGAAGAGATTCTTGAGCGTGTACAGCGTGCCCGTGATCGGAACGTTGCTCGGATCGGGATCTTCGATGTGCACGACGCCGCTTTGGTCGTGCGTGTGGATGTGATAGAAGCACGTCGCCGCATTGACGAAGCCAGGCGGGCCGCCGCCGGAGCCGGGCGGTCCCGGATTCTCCATGCCGACTCCTGCCGGGAGCGCGACTTGCTGACCGTTCACATACAGCCCCAAATACACGTGCACGTGGTAGTTGCCGGACATCGTGGTGTCGCAGGTGATGCCGTCGACCGGCTGCCCCTGTCCGCCGCTCGCCGTGTCGCCTTCGGTGGGCGTGAACATTCCGGTTTGGCCGAACGTCGCACCCGCGTAGGTCGAGATCGTCTGTGTCGAGGACCCTGGGGGCGTGGGGCTCGCGGTCGGAGTCGGGCTCGTGGTCGGCCCGGTCGTCGGCGGGGGTACTCCCGGCCCGCCTCCGCTCGATCCCCCTCCGCCGCACGCAACCACCGCGGTGAGCATGAATGCCGCGCCGGCGGCCACAATCATCTGTCGACGTCCCATTATGTTGGCATCGTACGCGAGAGCGATGGTGCAAAGGGAGGACGGCAACGCTTACTTTGCGCGAGGCCTTTCTACCTAACGAGCCCTGGAACGACTGCCCTAAGCGAATCCGCGCAGGGGCACCGAGCGCCGCTGCAGCCAGTTCTCCGGCGCGTAGCGCGCCCGTGCGCCGACGGCGTGCAGGGTGTACGCCTGCCGTGAGTTTGCAGAACGATTCGGAGCACTGTAGTGCGGGAGCATCCCGTCGAAGACGACGAGCGTACCCGCCTCGACTTCCACCGGCGTCGCCGCCGCGAGCGTCGGCCAGGGCGTTGCGTCGATGCGCTCGAGGGCCGCTCTTCCGTCGCGAACGGCGAACCGCTCGCGCAGCGGCGTACGATGGCCCCCGCGCTGCACCCAAAGACAGCCGTTATCGCGATCGGCGCGTTCGAGTGCGAACCAGAATGCGGCGACGCTCGGCGGATCGGTAACGAAGAACGACGCGTCCTGGTGCCACTTCACCTCGCCGCCGATCTGCGGCTGCTTGAAGATGTACATCGACTGGTAGAGCAAGGGCTGCGCAAGGCCGATGGCCTCTGCGATCTCACCGAGCCGGTGGTCGTGCGAGAACTCACGAAAGGTTGGGTCGAGGTCGTGCATCGCGTGCCCGATCTTGTTGATGGCTCGGTCCTTTGCAACGCGCAGGGCACCGCGTTCGTCGAAGGCTTCTTCTTCGAAGAAGCAGCGCACGCACTCCGCGGACTCTAGAAAATACTCATCGCTGCGAGCCGCCTGGCCGCGCGTCGTGAAAATGCCGCTGCCGGACGCCGGATCGAATGCGCCGACGATCTCCGCTGCGCGTGCACGCAGGCGCGTCATAGCATCCGTCGACGCGAAGTTCGGAAAGACGAGGTAGCCGTCGCGGGCGAACCGAGCGGTCAACGTTGCCGTTGGACTACACGCCCGGTGCGGCTGCGATCAGTTCGTGCAGGCGCGCAACCGCTGCACGCGCCTTGACGGCAAGACCGTCGTACGTCGCCTGTTCTGCCTGCGTGGGCGCCTGGTATGCTACGTCAAGTTCGTTCATGAGAAATGCAAGGTGATCCCGCAGCTTGAGTTCGTTGAGGAGATCGCCTTCGCTCGAATGAACCTTGAACTGTACGAGTTGCGCGACCTCGGCGTTCACCTGCGAGCGCCGTGCCGGCGTCAAGCGGCTACGCGCGGCGAGCGCTGCATTGACGGTCCGATCGAGCGTGTCGAGCGTGTCGCGGATCTGCGTCGCAAGCGCAAGGCGCGCGCCGAGCTCGCCTGGCGCAGGATGAAGCCGCGGATCGAGCTGCACGGCGAAGGTGCGCCGTATCGTCGCGTTTCCGTATTGCAGCACGACCGTGTAGGTTCCAGGAACGATCGTCGGCCCCGTGGTAAAATCGCTGAAGTCGTCCGTCGTGACGACGTGCAGACCGCGAACCTCGGTGGCGGGTGCGTAGCGCATATCCCACTGGAACGCGTTGACGCCTCGTGCGATCGTCGTTGTTTTGCGCTCGTCGTATCGCATTTCTGCAGCGCGCGTCATTTGATCGTAGAGATAGCCGGGAATCGCGTGCTCGTGCTTTCCGGCCAGGTGAAGAACGTATCGGCGCACCAGCGCGCCGTTGCTAGCGAGGAATGCGAGCGTTATGGGCGTGCGTCCGTTGTACGATGACGGGATATTGAAATAGACCGTCGCACCGTATGCCGGATTCTCACCGCTGTCGCTACCGTATCCGCCACCGCCGTAGGCGTGCGAGAGCCAGGCGGTCTCCGGCGTGAAGAGCAGCGGCTGCGCCAGGTCGCGCGGAGCGCCGTTTGCGAGCTGTTCGAGTAGCGCGAGATCGTCGAGTATCCAGAATCCCCGGCCGTGCGTCGCGATGGCGACCTCCCCCTGACGGGCGTTGATCGCGATGTCGCGAACCTGCACGCCGGGAAGGTCGAGCGTCAGCGGCTGCCAGCGCGCGCCCGCATCGAGGCTAACGTAGACGGTGCTGCGCGTTCCCGCAAAGAGCACGCGCGGATCGCGCGGGTCTTCACCTACGGCAAACACGTACTGGTTGGCGGGTAAGCCGCTCGTCAGCGTCGTCCAGTGCGCTCCGTAGTCGGTGGTTCTGTAGACGTACGGGTGAAAATCGTCCCACATGTATCGCGATGCAGTGAGATACGCGGTTCCAGCCGCCGTGCGTGACGGTTCGATGCTGCTGATTTGCGCCCACTGCGGCAGCTGCGGCGGCGTGACGAGGCGCCACTGTGCGCCGCCGTTCGAGGTGACGTGCACGAGGCCGTCGGCGGACCCGGCCCAAATGACGTTTCCGTCGAGCGGTGAGATCGCGAGCGACGAGATGTCCGGGAATGTCTCCGCCCCGGATTGATCGAGGTCGACGGGGCCGCCGCTAGGAACTTCAGTGCGACGTACGTTGCGCGTGAGATCTGGGCTGATGACGTGCCAGGTCTGGCCGAAATCATCGCTCCTGAAGACGACCTGCGCGCACAGGAAGAGTTCATCGGGATTCACCGGAGAGAACAGGATCGGATGCGTCCAGCCAAAGCGATAGCGCAACTCGCCGGACGACGCCCCGGTGAGGTAGAGCGGCCAGGGGCTCACGTTCTTCTCTTCGCCGGTCGCGGTGTTCAGACGCACGAACGAGCTGTAATAGCCGCTGCCGTACGTGACATGCGGATCTCGTGGATCGACGGCGATGAACGTGCTCTCGCCGAGCGCCACCGAGTGCCACGCGCCGATACCAAGACCCTCGTTCGAGGCACTCGGGCCTTCGAACGCGCCCTCGTCTTGCTGCGCACCGTAGACGTGGTACGGAAATTGATTGTCGAGGACGATGTGGTAGAACTGCCCGGTCGGCTGATTCAGTTCGGTGCTCCACGTCTTGCCGCCGTCGACCGAGACCGTTGCACCGCCGTCGTCGCCCTCGAACATAATCTTGGGATGGTACGGATTGATCCAGATGATGTGATGATCGCCGGGATGCATGAGCGGCTTCCACGACCGTCCGCCGTTCGTCGACTGCCACACGCTGTCAACCTCGGGCGCGTAGACGGTGTTCGCATTCGTCGGATTGACGTAGATGGCCATGTAGTAAAACGCGCGCTGACGCAGGAACCATTGGCCGTTCACGCGCGTCCACGTCGCGCCGCCGTTTGACGAACGGAAGACGCCGCCGTGATGCGCTTGTACGATCGCATACACGACGTTCGGGTTCGTCCGCGCGACCGCGACGCCCATTTTGCCGAGCACGCCGCGTGCGAAGCCGGGATTGGAGGAGATCTTCGTCCAGTGCGCGCCGCCGTCGACCGTTTTGTAGAGACCGCTGCCCGGTCCACCGCTCACGAGGCCCCACGGCGTGCGCTGCGCTTGCCACATGGAAGCATAGAGAACGTTTGGATTACGCGCGTCCATGACGACGTCGTTTGCGCCGGTCTTGTCGTCGACGTACAGGATACGATGCCATGTGCGTCCGCCGTTCG
>DAHUYK010000093.1 GCA_027315245.1 Vulcanimicrobiota bacterium | reverse complement strand
TGCAGTCCCTCGACTTCGCGCCTTCGGCGCTACGCTCGGCATGGCAGATGCAGTCCCTCGACTTCGCGCCTTCGGCGCTACGCTCGGCATGACAGGCGCAGTCCCTCGACTTCGCGCCTTCGGCGCTACGCTCGGCATGACAGATGCGTTGGCGCGAAGCCCTCGTCAGTAGCCGAGGGCGGCGCCTGACGGTCGGCGATCGTCGCTTGCGCCTTCTAGCTCATGCGTACGCGGATCGACGACGATCGCTTGCGCTGAGCCCCACGGTGCAAACTCTCGCAGCGTATAGCCATCGTGCTGAAGCGCCGAAATCGTTCCCCTATCGATCGCCCCCGGCTCGTATTGAATCTCGTCGGGCAGCCACTGCATGTGAAAGCGTGGTGCGTCGACCGCCTGCGCCACGTTCATGTGATACTGCAACACGTCGAGAAGCGTCTCGAGCACGATCGTGATGATGCGCGCGCCGCCCGGACTGCCGGTGACCATGACGAGCTTTCCGTTCCGGGTAACGATCGTGGGTGCCATCGACGAAAGCGGACGTTTCCCCGGCTCGATGTCGTTCGCAGTGCCCTGCACGAGGCCGTACATGTTCGGCGCGCCAGGCTTCGACGTAAAGTCGTCCATTTCGTCGTTGAGGAAAAAGCCGGTGTCGCCGGCGACGACGCCGGCGCCAAACCAGTCGTTGAGCGTGTACGTCACCGCGACGGCGTTGCCGTGCGCATCGACGATAGAGTAGTGCGTCGTCTCGGGGTGTTCTCGCCACAGCGACGCAAGCCCCGGACGAATATCGCGCGACGGCGTTGCCTTCTGCGGTAGGATCGAGGAGCGCACGTGCGCGAGGTACTGCGCGGAGAGCAACTGCGCCGTCGGGTTATGCACGAAGCGCGAATCGCCGAGGGCGGTGTTCCGATCGGCATAAGCACGGCGCTCCGCTTCGACGATGTAATGCGTCTCCTTTTCGCCATGCCACGGCCAGCGCGCGAGCGGATACGGAGCAATGATACCGAGAATTTCGCAGAGCGTCACGCCGCCGGAGCTGGGCAACGGCGCAGCCGAGAGACGATATCCGTCGTAGTTGCAGTGCAGCGGCGCCGATTCTAAAACACGATAGCGCGCCAAATCCTCCAGCGTGAGAATGCCGCCGCCCAAACGGCTCGCTTGGACGATTGCACGCGCGATCGGCCCGTCGTAGAACGCGTCGCGACCGTACTTCGCGATACGCTCGAGCGTCAGCGCGAGCTCCGGTTGTACGAGCACGTTGCCCGCATGCGGCGATGCAAGCTGCCACTGCGCCGCAGCATACGCCCCAGGCGCTGCAGTGAAGGGGATGAGATCGCCCGGCTCGAGCCTGAAGCCGTCGCGCGCAAGGCGAATCGCCGGCGCCATGAGACTCGCACGCGACATCGTCCCGAACTCGCGCCGCGCGGTTTCGAGCCCGGCGACGGTTCCAGGAACGCCGACGGCGAGCCAGCCTTTGCGTGACTTCATCGGCTCGACGTTGCCATGCGCGTCGAGGTACATCGTCCGCGTCGCTCGTAACGGTGCCACTTCACGGAAGTCGATGAAGCGCTCGCGGCCGTCGTGCATGCGGATCACCATGAAGCCGCCACCGCCGATGTTGCCGCAGCACGGATCGACGACGGCGAGGGCGTAGCCGACCGCTACGGCCGCGTCGACTGCATTGCCGCCGTGACGCAGCACGTCGAGACCGACCTCAGACGCGAGATGCTGCTCCGTGACCACCATCGCATGCGCGGCGACGGTCGGAACGGCGTCACGCCAACTCGCCGCGCTCGTCGCAGCGACGCAGAGGAGGGCGATTAATGCGAGCGTTCGACGACGCACGCGTTAACGAGTATGCGCGCTCCCGACGAGGCTCCTGCCTGCCGTCATGTGATAGTCGCCGAACCTCGCCGTGACCGAGAGTTTCGCGTGCGGGACGTCGATCTGGGCGTCGGTCGCGGCAGGAACGAGGTAGCCGTCACGCATTGCGCACTGGACGTGCAAGTCGACCCGTCCCCCGTTGTCGTAGAGCAGCAGTACCTCGCGAATGCCGTGAACCGGGTCGACCCAGACGGTCTCGGATCGGAGTGCCGCGTCGCGGGGGTCGCGCAACGTGTAGATGTCGGCGCCGTCTTGGCTGCCCGCGTAACTGACATCGAACTTCGGGCGCCACATCTGCGGCGCGAGCGCGCTCAGATCGATGCGGCCGAAGCCTTTGGCGAAGAAGGGTATCCCCGCGAGGTGTACGTCGTAGACGCGCCCGCGGTCGTAGAGGCCTTGGCCGGATATCGGAATACGCAGCCACGGGAAGGTATGCATCGCCATCGTACCGTGCATGGTGAAGGTGTACGAGCGCAGCGACGCGTTTGCGCCGTAGGCGTCGGCAACGGCGCTTCCGCCCTCTCCCGACCCAGCAATGAGGAAACCCGCAAGGGCGACCCCAACCAAGCGCCTCGCCCATGCTGCGTCCATGCATCCTTCGTACCCCGGACAAATGTCGCACGCACGAGGGCTTGTGGCCCTGTGCGAACAGGTCCGCACGCGGCCGCACCCGAAAACGGAGCCGATTCACTAAAGAAAAAAGAACAAAAAATAGGAGTAATCGTGCCCGAATCCGTGACCCTAACGGTCGGCGGGCGCACGATGGTCATCGAGACGGGTGAGCTCGCGAAGCAAGCAAACGGCTCCGCGTTGGTTCGTTATGGTGATCAAAACGTCGTGCTCTGCGCCGTCACCGCCTCCGAGAAGCCTCGTGAAGGCATCGACTTCTTCCCCCTGACCTGCGACTTTGAAGAGCGCATGTACTCTGCCGGTAAGATTCCCGGCGGCTACATCAAGCGCGAAGGCCGCCCTCCGGAGCACGCCGTGATCAGCTCGCGGCAAATCGATCGTCCGATCCGTCCGCTCTTCCCCGACGGTTTCCGCAACGACGTGCAGATCGTCGCGACGGTGCTTTCTATCGATCCTGAGCTCGACGCCGACGTCATCGGCGTCTGCGCTGCCGGTGCCGCGCTTGCATTCTCCGACATTCCGTTCGACAAAACCGTCGCAGCCGTGCGCGTTGGGCGCGACGAGAACGGAGAGTACGTTTGCAACCCGGCGCTTCCGCAGTACGAAACCGGCGGCATGGACATCGTCATCGCCGGCACCGCCGAAGCAGTGATGATGGTCGAAGGCGGGGGCAACGAGATCTCCGAGGACGACTTCCTCGGTGCCGTCGAGTTCGCGCATCGCGAGATTCAGAAGATCATCAAAGCGATCGACGACCTCGCCAAGAAAGCCGGCAAGAAGAAACGCGAGTTTCCATTGCTCAAAGTCGACGGCGACCTTGAGAAGTGGGTGCGTAAGAACTTTGCCAAAGACGTCGCAAAGGCAATGCGCATCGTGGAGAAAAGCGAGCGCGAGCGCGCCTTTGACGCGATCTCCGTAGAAGAAGCGCTCGAGCGCTGCGGAAAGAAAGACGACGACGTTCGCGCGCTCCTCGAATCACCGGCGGGAGCGAAGGATTTCAACAAGACCGTCAAGGCCATGGAGGAGGACGAGCTCCGCACGATGGTCGTCGACGAAAAGATCCGGCCCGACGGGCGCAAGCCAGACGAGATCCGCCCGATTTGGTGCAAGGTGCACTACGTGCCGCGCGTCCACGGCTCCGGCGTCTTCACGCGTGGACAGACGCAAGTCTTCACCGCTGCGACGCTCGGCTCGACGTCGGACGCGCAACGTCTCGACGGCATCGTCGCGCTCGAAGACAAGCGCTACATGCACTTCTACAACTTCCCGCCATACTCGGTCGGCGAGACGCGGCCGATGCGCGGCCCCGGCCGCCGCGAAATCGGCCACGGTCACCTCGCGGAACGCGCGCTCGTCCCCGTGCTGCCGGAGAAGGAAGACTTCCCATACACGCTGCGCCTCATGAGCGAGACGCTCGAGTCTAACGGATCGTCGTCGATGGCCTCGGTCTGCGCGTCGACGCTCGCGCTCATGGACGCCGGCGTGCCGATTCGCGCGCACGTCGGCGGCGTCGCCATGGGCCTTATTCTCAAGGGCGACAAGTACCGCGTGCTCACCGACATCCAGGGCCTCGAGGACGCGCTCGGCGAGATGGACTTCAAGGTCGCCGGAACGAAGAAAGGCATCACTGCGATCCAGATGGACATCAAAGTCCAGGGCGTGACGATCGCCATCATGCGCGAAGCGATGGAACAGGCGAAGAAATCGCGCTTCTTCATTATCGACAAACTCGAGGAGACGATCGCGGAACCGCGCGCCGAACTCTCGAAGTTCGCACCGCGGATGATCGTCGTCAAGATCAATCCCGACAAGATCAAAGACGTCATCGGGCCAGGCGGCAAGATCATCAACAAGATCATCGCGGATACCGGCGTCGAGAAGATCGACATCGAAGACGACGGAACCGTCTTCATCACATCGCTCGACGGCGAGTCCGGCGACAAAGCGAAGGCGATCGTCGAAGCGATCACCAAGGAAATCGTCGTCGGCGAAACCTACACCGGCCGCGTTACGCGCATCATCAACATCGGCGCGTTCGTGCAGATCGCCCCGGGTAAAGAGGGCCTCGTCCACATCAGCCAACTCGCGCCCAACCGTGTCGAGCGGGTCGACGACGTCGTGAAGGTCGGCGACGAAGTGAAGGTGAAGGTCATGGAGATCGACGGCCAAGGCCGTATCAACCTCTCGCGCAAAGCGCTGCTTAACGGCGCCTCCGACGAGGGCGAGCGTCCGCAGCATCGTGAGCCGCGCGAGCGTCGCGAGCCGCGTGAAGCGTCGCCGCTGCCTGGTGGCCCCGGAGCACCGCCGATGCGCAGGCGCCGCCGCCCGCACGGGCAACGTCACCACGACGACGAATAACGCGAACGTGCGCGCAGCACTCGTCACGGGAGCATCGACCGGCATCGGTTATGCAACCGTCGTCGAGTTGCTGCGCCGCGGCGTCGCCGTCTACGCCGGCGTGCGTACGCCAAGCGACGCGCAGCGACTGCAGGAACTCTCCGGCGACGTGCGCCCGCTCATCGTCGACGTCACGCACGTCGAAGAAATTGCCGCCGCAGCGGATCGCATGCGCAGCGACGGTCTCCCGCTCGTCGCCGTGCTCGCAAATGCGGGCATCGCGCTCGGCGGACCGCTCGAGTTCGTGCCGCTCGACCGCCTGCGCTACCAGTTGGAAGTCAATCTCGTCGGTGCGCTCGCCGTCGCGCAAGCCTCGCTGCCGATGCTACGCGAGACAAAAGGCCGTCTGCTCTTCGTCGGCTCGATCTCCGGACGAATCACGCCGCCGTTCATCGGCCCCTACGCTGCGTCGAAGGCGGCGCTCGCCGCGATCACCGACGCGCTGCGCTTCGAACTCGACTCCTCGCACTCCGGCGTGACGGTCTCACTCTTCGAGTTCGGCAGCATCAAGACGCCGATTTGGAATAAAGGCGAGAGCACGCTCGAGCGCATGGAGAGCCAAGCCTCACCCGAACAACGCAAATACTACGGATTCTTGCCGCAGGTGATGCGTAAGAGCCTTGCCGGCGAGGCACAGCACGGAAGTCCGGTCGAAAGCGTCGCGCGCACGCTGGCGGACGTTGCCGTGGGCCATTCGCGCCCGCGCGAGCGCTACGTGCTCGCCGGCGGAGCAAAGCCCGCCGCGCTCATGGCGGCTGTGCTTTCGGTTCGCGCGCGCGGACGGCTGCTGCGCCGCGTCATGGGCTTACCGTAAGGCGGCCGGCCGTGCCGTTCGATTCGCTGCACGCCTTCGTCGACGCGCTCGAGGAGAGCGGGCAGCTCCACACGATCGCAGCTTCCGTCGATCCTCGCCTCGAGATCGCCGAGATCACCGATCGCATCGTGAAGGCCGGCGGCCCCGCCCTGCTTTTCACGAACGTCAAAGGTTCGAAGTATCCCGTGCTGACGAATCAGTTCGGCACGCATCGGCGCATGGCGATGGCGCTCGACGCCGCACATCTCAACGAGGTGGCGGCGCGCGTACGCAAGCTCCTCGATCTTTCGCCGCCCGGCTCGTCGATGGCAGAGAAGGTCGGTGCGATCATGCGTCTTGCGCCGCTCGCGAACGCGGTGCCGCGCGTCGTGCGCGACGGTCGTTGCCAAGAGGTCATCGATCGCGAGCCCGATCTGCGCACGCTTCCCATTCTCACGACGTGGCCGCTCGATGCGGGGCCGTTCATCACGCTGCCGCTCGTCATCACGCAAGACCCGCAGACGCAGAGCTACAACGTCGGGATGTACCGCATGCAGGTCTACGGGCCGCGCGAGACTGGCATGCACTGGCAGCGCCACAAGCACGGGCGCGCGCACGCGCAGGCATGGGGTTCGCGCATTCCCGTCGCCGTCGCAATCGGCACGGAGCCCGCGCTCACGTATGCTGCAACGGCACCGCTGCCGCCAGTGCTCGACGAGTTCGCCTTCGCGGGGCTCTTGCGCGGCAAGCCGGTGGAGGTGGTGAAGGCGGTGACCGTCGACCTCAACGTTCCCGCGCACGCAGAGTTCGTGCTCGAAGGGTACGTCGACAACGCCGACCTTCGCACCGAAGGACCGTTCGGCGACCATACCGGCGTGTACAGTTTGGCCGACACCTACCCGACGTTTCACGTCACCTGCGTCACGCATCGGCGCGACGCGATCTACGCCGCGACGCTCGTCGGCAAGCCGCCGATGGAAGACGCATGGCTTGGCAAGGCGACGGAGCGCATCTTTTTGCCGCTGCTGCAAATGGTCGTGCCGGAGATCGTCGAGATGAACTTGCCCGTCGAGGGCGGATTTCACAACCTCGCGCTCGTCTCGATCAAGAAATCGTATCCAGGCCAGGCAAAGAAGGTGATGAACGCGCTCTGGGGCCTGGGACACATGATGATGCTCACGCGCGTGCTCGTGATCGTCGACGCCGACGTGAACGTGCACGACGTCCGTGAGACCGCGTGGTTCGTGCTCAACAATCTTGCGCCGGAGCGCGACGTCGTCATGATGCCCGGTCCCGTCGACGATCTCGATCATGGCTCGTACTCCGTTGCGTACGGAACGAAAATCGGCATCGACGCGACGCGCAAGAGCGCTGCCGAAGGCTACACGCGCGCGTGGCCGCCCGACATGGTGATGGACGAGAAGACGAAGACGCTCGTCGCGCGCCGGTGGCACGACTACGGTTTAGACGCGATCGCAGCGGCGCTCCAGCCCGACGATTGGAGCGGGCAAGGACCGCGATGAGCGCTTCTGCGAGCCTCTCGAAGGGCGCGACGTTTCTGCGCGAGATCCGCGTCGAGCACACGCTCTTCGCGCTCCCCTTTGCGTACGTCGGAGCGGTGTTCGCCGCGCGCGGCGTGCCGCCGGCCTGGGCGCTGCTCTGGATCACGCTGGCGGTGCTCGGTGCGCGCACCGCAGCGATGTCGGCGAACCGTTACCTCGACCGCGACATCGACGCGCGCAATCCGCGTACGCAGCGACGCGCCGTCGCAAGCGGCACGCTCTCGCCGTCGACGATGCTCTGGGCCGCAGCCGCAGGCCTTGCATTGCTCGTGATCTCCGCGTGGATGCTCAATCCTCTGTGCGTCAAGCTGCTGCCGCTCGCCGCGCTCGGCGTCCTGTTCTACCCGCTCTGCAAGCGCTTCACGTGGCTGACGCACTTCGTGCTCGGCGCTGTCGACGCGCTCGCGCCGCTCGGCGCGTACATTGGCGTCGCGGGACGCGTGAGCCCCGCAGCGCTGCTGCTCTTTGCCGCAGTCACCCTCTGGGTTGCCGGATTCGACGTCGTGTACGCGCTCATGGACTTGAGCGTCGACCGCGCGCAAGGCCTGCGCTCGTTTCCCGCTCGCTTCGGCGAGCGGCCGGGGCGCATGCTGGCGATCGCGCTCCATGTGTGCACCGCGGCAGCGCTCCTGGGAGCCGGGATCGTGGCGCACGTCGCCCTGCAGTACTATGCAGGCGTCGCCGTCGCCGCGGCGCTGCCGTTCTACGAGGGGCAACTGCTGCGCCGCACGGCGAACATCTTCACCGTGAACGAACGTGTCTTTACCGCGAACATGGCCTTCTCGGTCTTCTTCCTAATAACGACGCTGTTGGGGATGCAGCGGTGAGGCGCCGTACGTTTCTCACCGCCGCCGCTGCGGCCGCCGCAACGGCACGCGCCGGTGCGCAGGTGCCGAACCCGCTCAATCCTGCCCAGATGGCGCGCCAGCTCACGCTTGCGGTGAACGTTCCGCTCTCCGGATCGCTCGGTCAGTTCGGTGCACAAGTCGTGCAAGGCGTGAAGGCGGCGATCGACGAGCAAAATCTGCTCAACGCGCTCGGCAACGTCGTCTTCGGCATCCGCCCGCTCGACGATCAAAACTCAGCGACGATTTCGACCGGCAACGTCTCGGTGGCAGCCGCGGATCAGACGATCATCGGTATCATCGGCAATCTTACCGCCGACGTCACGCTCGGAACGCTCACGCAGTACGCAAACGACACCTTCGCAGTCGTCTGCCCGACGGTGCACGCCGTCGCGCTGACGCAGCGAGGCTATCACAACATCTACCGCTTGCCGACGCGCGACGACGTCGCGGGCCGGCTCTTCGCAACGACGATCTTTCGCAAGCAGCCGTCGACGTTCGCGCTCGCGGTGACGCTCGACGCCGCGTACGGTCCCGACGTCGCCAAGGGCTTCGTGCAGCAGGCGAAGGCGGATCGCCGCAACGTCGGCACGGTGACGCTGCCGGCGAACGCGTTCGATCCCGCAGCCGCCGCACAAGCGATCGTGGCGCGTTCTCCGGATTACCTCTTCTTGTGCGGAACGACGGCGCAGATGGGCACGCTCGTCAACGCGCTCGCCGCGGCGCAGTACAACGGCCTCTACGGCCTGAGCGACGGCTTCTTCTCGCCCGACACCGCGACACAGTACGGCACGCACCTGCAGAACGCGATGGTTTTCGCCGACCTGCCTCCGCTGAACCGCATTCCGAGCATCTTCCAGCAACTCACCGACTTAGAGCGCGAGGTTTCCCAGGTGAACGCGCTCATCGCATACGGCTACGCTGCAGCCCAGATCATCATCCAAGCGTCGCGCCGAACGAACGCCCTCACGCGTTACGCGCTGCTCCAATCCATGCAGCTCCAAGGCAACTTCAGCACGCTCGTCGGGCCGTACAACTTCGACTTCTCCGGTGACCCGCTCATCCCGAATCTCTATTTCTACAAAATCTCCGGATCGAACTTCGACTACGTCGAACCCGCAATCCGCAACGGCTTCGTCGTGTAGTCTATCGCTTCCACGACGGGTCAGCAGCGCGTTACTCAAGAAACCGGGCCAGCCTCGCAATGCGTCAAGTCGCTTTACTTCCGGGGCCTTCAGAAGCTCGATTTTACGCCCGTCCGCGGACTTGGTCGCGACAGATCCTTAGCGCAGCGCGCGTTCGTCGACACAATAGCTTACGCACCTCGGGTTTGAGCGCCACATCCGTCGCGATGAATTCGTCGACGACCGTCCGCCGCACGTCGCCGTCGCCCTCAGCCATTAAAAGTTCGACAAGGGCTAGTGCTCGTTTGAGCTGGTCGTGCGAGTTGCTGCGCTCATCGCCTATGTCGTCGGGCAAATCGTCGATGAACTCGGTGAATGCCTCAACGAGCGCCGGCGGTCCACCCGCCTCGTCGAGGCGCCGCTCGTCGCCGACACGGAAAAACTCAGGGACGTGGCGCTCGAACATGCGAGGAATATCTTTGAACGTCATCGCGCCCGTCGATGGCGGAAGGTCGCTTAGGCGATCGGAAGGGCGTGTCGGCGTCGTTGGGCTCGCGTCAACGATGACCCTTGCGATATCTTCAGCACTGGCCGCCGGCCCCAGTTCCGCACCCCACGTGTCATCGATACCGTTATAGCCCGAGCCTCTCTCACGATTCGGTATCCATCTCTGGACGACCGTACGATCGTCATAGAACATAACATCGAAGAGCTTCGCGCCCCGCTCGAATGCACTGCGGGACTTCAACCCGGAGGCCTTTAAAACTGGGTCTGAAAGAGGGATGCGCCTTGACGTGACCAGAGTTTTCGGGTCGTAGCGAGGGTCGCCTTCCAAAGGAGCAGACTCAAGAGCCTTTGCTATCATCTCGGCAAGCGACCTGCACGTGGTATCAGTCACAAAGACGGGCTCGACAACCCAGTTCATCGCAAGATATCCGGCACGAGGGGCAATATATGCCGTGCCGTCTCGTAGGTACACGAATAGCATCTTGGTCACTGCGGCGATATCGTTACGTGAACGTAGATCACGTTAACTCCGTTGTCTTGCCCGTACTGCTGAGCGGCGTTCATGGCAGACTGCTGCGCCGCAGTTGGAGCACCGGACGGGATTGCGACGTACAGGTCCCGTTCGGTACTGCTCCTCGCCGTCACAGTCACGACCTCCTTTCGTATGGGGACCTTCAATGTGACTCCCGCTGAATGGGAACAGATCGTCAGACTCGCCTTAAGAAGCGGCGAGAGGCTGCGCCGCAGCCCTCAGTCATATCGAAGGTTTCTATAACTCGCGCCGGCAATGCCAAATCGCTACATGTCACCGGCGAAGCTCGAGCGATGGAATCAGGCGGTTTGACGTCCTATCAAACAGTCTTTGCCAATGGCCAGCTTCGGTCGTTGATTCAAATTCACAACGCGTTCATAAACGGAAACTGCGCCTGAAGGAACCGGATTAGGTTCGCCGAAATCTTGTACGTTGTGGTGCGTATCTCGGCACAAGTTCCCGACTCGCTCAGATAAAGGGAACTGAGCCGCCTACCGTCGAGATCGGAAAGCTCAATCGCCCAACGCGCGTCGAACCCTTGTCCGCCCGCGCAGGACGATGGTTCTGCAGTGCTCTTGGACAGGACCGTATCGAGTGAGCGGAGGAATGGGTTACCCGGGCGAATTACAGCCTTCATGTCGTACATGGAGCCAATATTGTAGTCTTCAACTCCGATTGGTCGTTCGATGTTTGGATTGACTCGTAGTACCTCAACTTCAGCCGCACGGGTGATCGGCAACAGTGCTGCAAGGCGCTGCCCGGCAGGAGCATGTCGAGGAGCTAACAGTGCGAACCCTAGTGCGAGGATAGCTGCGTCTAACCTCCTCTCTTGCTTGCTCATAAGCAGCCTTCCCACGGAGAAACGGCGTAGCACCAGGCACCTCCATGCGAAGGGCGTGGGACCTCTCCCATGTCCCTCAACGCTTTCGCCTCGGGCCCGGTGATCACCCGCTCCTCTTCAAGGTTGCCGTAGCCGGCTACCCTCGTGTGCAAGTCAGCAAAGAATTGCGTTGGGCTTTTCACATAGTCGGCAGCGTGAGCAATCTCATGAAGCAAGCCGACAACTGGCGGTATATCATATTGCGCGTTTGCACTTGCGTAGTTAACGCCAAGACCCGGATTCCAGACGATCTCGCCATCGACAGGTGCACCTTTAGCGGTTGCTACGGACGTCGTCATTCCTGACAAGTTGAGGGTCATATTTGAGGGAGCATCAAAAGCGTTCGTGAAGATGTTGCTTTCGCCGAAAGCAACAATGTAGCTCGGGTCATCTTGCATCCGCCGCATCATGATGTAGCCTTGCATGTCGCCGATTTCCTCTAGATACGCTTCTGTCACAGCCCAGCCCTGTTGCTCCTGCTGTTGCTGGTCGCTGGTCCCGGTCCAGCCAATGGCAAAGCCGTTGGGATCCTCATATGTCTCAGGATTGTTGCCGTTCCACATGTAGCTCTTCTGCGATGCGGGATCGTTGACGTTGCCCGCAAAGGCATCGGGCGTTGTCCAGGTACCGGCGTTTGAATCGAAGGTTCGCACGCCCTGGATGATATCGGTGCCGTCGGCATATCCGTCAGTGCGC
>DAHUYK010000090.1 GCA_027315245.1 Vulcanimicrobiota bacterium | reverse complement strand
GAGCGGCTGCGCGTCGACCGCGGCGCCAAGGTTCAGCTTCCATGCCAGTTGCAGGTTGGCGACGTTTGCCGTGCCGAGCACCGATTCGTTTGGATTGTAGCCTTGACGCTGCAGTGAGTAGGCGAACGTCGTCCAATCGCTCGGCTGCGACGGCCCCGGCGATCCCAACGTGACGGGCGAGCGCACGCGAACCGCCGGGAGGCTGCCGGAGGCGCTACCGCTTCCGCACGCGCTCAACAGTGTCGCCAGAGAACCCACAGCGAACACGAATGCAATCGTTTGCGGAACGCCGTTCTGCCGCAGAAAGTCGAGCTTCTGATAGCGCCGCGACCAGAGGCACGTGATCGCGGAATCCGGAACGCGGCGGCTCGCCTGGACGATGCGGCGGCGCGCGAGTGCGCCCGGCAGCGCCGTGACCATGGCGCGCAGTGCGTCCGTATACGCGGCCGCAACGCGCCAACGACCGATCGCGCAGAGCGCGAGCAACTCGGCGAGCAGGGCCGGCACGCAGAGCGCGAGATAGAGAACGAGATTCCCAGCCTCGAGATTCGCGACCATCATGCGAAAGGTGTTCCGCTCGCGCATCGTGATCCGCAGCGACGACGTCTTGTACCCGCCGCGCCGCAGTTTTGCCGTGTAGAGGCTTCCCTCGAGCTCGACGCCGAGGCTGCCGCCGCCCATGTGGATCGTGCGCGCACCGCCGACGCTCACGACGCGCGCGCCCGCAAGACGCGCGCGCCAGCAGAGATCGACGTCCTCGCATCCCCAGAAGATTCCGTCGTCGAATCCCCCAATCGCTTGGAAAAGCGCCGCATCCACCATGAGCCCGCAGCACGACACATAGAACGATTCGCAGACCGGATCGTCCGGCAGTTCGGCCACGCGCCTGCCGCACGACTCGTCGAACGTAAATCCCCAGCGATCGATCGTCGGTCCGCGCGCTTGCACGACGTCGACGTCGCGCGCGTCGAGAACGACGGCTCCCGCAACGCCGATCGAGCGATCGCGCTCGAGCGTGTCGCGCAGCGTTGCCACCATACCGTCGCACGCCGTTGCGTCGCTGTCGAGAAAAAGCAGCAGCGACGCCGGCGCGGCGCGCGCGCCCGCGTTGCGCGAAATCGCGACGCCGGTGTTCGTGCCCAGCCGCAAGAGCGTAACACGCTCGCCGAACTCGCGCTCGACGAGATCGGCCGATCCGTCGGTCGAACCGTTGTCGACGACGACGACTTCGTCGACCTGGGCGACGACGCTCGCGATGCACGCGACGATGGTGCGCACGCCGTTGTAGTTGACGATGACCGCTGCGACGCGTCCGCTCATTCCCGCCTCACGACGACCGCGAGCAGCGCTGCGAAGAACGCCGCGTCGCCATAGATATTCGCCAGCCATTGCCAGCCAATGGCATGCGCAACGATCGCGAGCGCGATCAACGCGAGCGCTGCGTACGGTGAGAATCGCGCCGCTATGGACGCGATGCGCGCAAGACGAGCCAGGTTACCACTCCAAAGGCAAGGATGAGGCCGAGTATCTGGCACGCCACTACGGCGTTCACCAAGAGAAGCCTCCCTCGCCCGTTCAGGAGCCAGCCGTTCGCCCAGCCGTCGACGAGCACGTGCCTCGCAAGGTGCACGCCGCCTCCCACTTCCAAGCCGATCCACGACCGATCTTCAAGCTCGTTTAGCACCATGAGGCCCGGGCGCTCAACGCTCAGGAGCATGAGTCCGGTCGTGCAGAGCGCGCCGCGCGCGTCGCACGCGCTCCGCGCACGGGTACCGTCCGCGGCGATGCCCGCAACGTGCGACACGACGGCGCGCAGCGAGAGCAGCGCGAGGGAAAGCGTTCCCGGCTGGGCGGTCGTGCTACTGTCGAACGTGATGCGCACGATGCGCGTGCGCGCCAGCAGCAAGGGCGTCGGCTCGATGCCGCCCGCGCGCAGACAGGGTATGACGCTATCGTCGAGCGCGGTTTGAGCCTCGAGTGGAACGTAGAGCGGGCAGGCAAAGCGGCGTGCGCCGAACGCCAGGCGCATGGCGACGACGCGTACCGGCTTGCTCGCATCGAGCAGCACCGACGGATGCTCTGAAGCGGGAACGTCGAGTGCGAATCCGGACGCCGTGAGATCGCGCAGCGTGCGCGTGAGGACGAGTCTGCGCGCCTGGGCGAGCGAGGCGGTCGTGACGCTCGTTCCCCAGGTGCTCGCAAAGAAGACGTGCGGCGCCGGCGCTCCGAGATTGTAGAGCGACAGCGCTCCAAAATGCAACGGCTGCCGGCCGAGCATCTGCCCCACCTGTGCGTCGGTGAGCCAGACGTGCTGCTGGTCGTAGAGATCGCTGCGATAGAGCACGAAGCGCACGCCGATGCGCCGCAGCGCTGCGACGACCGACGTCGAACGCGTGTCGAGCAGCGCGTGGATGGCATCGGCCTGCGCTTGCGAGCGGCGATGCTTGACGTATCCGAGACCTGCCGTCAGACCGCGATCGAGTTGCAGCACCGGGCGCCGGATGTCGTCGCGCGACAGCGCGTCGATGCCGTAGTATCCCCAGTGATAGAAGACGTCGTACCCAACGCTCATCGTTGGCGGCAGCGTGAGCACGCCTCCGCGCCGCGGATCGCCGTTCAAGTACGCTTCCGCGGCAGTCCAATATGCGGGTACGCGCACGTACATCGAGGGGACGTTGAATCGGTCTGGAGGTTTCACTGGACCGTGATGAATCGCACCGCTTACGAGCAGGACCGCTGAGAGCGCCGCCGCAACCACCGCGGCGCCCACACCTGCAATGCGTGCGCGCCGGCGTCCCAGCAGCGTGTCGAAAACCGCCGCACTCGTGATGCAGAGCAGCAAGAGCGCCAACGCCGCGGCGCCGAGCGAGTCGTCGAAGAGAAAGAAGCCGGGAATCTTCCACAGCAGCGCGCTGAGCCAAACGAGCGGCGGATGCATGCCTTTGGAGACGAGCATGAAGAAAAGCGCCCACGCAACTGCGATGCGCGCAATCGCGAGTATGCGACCGCGTAGTACCGCTAATCCGAGCAGACCTGCGGCGAACGGAACGAAGCCCGCGGAATAGACGAGCACGTTGCCGTCGTAGGCGGCCGCCGACGGGAAGTACTCGGGGAACGCCCAGTCCCATTCCCACAGAAAACGCTCATTGTTGAGAAGGCTCGATCGCGCGTACGTCCAGGCGTTGCCCGCGAGGCTCGTCGGATGCGGAATGACGGCCCCCGCAAAACTGAGCACGTCTGGAACGGCCCACCAAAGGCAGACGACGCCGAGCGCGACGGCCGTCACCGTTGCCCACCGCCAGAACGCGCGCACGTCGGGCGCGAAGCACGAGCAGAACAGCGCTATGACGACGCTGCCGACCGCGAACTGAAAGACGAGCGTCGGAGTAACGCCGAGCACGGGTAGGGCCAGGAACGCGAGCACACCGAGCGCCGCTCGATCGCGCGCTCGCCGCTGCGGCGAGCGCGCCGCGTCGACGACGAAATAGCCCACCCACGCAATGAGCGCGATGAACCATGCTTGCGTCGACGAGACGAAGCCGAAGACCATCTGCGTGAGCGGGTTGAGTGCGTAGAGCCACGCAGCCGCGGTCGATGCGGCCAGCGAAAAGCCGCAGCGGCGCGCGAACGCGAAGGCTCCCACCCACGTGGACGCAAGGATGAAGAAGTAGAGCAACACCTGCCCCAGCCCCGGTCCTGCAATGGTCGTGAAGACCCATGAAAGCGCCATGAAGGGCGTGTACGAGAACGAGCCGTCGATCTGCCCGAAGTAGCTGCTCACGCGGCTCCACGCCCAGAGCGCGTGCGCGAACCACACGCCGGGATGCAGCTGCGGGGAAGCATCGTCTTGCGCGATGACCGCTCCCGGATGCCACCAATGCAAGGCCATCAGCGCGAGTGCGACGATGGAACACGCGGGAACGAGAAACTGCGCTTTAGGAGCTTGTGGAGGCACTCAAGTCGACGCGCGCGAGGTCGGCGCCGTGTAACACCCAGCGGTCGCCCGTCCAGATAAAGCCATAGTCCTGCCCGATGACTTCGCGAGCGACGACGTCAAGCATTGCGCCGGCTGCAACGTCCCACGAGAACCGCTGCGCGTGCTCGACGGCGCCGCGCTCCAGGTGCGCGCGCAGCGTCGCGTCGGTGAGCACGGATTGAAGCGCGCCGGCGAGGTCGCCGCCTTCGGGCACGAGCAGACCGCTGACGCCCGAAGCGACGGCCTCACGCAGCCCAGGGACGGCATAGGCAATCGCGGGCGTACCGCACGCATTCGCCTCGATGACGGTGACGCCCCAGCCTTCGATCTCCGAAGCCGACACGCACGCCCACGCTTCTTGGAGCAGTCGTCGCTTGCGCTCGCCGTCGACGAAACCTTCAAAAGAAACGGCGTCGCGCACGCCCAGCTCGGCGGCGAGGGCCGCAAGCTGCGCGAGCACGGCAGCGTCGCCGGTGCCTGCAATGCGAAGGACGGCTCCGGGCACGGTAGCGCGAACGGCAGCGAACGCACGCACGACGAGATCGATGCGCTTGTACGGCTTCAGGCGGCCCAGGCAGAGCAGCGTCGGCACGGGCGATTTCTCACCCGGAACGAGCTGCGGATCGACGCCGTTGTGAATCACTTCCACCGGCCGCGTGGAGAAGCGCAGGCGCTGCATCTCTTCGCGCGTGTCGTTCGAGACGGCGACGAACTGCACGTTTTGATAGAAAAACGGCACGAGGCGGCGCTCGGCCCACGCGAGCAGCGACGAGAGCGGAAAGGGGAGATGGCGACGGAAGACCTGCTGGTGCACGTGATGCATGAGGCAGATCTTCGGTTTCATCGAAAAGAGCGGGCTGAAGAACGGGATGCCGTTCTCCGCGTCGATGACGACGTCGAAGCGATCCCGGAAGTTGCGTACGTATTCGAGCGGCAGCGCCGCGTAGACGGTGCGCGCGTTGCCGACGCGCGTCACGTGCATGCCGTCGACGACGTCTCTTTTCGGTGCGCCCGGATACGACGCGGTGAGCCACGACACACGATGGCCGCCCGCGATCCACCGTTTGCCGATCTCGAGGAGATAGCGCTCCGCGCCGCCGGCTTGCGGATGCGTGGGATCGCGCCAGTTGAGCAGCAGGATATTGAAGCCTTCGTGCGCGCGCATTGGTTTGGTGGGAATCCAGTAGTCGAAAATTGGAATGACGGACCGAAAAAACGAGCGCCGCAGACGCATACGCAGCAGTGCTGCGAACATGCGCAGCGAGGTCGTCACGAGCGTGAAGCTGGGCGAGCGCACATCGACCCAGTGCGTCGCTTCCTCGCGAATCGTCGCACCAGCGTCGCGCAGCGCGAGCAGCAGCTCGACGTCGAACGCCATGTTCGACGTTTCGACGTGGGTGACGACGCGCTGGAGCGCCCCCTTGCGAAAGATCTTCGCTCCGCACTGCGTGTCGCTGAACGGCAGCAGGAACAACGCGCGCACGAACGCGTTGAAGACGCGGCTCGCGATGTGCCGTACGAGCGGTTGACGACGTTCGATACGTGCGCCCGGCAGCCAGCGGGACGCAACGACGCCATCTTCTTCTCCGACCGATTCGAAGAGCCGGCGCAGCTCGGAGGCGGGGGTTGATCCGTCGGCGTCGGCAAAGCCGACGAGCGGCGCCTTGGCGACGAGGAACCCGGCGCGCACCGCGCCACCTTTACCGACGCGGCGATCGATGCGAATGCAGCGCACCCCGGGATAGAGTCGCGCAAATCGCATCACCCGTTCGCACGTGTCGTCCTGGCAGGCATTCGCGACGACGATGATCTCCGAATCGGCAAATGCCGGCGCGTACGCCGCAAGCGTCGCTTCTATCCGGTCAGCCTCGTTGCAGGCCGGCATGATCACCGAGTACCGCACGCGTCACCCCGTCCGAGCAGGTCAGTTCACGGCCGGATTCAGTTCGACGGTCACGCGCGCCTGCTTTCCGAAAGCAAGCCGTACATTCGCGCGCGACTCCTCGTTCAAGGCGGCGAGGCGTTCACGCGCCGTACGCCAGTCGCCTTCCTGCATGCGGCCGTCGCACTCGGCTAGAACGCGCGCGAGGTCGCCGGCGCTGCCGTCGTAGTAGCGAAAGACCTCTCCGAAATAGGTGTTTATGTCGCGGCCGTCGTCGATCGAGACGACCTGCACGCCATTGGCAAGTGCATCGCAGATGGACGATTGCGTGATGAAATCGACGCGCTCCGATGAAACGACGTAGTCGCACGCGGCAAGCAATGCGTGGAACGCTTGAACGGAGAGCGGCTCTCGCATTTCGATGAACGCATCGTCTCCGAGGCCACGGCTGCGAGCGTGTTTGCGGTAATCGTTCTGAGCGAAGAAACCACGCAGCACGAGGCGAACGTCGAACCCGCGCTCGCGCGCGAGCGCGACGGCGTCGATCTGGGTCGTGATGTTGCGCCAGCGCTGCATCCCGCCGGTGTACACGACGATCTTCGCATTTCCCCACTCGGCCGGGCGACGCGGTACAGCATCGAGAGCAGCATCGGCGAGGCCGTGTACGTTCAAGACAGGGAGCATCGGCCCACGCCATCCGCCGGCACGCATGCGCGCCGCAAAGCGCGAGCCGCCGGCAGTAAATGCAGTGCGCGTCGCGCCGTCGAGCAGCCGCTGCGAGAGCCTGACGAGCGGCATCGCGATGCGCACGAGCACGCCGTTACCGAAGACCATGGGAATCGCATCGAACACCGGATCGTGCGCATCGTAGATCACTATCACGCCGCGACGGCGCAGATACCATGCAACAAAACCGTTGTACGGCGCGCCGATCGAGGTGAGCATCACGTGAGTGGCCTCGCTGCGCGCGAGCGCGACGCCGCGCAGCACGGCTCGCAGCTTTCCCACCGCGCCGCGTCCTGGCGCGACGACGACCTCGCCGTACGCCACGAGCGGTTGCGCGGTCGCCCAACCGACGGTCGTGACACGCGTGCCGGACTGCACGAGCGTCTGCGCGACGAGCCGCACGCGCATCGTCGAACCGCAGTGGCGCCCCATGTCTTCCTGCGCGATGATCACGGCGAGGTTCGCACTCGTCATGAGACGAAATCCTTGGCCAATGCAGTCGCGCTTCCTTTGCACTCGCACATGGACGTAACCGCTGCGCGCATCTGCGTCACCGGCGGAGCGGGGTTTCTCGGCAAACACGTCGTCGAGGAGTTTCGCCGAAATGGCGCACGCGACGTCTTCGTTCCGAGGAAAGCGGAGTTCGATCTCACGACGCCCGAGGGCGTGGAGCGGATGTTTCGCGAGGCGCGCCCGACGCTCGTCGTCCATCTCGCCGGCGTCGTCGGCGGTATCGGCGCCAATCGCGACAATCCCGGGCGCTTCTTCTACGAGAACGCGATGATGGGCATCCACGTCGTGGAGCACGCACGGCGCAACGCCGTGGAGAAGCTCGTCGTGGCCGGCACGATCTGCTCGTATCCCAAAGATACGGGGGTGCCGTTCCGCGAAGAGGCGCTCTGGCACGGCTATCCGGAGGAGACAAACGCACCGTACGGGATCGCAAAGAGGGCACTACTCGTGCAGTGCCAAGCGTACCGCCGGCAGTACGGACTGAACGCGGTCTATCTTCTTCCCGTCAACCTCTACGGCCCCGGCGACAACTTCGACCCAGATTCGTCGCACGTCATTCCCGCGCTCATTGCAAAGTGCATCGAGGCGCGCGAAAGCGGTGCACGCCGGATCGTCGTTTGGGGCGACGGCACGCCAACGCGCGAGTTCTTGTACGTGGCGGACGCGGCCCGTGCCGTCGTACTCTGCGCGCAGCGTTACGACGGGCCGGAGCCCATCAACGTCGGCAGCGGAAAGGAAATCTCCATCCGCGACCTTGCGCAGCTCATCGCAAATCTATGCAGATTCGACGGCGAGATCGCGTGGGACACGACAAAGCCCAACGGCCAGCCATGGCGGTGCCTCGACGTTGCACGCGCACGCGAGCTCTTCGGGTTCGAAGCCGAAGTGGAACTGCTCGACGGTTTACGTAGGACCATCGATTTCTACGAGTCCCCGGGCCGCCGCGCGGATGAAGTGCTACCGCTTGACGCCGCCGCTGGCGGAAAGGACTAGCGTGGCGCTCCAGGCGAAGGCCGCGTTTGAGCCGCTAATGCGAGTGCGGCGGCTACCGCAATGCAGGTGGCCACATTGCCAACAAGCAGCAATCGCACGACGAATTCGAGGGTTGGGTGCACGAACGCGATCGCGCCGAGGGTCAAGAGCGTGCCGACAAGCAGTGGAATCGCGAAGCCCACGCGATGCGTCGCAATGCCATAGTATGCCAAGAGACTTGTCAGACCGAGCGTGACCATCGCCATCGCATACGGAAGCAGCAAGAGCGCAGACGCGTCAAAGCCGCGTCCCACCAGCACTCGCAAAAGCACTGAACCGCAGCATTGCAGGCTGATCGCACCGACCACCGCGACGGCGAGAATGATCGCTATGCCTGCAACGAGCGCGCCGCGCGCCTTCTCGCCGCGCGCATGGTGGTCGGCAATGCGCGGCAACAGTACGACGGGGACGAACCCCACGAGGAACATGAGCACTTTGCCCGCGAGCGCAGCCGCCGCATACAGGCCGGCAGCATGGGCTGGAAAGAAGTGCTTGACGAGGATGACATCGACTGTGCCAACAAGCGCCGTTGCAATCGTGAGGGAGGCGGCACCCCCAGTTGAGAGTCCGATACGCCTCCAGTCATAGTGTATCGGCGCTCGCGCCACGCCCGCATAACGGCGCTTTAGCATCCACGCGACGCAAAGCAACCCGAAGACGGAGCCGACGCCATAACCTGCAATCGCCCCCGAAAGGCCCAATCCGGCGGCGATGAGCGCAATGAGCCCAAACACCTTGGCGACTCCCTCGCTCGCCGCGGAGAGCGCGAACGTCCCGAACGCCTGCGAGCCTTGCGCGATTGCCCGCAGCATGCCACTGCCGAGTGCGATCGCCGCAATCGTGCCGGCGAGCGGAATGCTCCACGCCGGTACGCGCAGGTAGCCAGCAAGCGGAATAGCAAGCACGAAGCTCAGCACGACGTACGCCAGCGCCGCGAAGCCGGCCCAGCGGCCGAGATCGCTCATGAGTCCTCGTACGTGCGACTCGTCGTGCAGCGCG
>DAHUYK010000105.1 GCA_027315245.1 Vulcanimicrobiota bacterium | reverse complement strand
TGCTTAGTCGGGATGACAAAAGAAATTTAGAAGCTGCGGACGTTCTGCAGGCCGGCTTTTTGCAGGGCTTGCGCCGTCTGCTCGCAGGCGGAGCCGTCGCACGAGCAGACGACGACGCAGCGGCCGTCGTCGATCGCGTCGTTGTAGTACTCGGCGTCTCCCGACGGAATCTCCATGCCGTTCAGGTAGTCGGCAACCTCGGGGTGCGAGAATGCGTCGAACGAGACGCCTTCGTCGTTGATCCCCGGAACGGACGTTCCGCCGAAGTCGGGGAGAACCCCGGTCCCGCGCGTCATATCGTCGGCAAAGCTCTGCTGCGACATCTTCGCCACGTGCACGAACGTGATCGGCGAGCTCTCGTGCGCTGCCGTCGACTCTTCCGAGGTAAGAACGCGCAGGTGGGTGCGGTCGACGCCGGTAGCCGCAAGGGCGCGCTCGACCTGCGAGGGATCACACGTTCCGAGGACTCCAATCACAATGTTTTTCGCCATGGCCCCTACGCTTCTGCAATCGCCTTCGCGAGCCTCTGTATGCCCGTACGTATCCTCTCCTCGGAGGCGTTGGAGAAGTTGAGGCGCATCCCGTCGCGCACGTCGCGGGCCGGATAGAAGCTTTCGCCAGGAACGAAAACGACACGCTCGCGCGTACAGACGCGCAGGAGCTGGGTCGTGTCGAGCCCGGGAACGCGGGCCCACAAGAACATGCCGCCCTGCGGGCGGTTGAACTCGACGGAAGCTGGTGCGTACTCGCGCAGCGCGTCGTGCATGACGTCGCGCCGCCGGCGATACGTGTGCACGATTTGGCGAATGTGCTCCTCGAACGCCGGCGTGCTCGCGTAGTCGTGAAAGACGTACTGCGTGATCGTGCCGCTGTGCAGATCGGCTCCCTGTTTTGCGAGCACGACCTTCTCGCGCGTCTCCTCGTCGGGAATGACGAGCCACGCGACGCGCAGTCCCGGTGCGACGACCTTGCTGCCCGTTCCTAAGTAGATGACGCCGCCGCGCTTTGCGTACGACGATAGCGGCGCGAGCACGTCGCCTTCGAAGCGCAGCTCGACGTACGGATCGTCTTCGATGATCGGGAGATCGTAGCGTTCGCAGATCCGCACGATCTGCTCGCGGCGCTGCGCGGCGAGCGTGCGTCCCGTCGGGTTCTGAAAGTTCGGAATGAGGTAGAGAAACTTCGGAAACGGATCGGCGCGGTCGAGCACGCGCTCGAGCGAGTCGGCGAGCATTCCGTGCTCGTCGGTGTCGACGGTGAGATAGCGTGCCTCGTACGCATCGAACGCCTGAATCGCCCCGAGGTACGACGGGTTCTCGAGCACGATATGATCGCCGGGATCGATGAACACTTTGCCGAGAAGGTCGAGGCCTTGCTGCGAGCCGTTGACGACGAGCACTTCCTCGGGCGCGATCGTTCGATTAAAACGAGATGAGAGACGCTGGGCGACCCACGAGCGCATCTCGGGGATGCCCTCGGTAACGCTGTACTGCAGGGCAGCAGGTCCGACGCGCTCCATGACGCGCGCCGTCGACTCCGCGATCTCACTCGTCGGAAAAAGCTCGGGTGCAGGCAACCCGCCCCCGAAGGAAATGACGTCGGGCTGCTGCGTCACTTTGAGCATCTCGCGGATAGTCGATGCGCGCAGGCGAGCGGTTCGCCGGGAGAAGCGCGTCGAGGAACTCGTAGGCGTCATACCGAGCGCCGGTATTCGGTGAGGCGGGAGGAGCTGCCTACACCCCCGGATCGGCGTGAGGCGCAGCGCAGTTCTCGCCGAGCCCCTGTTGAAACGCGCTCGGCATGCTCTACTACCGTAGTCTCCTGAGGCAGGGCGCGACCGTCTTTGCGGGCACTGCCGTGCTCGGGGCATGCGGAGTCCTTTTTCAGATGATCGCGAGCCGACGTCTGGGAGTGGAGACGTACGGCACATTCTACTCCCTGCTTTCCCTGATCGTGATCGCTTGCACGCCGAGTGCGCTCGT
>DAHUYK010000008.1 GCA_027315245.1 Vulcanimicrobiota bacterium | reverse complement strand
AACGTCCAGCGCCATGATCCCGCCCTGCACGTCCCTCACTGCATGAGCACCCCGAAGGCTCGCGGCCTGCGGCCCAAATGGTGCGCGATGAGAAGGTCGACGGTTGCTGCGACGTCGCCGCCGGCGCGCAGGCCCGCATGGCGTCCGCGCGGAGCAGCGAGACCCTGCAGTGCCTGGAGTGCGGCAGCGTCGAGCTCGAGCATGTCGCGCCAGCGCTCTCGACAACGGTCGTCGACGAGGCCCCCGGCTTCGACGTCGAGCCAGGCCTGCGTACCCAGCCCATTGCCGCAGCGAATGCAGGCCTCGAGCGGCGGCGCGATGCCGAGCGCGTCGAGCAAGCGCATCTGAAAGCGTGGGAGGAGAACGCGCGGCTCGTCCGTTTTCGCGAGGCCGGCGAGCATGCCCGCGAGGAGCGCATAGACGTCGGGCATTGCAAGATCCGGCTCCGAAAAGGCATCGACGAGCTCGCACGCCGCAGCGGCAACCGTGAAGCGCTGCGGCTCGACGATCGCGCTCCAGTGCTCGCGCAGAATCTCACTCTGCGCGATAACGTCGAGCGAACGCCCACGATGCAGCGTCATCGCGACCTCGTTTCCAAACTCAAGCCTTCCCCCGACGCGGCTGCGCGAGCGGCGCACCCCCTTCGCGACGGCGTCGAGCTTACCCAGCTCGAAGGTGAAGAGCGTCAGGATACGGTCCGCTTCGCCCAAGTTGCGCGAGCGAAGCACGATGCCGCGAGCCTTGTAGGAACGTGCCGAAGCGGCCATCAGCCCTCCGGCGCGAGCGCTTCCGCCGTGAACGCGAAGGGCAGCAGCGCTCGGAGCGTCGTCTTCACCACGCCGTCGTGCGAGGTAAACGTCACCGGCATGTCATCGCCGAACTCTGCCATGAACTGCCGGCACGCGCCGCACGGGGCCGTGTCGATGCCGGCGGGCCCGGCGACGGCAAGGGCAGCAAATGCGCGACGTCCTTGCGCGACCGCGCTGACGATCGCCGCACGTTCGGCGCAGATCGAGAGCCCGATGCTAGCGTTTTCGACGTTGCAGCCAACGACGACGTCGCCCTCCGCGGTCTCGACTGCGGCACCGACGGCAAAGTGCGAATAGGGAGCGTACGCATGGCGCCGCGCGGCACGCGCAGCGTCGAGAAGCGTGTCAGCCGATGACGTCGTGGGCATCCGCTGGCGCTTGTTCGTCGCCCTCCTCTTCGCCTGCAACGTTGTTGTGATAGACCCTCACCGACAGAATGCGGCGGCCATGGGCGCGCTCGACCCGCAAGCGCGTATGGTCTTCCGCGTCGATCTCTTCGCCCTCCAAAGGAAGCCTGCCGAAGCGGCCGACCGTGTATCCGCCGATCGTTTCGAAGTCCTCGGTGGGCAGATGCGTTCCCAGCGCAGCGTTCACGTCTTCGAGATTCGTGCGCGCGTCGACGATCGCTTCACGCGGTGAGATCTCGGCAATCGGCTCTTGTTCGTCGATATCGTGCTCGTCCCGGATTTCACCGACGATCTCCTCGAGAAGATCTTCCATCGTAACGAGGCCGGCGGTACCGCCGTACTCGTCCACGACGATCGCCATCGAGAACTTGTCGCGCTGCATCTCACGCAGCAGCTCAGCGAGCTTCTTCGACTCCGGCACGTGCACGGCCGGACGCATGAGTGCCCGGATCGTCGTCGTGGCAAGGCTTCCCGTAGCGAGTGCGATCATGAGCTCGCGATCGTGAATGACGCCAACGACGTCGTCTTTCGATTCCTGATAGACCGGCAGGCGCGAGTGCGCCTCCGAGATGACGATATCGAGTGCGCGGCGTGGAGATACGTCGGCGGAGACGGCAACCATCTCGGGCCGCGGCGTCATCACTTCGCGCGCAATCGTGTCGCCGAACTCGATGACCGAATGGATCATCTCACGCTCTTGCTCTTCGATGACGCGCTGCTCCGCTCCGACGTTCACGAGCGCGCGTATGTCCTCCTCGGTGACGAAGATGTGCTGCACGTTGCGAATGCCGAAAGGCCGCAGAACGGATGCCGTCACCCACAGGAACGCGTTCGCGAACGGCGTGAGCACCCAGGCGGCGCCGCGCATGAACGGTGCTAGACGCAGCGCCCAGCGATCGCCGTCGCTGCTCGTCACCGTTTTTGGAACGATCTCGCCGAAGAACAGTGCGACGACCGCCATGACGAGCGTCGCGAAGACGGCGGGGTACGGTAAGCCCATGCCGAGCGCGATCGTCGTTGCGATGGAGCTGGCGCCGAGCAGCGCGACCGTGTTCCCGATGAGCACGCAAGTGAGAATGCGATTGCGTTCGTCGGTGAGGCGCACGACGTCGCGCGCGCCGTGAACCTTGCGCTCGGCCATCGTGCGCGCGCGCAGTCGCGAGACGGAGATGAGCGCCGCCTCGGACGCGGAGAAAAACGCTGCGATGAGGATGAGCAGGACGAGCACGACGGCGTCAAGCGCTTGCGTGGCGTGGGTCATGGCGATACGCTCGTCAAATCCGCGCCATTATAGCACACGGACAGCGTGCGCCAGCAGGCAGATCCAGACGGAGCCAGCCCCGAGTAACAGCGTGAGCGCCAACCCCACCGGCGACGTCCGCAGGCCGCCTAGCCGCGCGCGCGCGAGCACCGCGACGACGAGCGGCAACGCGATGGCCGCGACGACCGTCTGCGGATCCACACCGGGCCGGGAGGGCGCGCGGTCGCCCGCGAACGCCGCGCCGGCGAAGATCGCGAGGCCGCACAGCGCGGCGCCGGCGGAGGCCACGAGCACCGCTGCGGCGGCTGCGTCCTTGGCGCGCTTCGCAAGCGGATGCAACGCCGTCGTCGCAAGATCGACCTGCGCCTCGATCGCCGTGTTGACGAGTTCCAGGCTGACGACGAGCGCGATGAGCGCTACGATGAACACGAAGGGGAGAAGTGCGACGTGCAAGGCCAGCGCCGCGACGAGCACGACGCCGGCGATCGCCCAGTGCAGCGCGAGATTCGGCTGAACGCGCGTCGCTTCGACGATGCCTTCGAACGCATAGCCAAACGATTGCAGCAAACGCGTCATCGCCCCCGCGACCTCTCGTACGGCCAAGGCATGCCGATGCTCTGCGCCAAACGCCGCTCTTCGGCCTCCATGCGGCGTCGCTCGCCCGCCTCATGGTGATCGTGGCCGAGGAGATGGAGCAACCCGTGGATGAGAAGCCGCTCCATCTCGCGTTGCAGCGGCGCGTTGTAATCGGCCGCCTGACGCCGAGCCGTTTCGGCACTGATGACGACGTCTCCTAAGAAATCTTCGGCGGGCGCGGCTCGGGAAGCGCTCGCGCCACGATCGTCGCGTTGCGGAAACGAGAGAACGTCCGTGGTCTTGTCCTTCTTTCGATATTCCCTGTTCAACATTCGCATGGACGCGTCACCGACGATGCGCAGCGAGAGCGAGGACGCTTCTTCTCCCATCGCCCGCATGAGCTTGCGAGCCGTTGCCGTGAGCGCCCGCCCGTCGACGCCGCTGGAACGAACGTCGTTGCGATAGTAGACCCTGTTCACAGATTGGAGTACGCGCGCACGATACGCGACACGAGCGGATGGCGGACGACGTCAGTCTCGTCTAGCTCCACGACGGCAACGTCTTCGACGTGCGCTAGACGCGCCGCCGCGTCGACGAGCCCGCTCTGCGCCCCCGCGAGGTCGACTTGCGTCACGTCGCCCACGACGACCATCTTGGATCCGCTCCCCAACCGCGTGAAAAACATCTTCAACTGCGCGGGTGTCGCATTCTGCGCCTCGTCGAGGATGACGAACGCTTCGGAGAGTGTTCGGCCGCGCATATAGGCGAGCGGCGCCACCTCGATCGTTCCGCGCTCCATCGCCCGCGTCACGGCGCCCTCTTCGAGCAGATCGCCGAGCGCATCGTAGAGCGGACGCATGTACGGGTCGACTTTCTCTCGGAGGTCTCCCGGCAGAAAACCGAGCCTCTCCCCGGCTTCGATGGCCGGCCGGGAGAGCACGACGCGAGCGACGTCATGGTTCTTGAGCGCGCGGACCGCCATGACAACGGAGAGATAGGTCTTCCCCGTCCCCGCGGGGCCGATGCCGATCGTGAGCGTCCTGCGTTCGACAGCCTCGACGAAGCGCCGCTGCCCGAGCGTTCGCGGACGAACCTCTCGTCCTCGGTGCGCGCGCACGAGCGTGCTCGGCGCGGCGCGCCCTTCTCCATCTTCCGGAGTCTCCGCGAGTGCAAGCGCGACGTCGTGTGGTGTAATGTGTGCGCCGTCCACGGCTGCATCGCGCATGCGCGTCAGCGCGGTCGCCGCGCGCGCGACCGCGCGCGCTTCACCGGAGAGGACGAGGCGATCGTCTTGCGTCTGGAGCCGCACGCCCAAACCCTCTTCGATTGCCGAAAGATTGCGGTCGTATTCGCCAAAAAGACGAACGCGGTCGTCGAGCGGCGCGAGGCTGACGGCGCGACGCGTCAACGATGCGTATCGCTCATCGGAAGAAATCCGTCAGGCACGTGGGATCCACTCCTGCAGCGCCCGCGGCGGCCCGAGCACTTCGAGTGCAATGATGCCGAGCGCCGGAGAACGTATGTAGTCCCTCGGCTGCGCGAGCACTTTCGTGCTCGCTACGCTCGGGATGACAGAGACGAGTTCGCGAATGGCCTGTGTTCGCAACATCGTCACCGGAGGCGGCACGATCGCGCTAGGGACGGCGGCGCTTGAAGCGATTGTTCTCGCGACGACGATGCTTGGCATGACGACCGTTGGCGCAACGACCGTTGGCACCCGCTGAACGCGAGGTGGGACCGGCTCGACCGGCGCGACCGGCCCCTGAAGGCGCACTCCGGCGCGGCGCGCGCTGCGGGCGATCGACGAGATGACCGCGATCGCGATGAAGATCGCCCAGACGACGCCGCCGAAATCGTGAATATCCATTCGAAGAAGCTATGAAGTTGGCGGAGGCGGCTGCCCTTGGTCGTTCGGCGGCGGCGTTTCGGCAGCACCGATCGAGCTGCGCATCTCCGTATCGGCCTGAATGTTACGCAGCCGGTAGTAATCCATCACGCCGAGATTGCCGCTGCGAAACGCCTGTGCGATGGCAAGCGGAATCGACGCTTCCGCCTCGACGACCTTGGCACGCATGGCTTGCGTGAGCGCCTTCTGCTCCTGCTCGCCCGCGAGCGCAGCATACTGGCGCTCCGCGGCTTTCGCCTGGGCAATTCGTCGATCTGCTTCAGCCTGACTCGTCTGCAACTCCGCACCGATGTTCTTTCCCACATCGACGTCGGCGACGTCGATAGAGACGATCTCGAAGGCCGTCCCGGCGTCGAGGCCCTTGGCGAGAACCGTCTTGCTGATGCGGTCGGGATACTCGAGCACCTCTTTATGGTCGATGGCCGCGCCGACCGCTGCCACGACGCCTTCGCCGACGCGCGCGATGACGGTCTGCTCGCCGGCGCCACCGACGTACCGGTCGAGGTTGCTGCGTACGGTGACGCGCGCCTTGACGTTGAGCTGGATGCCGTTTTGCGCCACACCTTGAAAGATTGGCGTTTCGATCACCTTCGGGTTGACCGACGTCTGCACGGCTTCTAGCACGTTGCGGCCCGCAAGGTTGATCGCCGCGGCGCGCTGCCACTCGAGCGGAAGCTGCGCGCGCTGTGCCGCGATCATCGCGAGCGTCACCGCTTCGACGTTGCCGCCCGCGAGATAGTGCGATTGCATCGGGTCGATGGTAACGTTCAAACCGGCTTTGCGTGCGCGCACGTAGTTCGTGACGATGATGCCCGGTGGAATGCCGATGAGGCGCATGCGCACGAGCGTAATGATTCCCAACGGCACGCCGGCAGCGATGGTGCGAATCCAGAGTCCGAGCGGAAAGTAGTAGAGGAACATGAGAAAGAGAATGAACGCGGCGAGGATGATGATGCCGGTCACGATTGCCACGATAAAATGAACTCCTTTACGGTGTGTCGACGCCGGCGGCCGGCTCGACGAAGATGCGCGCGCCCTCGACGCGCGTGACACGAATCGGCGTCCCCGGCGAGACGTAGCCGCCCTCGGTGAGAACGTCGATACGGCGTCCGTCGATCGAGGCGACGCCCGCCGGCCGAAGCTGCGACGCCGCGATGCCGGTGCGCCCTTTGAGGTCGCCGAAGTCGCGGCTGGAGACGTAGTCGCGCCCTTGCGCGTACGTGAGCGCCAGGCGGCGCATCCACGCATTCTCCGGCAGCAAGCGCAAGATCAGGAAGAAGAGGACGATCGTGAGCCCGACCGCACCGGCGAGCGTCTCGAACGCGACGCCGATCTGCGGGATGCCGAAGGCCAGGACGATGGCCGCGAGCAGCGCAAGTGCTCCGAAGACTCCCGGGAACGTATGGCCGGGGACGACGTGCAGCTCCCACAGAATCCCGACGAGGCCAAGCACCGCGAGCGCAACGACGCCCCAGTTTGAAAAGCCCGCGTAGATGTGCGTCCCGAAGAAGAGTCCGAAGGCGACGAGCGCGATGATCCCGGCTATTCCGTGGAGCGTGTAGAGTTCGACCATGAGCCCGAGCATGCCGATCGAGAGCAGGATGCCGCTGATCGCCGGGTCGGTGGCGAAGCGCGCAAGCGCTTCGCCCCACGACAAGTGCTCGCTCTGACGCGGATTCGCACTCAAATGCACGAAGGCGAGCGCCGCGTCGAGCGTCGGCTCCTGCGCAACCGCAAGGTGGTAGCGCAGCGCCTGCGACGTGTTCAGCGTCAAGATCGTGCCGGCGGCCTTCAGGCCGGGAACGACGATGCTGCGATTCACCATCGCACCGGCGATGGTGACGTTGTGATGATTGCGTTCCGCCGTCGATTGAAACTCGGCAGTCAGTGCGGAGACTTCTTTGGGCGTGTTTGGAATCGGCTCGGCGGCACCGATGGATGCACCGGGCGCCACGATGATACGCTGCGCGCTGAGCGTGATGAGCGCGGCCGCCGAGTACGCGCGCTCACTCACATAAGCGATGATCGGTTCCTGCGCCGAGCGCAGCGCATCCTCGATGTCGAACACCGACGAGACGAGTCCGCCGGGGCTGTCGACCTCGAGCACGATTGCGGCGGCGTGCTCGCCGTTCGCGAGCGCAACGGAACGCTCGACGAGATGCGCCATCCCGTCGTCGACCGTGCCGTG
>DAHUYK010000100.1 GCA_027315245.1 Vulcanimicrobiota bacterium | reverse complement strand
CTGAGTTGCCGGGAGTGCGCTCCTGCGTCAGCATCGGCCGATGCCCTTATGAACTCGCAGCCGCTACGAAGAGAGCGTGCCTTTATCCGACGGAGGCGGTACCGGCTCGCCGTTGATCGCCCCCGCTTCGACGCCGTCCATGATGTCGCGCTGCTCGGTCTGCGCTCTGCGGCGAGCCTCTTCGCGCGCGCGCAGGACCGCTTCGTCCGCCTCGGCCTGGCCGGCCAAGAACTCCTTCTTTGCTTGCCCGGCGCTGCGAGCGAGCTTTGGAAGCTTGTCCGCGCCGAAGAGAAGCGCGGCAAGGACGACGATGCCGATGACGATCGGCGCGTCGAGAAAGGCGAATAACGGATGGAGGGTCATGGAGATTCTTCCTTATTCGAGGAGTGCGTCGGCGAGGCCGCTCAGCCGTTTCTTCGCCGCACCCTCCGGCAACGGCTGCAACGCACGCTTCGCGTCTTCGATCCAGTGCGTGATCTCGCGCCGCGTCGCGGCAACGCCACCCTGCCGCTCGATCGCTTCGAGGATCGGCCCGAGCGACGTCTCATCCCCGGAGAAGTAGCCCGCGACCGACGTGCGAAAGGGCACATCTGCGCGTGCAAGCGCCAGGATGAGTGGGATCGTCATCTTCTTTTCCGCTAAGTCGTTGCCCGCGGGCTTGCCGAGAACGGCGCTCTCGGCGGTCACGTCGAGCAGATCGTCGAGCATCTGGAACGCGACGCCGTAGCATTCGCCGAACGTACGCAGCGCACCGATCTCCTGCGTTGCGGCATTCGCCACGCGTGCGCCGCATTCGGCTGCGGCGGCAAAGAGCGATGCGGTCTTTCGCTTCGCGATGGCGACGTACTGCGCCAGCGTCGTGTCGAGCTCCCCGAGCGCATGCAGCTGCAGCACTTCACCGTCACAGATCTCGGCCAGCGTCGTCGAGAGCACCTGCGGAATCGGAGCGGCATAGTTGGCCGTTACGTTCTTGAATATCCACGCAAAGAGGTAGTCGCCGGCGAGAACGCTCGTCCGGTTGCCGAAGTCGATCGCCGTCGCGTTGACGCCGCGCCTCGTCGCAGCGCGGTCGACCACGTCGTCATGGATGAGCGTTGCGACGTGAATGAGCTCCATGTATGCCGCGAGATGCAGATGCCGTGTCGGATCGCCGCCGCAGGCCTGCACGGCCAAGAGCGTCAGTCGCGGGCGCAGGCGCTTGCCTCCGGCCGCGAGCATGCGTTTGACGGCCTGCGTGATGATCGGATTTTCGGTCGTGAAGCTCGAGCGAAAATACTGCTCGACGAGTTCTTGAAGCGCGCCCTCTTGCGCGAGTTCTTCGAGCACCTAGGATGCCTCTGTGCCGCCGGCCGCAGCGACCTCACGGACGGGCTTCGTGCCTGTGTGAACGGCGATCGCGCCCCCGACGAGCGGCACGCATGCCGCTTTTTCGAACCCGGCGCGTGCAAAACGATCGCGCAGCTGCACTCCGTCGGGATGATGCGTCAGCGAACTGGGAAGATAGGCGTACGCTTGGCGAGAGCCTCCGACGAATCCGCCGACGAGGGGCACGACGCCATAGAAGTAGAGGCCGAAGAGACGGCGCCAGAGGGCGTTGCGGGGCTTGCTCACGTCGAGGTTCACGAAGCGGGCTCCTGGACGCAGCACGCGCAGGACTTCGCGCAGCACGCCGTCGATGTCGACGACGTTGCGCATGCTGAACGCCATCGTCGCGCCGTCGAACGATTCGTCATCGAACGGAAGCGCCGTGACGTCACCCTCGACGAATGCCACGTCGCCGTATCGCGCGTGTTGCGCGCGTTCGCGAGCTCCCTGGAGCATCGGCGAGCAGAAATCGACGCCCGTGACGCGCAGCGACGAGTCCGCGCGCTTGAGATGGAAGACGACGTCGCCGGTGCCGCAGCAGAGGTCGAGGATGCTTCCACCGCGCGGGGGGGCGAGCAGCGCGATCGCACGCCGCCGCCAGCCTTCGTCCAAACCTGCGGTGAGGACGCGGTTGGTCGCATCGTACCGGGGAGCGATCTGGGCGAACATGTCGCGCACGTAGACGGACCGGGCGTCGGGGCGTGTGGGGTCGGAGCGCACGACGACAGGCTTCCAACCCTTGGCGAACGCGCCCTTCGTCGGGATGGAAGGGCATGCTCGCACTTTCATCGCAGCGGCGCCTCCTCTCCGCGATCGAGCGCGCACGCGACGTCACCGTTGTCGCCTATCTCTTGCCGCGTGGGGAGCTCTTCGACGCGCTCGCCGTCACCGCACGCCGGGGAGCGCACGTTACCGTGCGGCTCGAGGGCCACCCGTATCACGATGCGCGTGGAGGCATCGCGCGCTTCAACCAATCGACGGTGGAGGCGTTGCGGCGCGACGGGGCGGACGCACGGCTCGTCGATACGGACGGCACGGAGGCGCAGCTTCACGCTAAGGCCGCGGCAGTCGACGAGGCGCTCTATCTCGACGACGTCAACTTCGCAAAAGGAGGCACGCTCCTGCGCGACGATTGCATCCGCGACGTGCGAGCGCTGCGTGCAGCCGCGGCTGGTGCAGCGGCCGTCCCGTCGCGCCGGCTCGCGCTGTACAAGAGCGACGCGCTGGCATTGGAAGCCTCGCTGCTGCGCGCCGCACGCCGCCGCGGCGACGTTGTGGTCGAGAGCGAGAGCCTCGGAAGCGGGAACGCCGTCTATGCGCAGCTCGAGCGCCTGGGGCGCTCGGGTCGCGCTCCACGCCTCCTGCTCTCGCGTCACACGCTCGATACGAAGGAACGCTCGCTGGTGCGGTGCCTCGAGCGCAGCGGCGTACGCGTCCGCACGTGCGCCGCAAACGAGAAGTTCGCGGTGACCGGCAGCGGCGCATGGATCGGCTCGGCGAACGCCACCTCCGCATACCTTCAACCAAAAGCGCTCGATTGGGGCGCTCGCAGCCGCGATGCTCGCATCTGCGCCCGCTTGCGTGCCGCGTTCGAGACGCGGTGGAGGTCTGCTGCCGACGTGCCTTAAGGAAAAGCGAATAGGGACCGCGCGTTCTCGTTCGTGCACCGGATGACGTCGGACGGAGCGAGATCGAGGCACTGCGCCAGCTGCTCGGCGGTATGTCTCATGAAGGCGGGTTCGTTCCGTTCGCCGCGGTGCGGTACAGGGGCGAGATATGGAGCGTCGGTCTCGAGCAGCAATGATCCGATGCTGACGGCTGCGGCGGCGTCCCGCAACGCTGCCGCGGTCTTGAACGTCAGCACTCCCCCGATGCCGAGCAAGAGGCCGAACTCGTGCACGTACGCCTCGGCTTCGCGGGTATCGCCGGTGAAGCAGTGGACGACGCCGCGCAGCGTCTGCCAGCGTTCCTCGCGCAAGATCTCCATCATGCGTGCGTGCGCGTCACGCACGTGAAAGATGAGCGGTAGACTACGGGCTCGTGCTACGGCGAGTTGAGAGCGCAGGACGCGTTCTTGGGCTTCACGAGGGCTGTGGTCATAGTAGAAGTCGAGGCCGGTTTCGCCGACCGCGACGACGGTGCGATCCTCGAGCAGCGGTTCGAGCGCTGCTGCGACGTCCGCCGGCGCATCCTTTGCCTCGTGCGGATGGATGCCGGCGGATGCAGCGATGCCGTACCGCTTTGCTGTTGCAACGGCGCGTGCGCTGTCCTTGAGATCGCAGCCGACGGTTACGAACGCTTCAATGCCCGCCGCACGCGCCCGCTCCATCACCGCGTCACGATCCGCGTCGAACGCGGCATCATGCACGTGCGTGTGACTGTCAATCATTCCTCGGCCGGATCGATGCGCGGGAAGAGCGGCTCGCGCAGGGTCGTCAGGGTGCCGGGCGCGATGCGCTGCGCAAATGCGTCCTCCCAAGCTTGCCCGATCGGGGTGCCGGCGCCCAAGCGCTGCCAAAGCTCCTCCATGCGTTCGGGCATCACGGGATGGAGAAGGACGGCGAGCCGCCTGATCCCTTCGCAGAGTTCGTAGAGCAACGCGTCGAGCTCCCGCTTGCGTTCTTCCTTATGAAGCGTCCATGGCTTGCGCTCCTCGATCGTTCGGTTCAGCGCGGTCACGAGTTCCCAGATCGCTTCGAGCGATTCGCGAAAGCGAAGGTCGAGCGTTGCGTTGCGCACGCGCAGCGGAAGGCCGGCGAAGCGTTCGAGCACTGGCGCCTCGCCGGCGGGCGGCACGATGCCGCCGCAATAGCGCTGCAGCATGGAAAGCGTGCGATGGACGAGGTTGCCGAAGTCGTTGCCGAGATCGCTGTTGTGACGCTGTGCGATCTTTGTATCCGAGTACGAAAAGTCGCTCCCGAACGGCGCTTCGCGCAGGAGAAAATAGCGCAGCGAATCGGCACCGAAACGATCGGCGAGCGCGAACGGGTCGACGGCGTTACCAAGGCTTTTGCCCATCTTCTGGCCTTCGACGGTGATCCACCCGTGCGCGAAGACGATCTCGGGCGCTTCTTCACCGAGCGCCCACAGCACCGCGGGCCAGACGAGCGTGTGAAAGCGTGCGATCTCTTTGCCGACGAGCTGCACGCGCGCAGGCCAGAAGCGGTGAAAGCGCGCGTCGTCGACCGACCAGCCGATCGCGGTGATGTAGTTGAGCAGCGCGTCGAACCAAACATAGATGACACCGCTGCCGTCCGGTATGGGAATGCCCCAGTCGAACGTGCTGCGCGAGATGCTGAAATCTTCGAGCCCCTCCTCCAACAGAGCCATCATCTCGTTGTAGACGCTCTGGGGCCGGACCCAATCGGGATGCGCCCGATAGTGTTCGATCAGCCGCGGCGCGTACTTCGAGAGTGCGAAGAACCAATCGTCTTCGGAGAGCCACTGCACGTCGCGCCCGCACGTCGGACACTTGCCGGCGACGAGCTTCGATTCCAGCCAGAACGTCTCGTCGGCGACGCAGTACCAGCCTTCGTACGTTCCGAGATAGACGTCGCCGCGTTCGCGCAGCGCCGAGAAGACGCGCTGAACGACGTGTTCGTGCCGCTGCTGCGTCGTACGGATGAAGTCGTCGTAGGCGACGTGATACGCCGCAAAGAGCGATTGCCATCGCGGCACGAGTTCGTCGCACCACGTCTGCGGCGTCTTTCCAGCCGCGGCGGCCGCGTTCGCTACCTTTTGTCCGTGTTCGTCGGTGCCGGTGAGGAAGAACGCCGGGCCGATCGTGCGGGCCGTCCGTGCGAGGACGTCAGCGACGACCGTCGTATAGGCGTGCCCGATGTGCGGGTTGCCGCTGATGTAGTAGATCGGCGTCGTGACATAGTAGGCGCGCTCCACGCTGCTACGTTATGACCCGTTGCGAGGAGCCCCTCCGGCCGCTTTGCGCCTGCTGATGCGGTCGTAGAGATCACCCCGCTCGCCGTGGCCGCGCGCCGCGAGTTCCTTGGCGATGGACGAGACGGATGTGCCGCCGGCGAGCAGCGCGTCGATCTCCTCGTCGAGCGGTGCGTGCGCGGCTGTGGCAGACGCTTCACTCGATGCTTCAACGACGAAGGCGATTTCGCCGCGCACGGGATCCTCGAGCCCTGCTGCGACTTCTGCGGGCGTGCCGAGAAGTTGCTGCTCGTGCAGCTTCGTGTACTCGCGCAGGAGAAAGACCTGCGCCGCCGGCGCGACCGCCGCGAGATCGGCGAGCGCGGCGCGGATGCGCTGCGGCGACTCGAACCAGACGCTCGTGAAACCGCTGCGGGTCGCCAAAGTGAAGCGTTCGCGGCGCGCGGCGGCAGCGCGCGGCGCGAACCCTTCGAAGAGCAGGCGGCGCAGCGGGAATCCCGAGAGCACGGCAGCGCCGACGAGCGCGCTCGGCCCCGGCAAAGCGTCGACGGGAATGCCGTTCGCGCGCGCTGCGGCGATGAGCTCGGTGCCCGGATCGGAGATTCCAGGCATGCCGGCGTCAGCGGTCAGCGCGACGCACTGCGTGCGCGCACGCTCGAGAATTGCGCCGGTCGTTGCAGCGGCGTTGTGCTCGTGGTACGTCCAGATCTGTTTGCCTCGGATCTCGAGCGCGGCGAGCAGTCTGCGCGCGACACGCGAGTCCTCGGCCAAGACGAGATCGCAGGAGCGCAGCGCATCAAGGGCACGCAGCGTGATGTCGCGCAGATTACCGAGCGGCGTGGGCACGACGAGCAACGGCACCGCGCGTCCTTCGCCGCCGCGTGCAGGTACTCCACCGAGCGCGCTAGCAGGCGTTGGAGAGCGAGAGCGCCGCGGTCGAGGGGCTGTCCGGAATCGGTGTCGGAGCGGTCGTTGCGTTCACCGCTGTATCGGTGAGCGAGTCGGCGACGACGGTTCCGAGGTCGTCGGTACTTCCGTCGTTATAGCACGTGAGGATCGTGTGAATATCCGGTCCGTCGATGAAGTTCTGCGTGGCGGTGAGATTCTGCGTCGCGCCAAGCACCGCGGAGATGTACGACGGAACGTTCGTCGTTGCGGCGATACTCGACCGCGTCTGCAGAAAGAGCAGCGGCGCCGTCATCGTTCCACCGGTGAGATGCGTTTCGCCTTGCGAACAGGTTCCGGTCGCCGTCCCGCCCGTAGGCTGGAAAAACTGGGGCGTCGTCGGTCCGGGGAAGTTCCCGTCGTTCATCAGTGCGTCCGGCGCCGGCGTGACACATGTGTAGACCTCGCTCTGCGCTACGCCCGGAAGGCCGTCATAGAGCGCGCCGAGACTGTAGCGGTCGTACGGGTTAGCCTCATTGGAGATAAGGCCGGCAAAGCGTACCGCCATCTGCGAGCGTTCGCCGACGACCGACGACTGCACGGCCCAGATGACGCCGAAAAGCACGAGCAAGAAGAGCGGCAGAAAGAGCGCCGTCTCCAGCGTCGCCTGACCGCGTTCGGCGTTGCGGCGCGTCATTTGCACGTGAAGCTCGTTCCCGGCGTCAGAATGCCGGCGAAGGGTTTGATCGCCATAGTGCTCCAGAAACCGTCGGCCACCTCGAGCCCGGGGTTGCGCGCCGAGTACATAAACCCGCTCACGCCGTTCGAACTCGCCGGGTTGCCGCTATTATACGGATCGTTTGGGTTACCGCCGTAGTCGATGCGATAGTACTGGTCGCCGTTACCGAATCCAAGCGAAGAGCCCGTCGTGCTCTCCGGATACTCGGCCTGCTGGAAAACAGCGCTCGACGTGCTCGCCGGATTGACGAGTGAGCCGACATACATGAACTCTTGCGACGCCATGATCGACGTCGCGGCCGCACGCCCGACCACGTCGACGGCGGCCCCTCCCCAATGCCAGAAACTCGGAACCCACGGCGTGATCTTCGCGCACGCGACGACCTCAATCTCCATCGGCGTCAAATCAAGCTTCGGATTTCCGCTCGTGCCGCCGCCCACGACGAACGAACAGCAATCGGCATAGACGTCCTCCAAGTACGTCGTCGGCCGCGGCGTCACTTCCACGACCGTGTAGTCAAACGCGCAGTCGCCGCCAGCTGTCGTGCCGCAGTCGGCTTGGTACTGCGCGAGCGCCGATTTGATCTCCTGAACCTGGGTCGACCACGTCGGCGTCGACAGGCGCCCGAGCACCGTCACGTCGTTCGTGTAACGCGTCAGTTCATCGAAGTAGTTTTGACGTAACGCCGCGTACAGCGTGACGCAGCTCTGGGCGTTCGGCGTCGGCGAGGCCGTCGGGCTCGCCGTCGGACTTGGCGTCGGCGTGGACCCGCCGCCGCCGCCGCGGTAGAAGGGCTGCGCGAAGTAACTGCCAGGCGACGACGGAGAAGCTTGAGACTGTGACAGCGTGCTCTCACCGTACGTGTTGCAGCCGCCGCTGTTGTGCATCACTTCCAAAAGGTCGTCCATCGTGACGCGCAGGCGGTACTCCTCGACCGCCGCGGCGTGCAGCGCCGACTCCGTCTCGTTCCACTGCGTCGTCTGTACCGAGAGCATGCCTCGCGCGGCCGCATCTGCCGCGTTCATCGCACGCATCTGCCATGTGACCATCTGTCCGTAGCTCAGGGCGAGCGCGAGCATCGTCAGCACCGTGAGCGTGCCGAAGGCCCAAATGGGCAGCATCTGGCCCCGTTGCGATTCGGGAGCGCGACGTATGTGGCGGTTCACGACCCTACTCCGCCCGACGTGCAGCCGTTCTCCGGCGCCATCGGCTGTTCGCGCCCGGTCATCGATCCCGTTCCGCCGGAGCCGTTGAGAACGTCCCACGAGTAGACGAGTTGGAACGACGCGCCGTTCCATGCAGCGACCGACGACGGCCCCGTGGAGGTCTCGTCGTAGTTATTGTTCGGGCCGGGCGAGGGTGACGGCGCGGGCATCGTCGCCGGGAAGGCGGCGGCGAGATCGGAGTATATCCGCTGATGGCAGGCCATCGTTTCGAACGTACCATTGGGGCCGATGCCGTCGGCGCTCGTGTTGTAGTTGCCGGCGTTGCCGGTGGGATCGTCTTTGAGAAACTCGGCCAAGCCCAGTTCGCGCAAGCCCCAGTTATTCGACGAGCACGAAGTGCCGAACGAGAACGTCGAACAGTAGCGCATGAACGCGAGGGTAAAGTAGTAGGGCGGCACGTTTTGGTCGTCGACAGTGAGCGGGTTCACGAGCGAGTTGTAGACCGTCGAGCTGTTGTAGTTCGCGCCTTGTGCGTCGTCGTCGTGATTCCCGACCATCGGTGCACCTTCGATATTTGCAGAGGAGAGCGTGACGGAGTTTCCGAGTACGGAGAGCCCGTTGACGGTCATAGACGCCTTCGTCGTGACCATCTGCGATCGAATGATCGACGCGCCGCCGAAGCGCTGCGTGACGGAGCCCCACTGCGTGAAGTTCGGCATGCCTCCCGTGTCGGTGGCGAGTGGGTTCGCTGCGCTCTCCGAGAGATTCCCCATGGGGACGTTCGGAAAGACGGGGCCGAGCGCGGTGTCGATGGCGCTCGTGTTCGAGGAGCCCGTCGCGATCGCGTGCGAATACATGAACGTCGCGCCGTCGAGCTGCGTCTGGAAGAAGCCGACGAGCGCGATTTGGATCGCGCCGAAGATGACGAGCAGCGTAAAGCTGAGAACGATCGCGGTCTCGGCCAAGGCGGCCCCGCGCGTAGGCAGGTATTTCACGGTGGCGGGCTTCCCGCTGCGTACGTCTGCATTGCCGAACTCGAGCTGCTCCACGTTGCGCTGCACGCAAGCGCGAGGCCGGCGAGCGCGGTTATCGAGCCGAGCGCGATGATCGAGAGGACGAGAGCGTACTCTGCGAGTGCAGCGCCCTCGTCGTCGATCAGGAGCGATCGCAGTGCGTTCATTACTGCGATACGATCTCCGGGGTCAGAACGAAGACGACGTCCGTCTCCGAGTTTTGGTAGTTCACCGACTGGAAGAGCTTCCCGAGGATCGGGATTGACGACAGAATCGGGATCTTGCTGATCGTCCGCTGGCTCACACGGTCGAGCATACCGCCCATGATAATCGACTCGCCCGGCGCCGTGATGACGTCGGTCGAGAGCTTACTCTCCTTGAGAGCAGGGATGTAGAATCCGTTCACCTGCACGGCGTCTTGATAGTCGAGGTTCGAGATGTCGGGGGTGATCTTGCACTCGATGCTGCCGTTTGGAAGCAGCGTCGGCGTCACGTTGAGCTGTACGCCGTAGTCCTTCCAGTCGACGGAAACGTTTCCGATGCCGGTCGAATAGACGTACGGGATCTGACCTCCGACGAGGAACGTCGCAAGGTTGCCCGGCGTCGTGACGAGGTCGGGCGCCGAGAGGACACGTGCGTGGCCGCTCTGGAGCACGAGGTTGAGCGTCGGGGCGAGCGCGGCTGCGCGGAAGAACGGCGCGATGTTGAGCGCTTTGCCGAGCAGGCTCGCTCCCGGCCCTTCGACGAGTGGAAACGAGGGCTGCGAGTACGAGTACGTTCCCGTGCTCGGATTGAAGACCGCGGATTGCAGCGAGAGGCCGAGGTCGCCGAGTCCCGTCTTGTCGATCTCGAGGACGTAGACTTTGATGCTGATCTGGCTGTTGCGCATCAGCTCGAGCCGGTCGATGACCTGGCCGTTAGCGGCGAGATAGGTGCCCGCGAGTACCTTCGCGCGGTTGACGACTTGCTCTTCCTCTACTTGATCGCGCACGTATCCACTGACGATGATGTTGCCCTTCCCGTCGGGCTCCATCCGAAGGTCGTGCGCGGTCGGGGAGTGTGCGAAGTACGACTGCAGTGAGTCGAGCGAGTGACGCACGCTCACCGCGTTGAGAATATGGTAGTGCTGGTCCTTCGAAACGGTTTCGAAGCGCTGGACGATGTTGTCGAGGTTCACCCACTGCGCCATATCGTCGACCGTCCCGTAGACGATGACGTTCGTGCCGTAGGTCTCGACGCGAACGCCGGGTTGATTCAGCGCGGCCTGGAGCATTCCGGCGAAGTTGTCGAGCGTGCCGGCGGTGACGCGAACGATGTAACTCGTCCGTCCTCGCGCAGACCATATGAAGAGAGTCGTCGTTCCCGGGGACTTTCCGTTGACGATCAACTGGCTCGTGCCAATCGGCACGACGCCGGCGATCTGGCCGTCGCCCACCGCAACGCGCGTGAGTCCGCTGACAGGAACGATCGTGGAGTGACCGCTTTGCAGCGAGATCACCGCAGGATTCGCACCAGCCGGCGCGGCATTCAGCGCCACCGCGAGTGTCATTATGAGTGCCGCGCACGTCGCGCGAGCGAGTACCATTGTCATGAAGCTCCTTCCGTGAGCTACGGCATCGAGAGCATTATGACACGACCCCTAACCTTTAGGGCATAAACGCACCGTTTGCTTTGTGTAAAGCTTGTGCGCACAGCGTTTGCAGCGAGCCGAACCTCGATTATGATGGCCGCACGTTCACGGAAAGGAGAACGGCATGTTGCATAAAGCGTTCACGTCTTCTGCGGGTGCAGCGTCGCTCATCATGGCTCTGGCAAGCACGGCTTCGGCCGGCATTCTAGGGCCGACGTCCTCGCAGGGACAGCACAACTGGGTAGGTGCGAACGCCCACGCAGCTGTCGTTTCATCGGTCTATCCGGGCTATGGGTTCTCGGCTCCGGAATGGCCGGCCGGCGCAGGCGGTGTGGGGTCTACGACTCCCGCCGCCGGCGCACCGCCGGTACATGTCGGGCAAGCACCCACAACCGGAACGATCGCGCTCTCCGCTCGCCGGCATGACGGCGCAGAGGCGATCGACGTTACCGGGACCGCTCCACCCGGAGCGTCTGTCGAGATTACGGCCAGAGCCAGACTCTCGAGCGACCTACCGGAAGTGTTTCTCAACCGCATTGACGTCGTTGCGGACGCCTCCGGCGCATTCTCGGTAATGCTTCCGATCGCCCCCGACTACGAGCAGGGAACCGAAATCACGATTATGGCTGAATCGCCCGGCATCGCGCCGGCGTTCACCACCTTCGTCGTCGGTACTCTCTCGAGCGGGCCACCGATCACGTCTACGGACGTGGACAACGACCACGGCCCGTAAGAACACCTTCGTACCTACAACACCTTAGTGAGGAGATAGAACAACCATGTTTTCCGCAGTCAAAAGCCTCGTGAAGGACGATAGCGGTGCGACGCTGGTCGAGTATGGCCTGTTGCTCGCACTCGTTGCACTGGCGGCGATCGCCAGCATGACCCTGCTCGGAGGCAACATCAAAGCGCTCTTCAGCTCGGCCGCAAACGAGCTCTAAGCGCACGAAAGGATCGGCGGGCTGCAAGCATGCGCGAGCAGCCCGCCTCCAACCATGCTGACGATTTTTCGAAGACTGATGGCAGACGACCAGGGTGCGACCCTGGCGGAGTACGGGCTTCTGCTCATGCTCGTCGCTCTCGTCGTCATCGGCGTCCTCGCGACGTTCGGGAGCTCGATCAACAGCATGTACTCGCGCTCCGCAAACGAGTTGTAAGAGAACCTTCATGTATTCACACGCTCAAACCATTGCGCTGGCAGCAGGACTCGGCGCATGCGGCATCGCCGCGTGCACGGACCTGCGCTCGCGTCGCGTCCCGAACGCGCTGACGCTGCCGCTGCTCGCCGCCGCCGTGCCGCTGGCCGCCTTCGACGGCGTTCACGCCGCGCTCGTCGCATCCGCGATTCTCGCCACCGTGCTTCTCCTTGGAACCGTCGTTCATGCGACGGGCATACTAGGAGGCGGCGACGTGAAGCTGCTCGCGGGCGTCTGCGCGCTCGCCGGATTTCCGGCGTGCGTCGACGTCGCGGCGTACTCCGCGCTCTGCGGCGGCCTTTTGGCCCTCGCCGTCTCGCTTGCACGCGGCGAGCTCGGTGCGGTTCTTTCGCGCGTGCGTTACGGCCTCGCGACCTCGATCGCCGGACGCAGCTTGACGCTGGCCGGTGCAGCGGTCGACGCGCGCGGCACGCGCATCCCGTACGCCGTCGCTATCGGCTTCGGGTTCGCCATCGCCGTCGCGGGTGTCACCATCTTCCCAGCATTGAGGATCGTCCAATGAACAAACGGAACATGTTGCTGATCGTCGCCGCCGTCTTGGCGGCCGGTGCCGGTCTGTTGACCTTCAACTATATTTCGTCGTCGAACAAGCAGGTTGCACAGGCGCCGCCGCGCCCCGTGCTCGTCGCGGTCGCCGACATTCCCGCTCATGCGTCGTTGACGAGCTCGATGGTCAACGTCGTGATGCGGCCGAGCAGCGACGTGGATCCGAGCGCGTTTTCGTCGCCGAGCGACCTTTCCGGTGATGTGGCACTTGGCCCCATTCCGGCTGGCGCCACGATCACGTCGTCGAACACGACGAAGGACGAAGCGCCGGTGCAGGAGCTTCATCTCATGCGTGGCTATCGCGCGATCTCGATTCCGGTCGACGAAGTGCGCGACGTGTCGGGGCTCGTGCAGCCCGGCGACAAAGTCGACGTCATCGCGGTGCCCCCACGCGTGGGCAACGCACAGCCGACGGCTTCGATCATCCTGCGCGACGTCACCGTCTTCGCCGTCGGCGGAGAGATTGCACCGATCACGCCGTCGACGCCGGCACCAGGGCAGCAGCCGGTGCCGGACGTGCCGCGATCGGTGACGCTCGAAGTGACGCCGTCGCAGGCGGAATTGGTCACAATGGCCGACCTGAACGCGACGCTGCGTCTCGCGCTGCGGCCCAAGGGCGATCCGAGCGGCACGACGCAAGAGCTCATCTTCGCGTCAAGCACGTATCCGGCTTCTTCGGGCGCGAGCTCGGCCCCGGCTCCTGCGCGCGGACCCGCAGTCGCACCGCTTCCGTTCTCGCCGGTCGAGATCATCGACGGCGATCAGATCAACGGCGTCGGCGCTGCAGCCGGCGGCGCAATCGGCGGCACGGGATCGTCGGAATAGCTAGCGATGCCTGACATCTTCTTCGTCATCGGCTCCAAAGGCGGAGTCGGTGCGACGACGGTTGCCACGAACGTCGCGACGAAGCTCGCCAACGACGGGGCGCCGACGCTCCTCGTTGACGGCGATCTGTCGGGTCGCCGTGCCGGTGCGGTGCTCTTCAACGCGATCGCGAAGATCGACCTGCGCCGCGGACAGGACGACGTCGCGATGGCAGAGGTTGCACCGAACCTCATGCTCTTCGAGATGGCAGGCTCGATTCACGACGGCTTCACGATCAAGCCCGACAAGGTGGAGCAGCTGCTGCGCCAGGTGTCTGACAAACTGCAGTACATCGTCGTCGACGCGGCGCAGCCGTTTGCCGCCGCCGTTCGGCCCTTCGCCGTGCGAGCCGCGCAGTTCATGCTCGTCGTCGAACCCTCGATGCTCGGCGTCACCGGCGCGCGCGTGATGCAACTTGAACTATTGAAGTTCGGCGTTCCGGAGTCACGCCTCACCGGCGCGATCGTCACGCGCGACGCAAAGGGACGCGTTCCGACCTCGGAGATCGAGCGCGCGCTCAAACTGAAGATCGCAGGCGAAGTTTTGCCGAACGACGACAAAAAGTTCGAAAAGACGATCGTCGCGCTGACCGAGATGCTCAAGAGCGGACCGCGAGCGGCCGACCTTCTCGTGCTGCAGCCCTCGACGAACACGCCGCTTGGCGAGCGCCGCATGGTCGACCGCAGCAAGCAGAACGGCGCCGTGCAGAACGAGGCCTCGAATCGTTCCGCCGACGGCACGGCGGATCGCCAGCGCGGCGAGCGTAACGCGCTCAAAGCCGAAATTCATCGCGAAATTTCGCGTCGCATCGACTTCGCTGCCATCGGCGCGAACGCCGACCCGCTGCGGCTCGAGCAGTTGCGCTCGGAGGTCGATGCGACGATCTCGGAAGTCATCGCGAAGCGTCCGGGTGTCGGCTCCGCCGAAGAGGTTGCCCGCCTGCGTCAGGAAGTCATTCACGAGTCCTTGGGCTTGGGGCCGCTCGAAGATCTCATGGCCGACGCCGACGTCTCGGAGATCATGGTCAACGGCCCGGACAGAATTTACGTCGAGCGCCGCGGCCGCATCGAGCTTTCCGGAATGACATTCAACGATACGCACCAGTTGCGTCTCGTGATCGAGCGGATCATTTCGCCGATCGGCCGTCACATCGACGAAGCGGTGCCGATGGTCGACGCGCGCTTGCCCGACGGATCCCGCGTCAATGCGACGATCGAGCCGCTCTCGGTCGACTACCCCACGATCACGATTCGGCGCTTTGCAAAGGACCGCCTCACGTCGGACGATCTCGTCTCAAAGGGATCGCTCACCGTCGAGATGGCGGACTTGCTGCGCGCTGCGGTCGAGTCGCGGCTCAACATCGTCATCAGCGGCGGTACCGGTTCGGGCAAGACGACGCTGCTCAACGTGCTCTCGGGGTTCATTCCTCCGACGGAGCGCATCATCACGATCGAAGACGCTGCGGAACTGCAACTGCACCAAGATCATGTCGTTCGCATGGAAGCGCGGCCTGCGAACGTCGAAGGCCGTGGGGCGATTCCAATTCGCGAGCTCGTGCGCAACTCGCTGCGCATGCGCCCCGACCGCATCGTCGTCGGTGAGTGCCGCGGCGGTGAAGCGCTCGACATGCTCCAGGCGATGAACACGGGTCATGACGGCTCGCTGACGACCATCCACGCGAACACGCCGCGCGACTGTCTGTCGCGTATCGAGACGATGGTGTTGATGGCCGGGTTCGAGATTCCGGTCCGCGCGATTCGCGAACAGGTCGCGGGCGCCGTGGACGTCATCGTGCAAACGTCTCGCCTCCGCGATGGAAGCCGTAAGGTAACGTCGGTCAGCGAGGTCGTCGGTATGGAAGGCGACATCATCTCGACGCAAGAGATCCTGCGGTTCGATCAGCACGGGATGGATAAAGAGGGCAAGCTCGCCGGCAACTTCGTGTATACCGGCGTGCAGCCGAACTTCATGCGCCGCTTCGAAGAGTACGGCGTCAGCTTCCAGATCGAACGCTTGAGCCAAATGCAGCTCTCCGTCGCGGCGTGGTGAGCGTATGGCAGGCGTAGCACCATTCGTCGTCCTCGTCGGTGTCGCCGGCGCAGTCGCGCTCGGATGCGTCGCTTTTTGGGATCGGCTCATCGAATACGTTGCGACGCATTTGGAGCCGTACCGCAAGACGTTGGAGCGCGCGGCCATTCCGATCAAGGCGGAAGAGCTTGCGATGATGGTGATCGCCGCAGCGATTCTCCCCTGGGGCGTGCTGGCATTCTTGCTCAAGCCCTCGCCGTTCGTCGGCATCCTGTTGTTGGTGGCGACGTCGGTTTTAGCGTACATGGGCGTGCAGGGCTACGTGAACCTCAAGGTCGGACGGCGGTTGGCACAGTTCAACAACCAGCTCGAGATCGTGCTGCGCCTCATTACGGGAGCGCTGCGCGTCGGGCTTGGGCTGCGGCAGGCATTACTCACCGTCGTGAGCGATATGCCCGATCCCGCTCGTATCGAGTTTTCGCGTGTCCTCGGACAGACGCAGATCGGTGTCAGCGTCTACGACGCGCTCGACCAGCTCGCGGAGCGTATGCCGTCGAGCGAGGTACGCATGATGACGCGTGCTATTCGCATTCAGAGCGGCACGGGCGGCAACCTCGGTAAGGTGCTCGAGAACCTCGCCGAGACGATCAAACAGCGCCGCAAGCTGAATCGCAAGATCGCAGCGCTCACGTCGGAAGCCAAGTTCACGAAGTACATCATCTCTGCGCTGCCGATCGGCGTCGGTGCCTTCATCATGACCTTCGAGCCCGACATGCGCGACGGTCTGCTCCTAACGCTCATCGGCCGCCTCTGTCTGGGCGTCGTCGTCGGTCTCATCGCCGTCGGCTGGGTCGTCTTTGGGCGGCTCTCGAGGCTCGACATCTGATGCTGCTGGCAGCGGTCGTCATCCTCGCACTCGTCCTCGGCGGCGTCGCCTATGCAATGACTCGCGCGAACGGCGACGTCAAGTTGCAGCTCGCAGCGATCGATGCCGCGGCAGGCCTCGGCGGAGCAAACGATGCTGCGACGATCTTTCAACGTCTGCTCGACCAGCAGCGCCGCGACCGCCTCGAGATTCGCCTTCAAGAGGCGGGCTGGTACGATCTCACTCCAACGAAGCTTTTCGCGCGCGCGGGTATCTACTGCGCCGTCGGCGCGGGCCTCGGCGGCCTCGTCGCGGTGACGCTCCATCTCTTCTCGATGCTCGGGCTGCTCATCGTCGTCGCGCTCGCGGGGTTCGGCCTGTATCGGCCGTTCGGCGAACTCGCCGGAGCGATCACCCGGCGCAAGACGGAGGTTCGCAGAGCGCTGCCGGATTTCTTGGATTTGCTCTCGAGCACGGTCGAGGCGGGCGTTGCGCTCAACGCTGCCATTTCCGTGGCGGCAGACGGTATGAAAGGCGCGCTCGGCGACGAGCTGCGCACCGCACTGCAGGACGTACGCCTCGGGCGTTCGCGCGCCGAAGCGCTGACGGCCATGGCGGCGCGCGTGCGTGAACCCGACCTCACGACCGTCGTCACTGCGCTCGTGCAGTCCGAGCGCGTCGGCGCGTCGATCACGCACGTTATCGAGGAACTCGCCGCCGATTCGCGTGACCGGCGCATCATGCGTGCCGAAGAGCTTGCGGCGGCGCTCTCGAACAAACTCATCTTCCCGATGGCGCTCTTCATGCTGCCGGCGCTCTTCATCATCATCTTCGGCGGCGTTCTCGCGAGGTATCTGACGCACTGATGGCGGGAGTCGTTGCGTGGGGCTTCGTCTTTGCGTGCGCGGGAACGTGCGGGGTGATCGCGGCGCACTTTCTGTGTGCTCGCATTGCGCCACATGAGGACGGACCCTCTCCCGTCGCCTTGCATCCAGCCATTCCCGTCGTCGCGTTCATGTTGCTGGGAATCGTCGTTGCGGCTCGCGGAGGAAACGTGCCGCAACTCGGGACGATTGCGCTTCTCGGCGTGCCGCTTATCGGAATTTGGTACAGCGATGCACGAACGGGGATCGTTCCCGACGTCTTTACGCTCGTGCCGCTATGCATCATTGCGCTCGGCGTCCTGCTCCATCATACGTGGTGGGTGGCGATCTCGGCGGCTGTTGTATTCGGAGCCTTTGCGCTCGCTGCGACGTTCTCACGCGGACGCGGTATGGGCTGGGGAGACGCGAAGCTCGCGATGCTCACCGGCGCCGCGCTCGGACTGCAGAGCTCGCTCTTGACGCTCGCCCTGGCCTGCTTCGCCGCAACGGCCGTCTCCGTCGTCCGTCACCGCGGCACACAGCCGATCGCATTTGCGCCCTACATCGTCATCGCGATGCTCCTTGCTTTCGGCGTCAGCGTCCATGGCTAGCGTTCCCAGCAGCCCTCCAGCGATACGCGTCTTCGAGGCGGTGACGCTGCGGCAGCGCACCGTCGGCTTCATCGGGCGGCGGGAGATCTCGCCGGACGAAGCGATGCTCTTCAAACGATGCTCATCGATCCACACGATGTTCATGCGGGTGCCGATCGACGTCGTGTTTCTTGATGCGCAGCGGCGCGTCGTGCGCAGCGTGCGCAGCGTGCGTCCGTGGCGTCCGTACGTGGGATGCTCCGGTGCAGCGCACGTCATGGAAATGCGCGCCGGAGAAGTTGAGCGGCGCGGGATCTCGACCGGCGACTGTTTGTAAAGTCTCGGTAAATCGTAGACGGTGAACGCGTGCGGAGCCTAAACTCGGCAGCCTAGGAGTCGATGCTCTATGGGCGGGTGCCTTTCCGGCATACCGCCACAGGAGGTCGAAATTGTCCACGGCTCTCGCGGACCCAGCGCGAACGCCTACAGCGCCGGCGCACGTCATTTCACGCAGGCGTCTACTCGCGTGGCTCGAGCGCCATGCCGGCACGCCGCTGCGCGCCGTGGTTGCGCCCCCCGGATTCGGCAAGACCGTGCTTCTCGGCGAGTACGCGCAATCGCATCCCGACTGCCGTTACATTGCCATAGGACGGCTGCAGCGCGTTACCGATCGTTTACCGATGATCCTGTGCGAGCGTCTTGGCCTCGCGGCCGACGCGGGTCTCTCGGTCGAGAAGACGCTGGCGGCGCTTGCAGTGATGCCGCCCTGCGAAATCGCGCTCGACGACCTCGACGCTCTGCGCCCCGATGACGCGGAGTCGCTCGCACGGATCGTTGCCGGTGCGCCAGATCATGTGCGCATGATCGTCGCTGCCCGCTCCCGCGAACGCATTGCGGATCCCAGGCGTCTGCTCGACGGCACGACGGCAACGCTCGGAGCAGCGCAGCTCGCGTTCGACGCCGTCGAGATCGCACAACTCTGCGCAGTCTTGCGCATCGATGCATCGCCACAACACGTCGCGCACCTTGCGCGTGAAACGGATTGCTGGCCGCTCGCGATCGCGGGCGCGCTCGTCGCCGCGGCGGACGCTAACGCTCCGATCGCCGACGCCATGAGCGTTTGGAAGAGCGAGAGCTGCACGATGCTGCGCGAGATGGTGCTCGCTGATGCAAACGCGTCGCCGTTCGGCCCGGTTCTCGTGCGCCTGTGCACCGGTGAAACGCTCGTGAGCGCCGAAGACTTGCAAGAGCTCGAGCGCAGCGGCCTGTACGTCTGCCGGACACCGAGCGGCTTGCAGCTCTTACGGCCGGTCGCCGCCGCGTTCGGTCCGAACGGAGCGAGCGTCGACGTTGCGGCCTTACCGGACGTCGCGCCGATGTTCGTCCAGCTCCTGGGTGAGTTCGACGTTCGCATTGCAGGGCGGCGCGTCGAATGGGTGCGTCGAAAGGACGGGCTGCTCTTCAAGTACCTTCTGCTCGAGCCGCTCGGTCGTGCGTCACGCGCGGAGCTGTGCGAGGCATTCTGGCCGACGCACGATCGCGATCAGGCACGGCAGAACCTGCGCACGACGTGCAGCAACATCCGTGCCGCGTTGCGCCGTTGCCTGCCGGAGTCGCGCGTCGACCTGTACTTTCGTACCGAAGGCCGCGACATCGTACTGCGCAACGATCTCGCGCTCACGGATCTCGCCCGCTTTACCGCACACGTGACGGCGGCGCGCGATGCGATGACGGCGCAGCGCCTCGACCGCGCGGCCGAGGCATACGAAGCTGCACGCTCGCTCTATCGCGGACCGCTCATCGCCGATCCGGCGACGGAGTCACATGCGCTCATCGCGCGCGAGGTGGACGAGAGCTTCAACGAAATTCAACGCCACCTCACGGCATTGCGCCGTTTGCACGCAGGAGTCGTACCGCTCCGTTCGGTCGTCGCCTAGCCGGCTCGCCGGGCTACCAACAACACCCTCCTCCTCGGCGCGCCATCTGGACCTTCGCGGACGCAAAAAAAAAGATGGTGGTGTGTCGCGCCGTGTCGCCTAGTGTCGCCTGGTGCCGTGTAGTGCCGCCTAATGCCGGGTAGTGTCGCCTAGTGCCGGATTTTCGGTTTGCATTGACTGCATGAGTCGTCGTAGACTTCCCGCACAAGCGATCAGTTGCTCGTGCGGAGGTCTCGTATGCGACGCATCATCGGCGGCATTCTTCTTGCAGCAC